>JANOAF010000381.1:0-5007 GCA_031411015.1 Opitutaceae bacterium | reverse complement strand
GGGGTTCGGCGACCCCGCCCTACATCGGAAACTTCCGGCGCGATCAACGCCTTCACGCGCGCGACGAAGGCGGGTAGGGCCTCGGGCTTGGCGAGGCGCGTCCATTGCACGCTGCGAAATTCCTCCGGCACCAGTGCGTCGGCATCGCGCGTTGCATCGATGACGACCGGCAACAAGAACGGCGTGCCGTCGGCGATGGTGTGGGTGCGCTGCGCAGCGAGTTTCCACTCGAGGCGGAAATACCCTTCGCGCCGTGCCTGCGTCGCGGCGGAGATGACCGGCACAAAGAGGGCGCAGGTCCTGAGCTGTTCGCGGATTTTCCGGTCCCAGGCATCGCCGCCGGTGAGTTCGCTCTGGTCGAACCAAACTTCAACCCCGGCGGCACCCAGCGCATCCGCGAGCCGGCGCACGGCGTCCGCGTCTTGCGACGCGTAGGAGAGGAAAACGGCGGAGGAGGCGGGCGTGGACACGAGGCGGAGGGGCGGCGGAAACGGCGCCGTTACCTTGCGAGGTGCGGCGTCGGATTGGCGAGTGGATTTCCGGATGCCGGCGCGGCACGGGCGCAAATCAGGTTTTGAGCGACCGCCGGTTTGAAGACATGGGCGGGACGCCCGTGAGTTTGAGCGAAGGCTCAAAACCTGATTTACGCCGCGCGGCAACGCAGCGGGCACAAAAAAAACGCCGCCGGAAAAATCCGGCGGCGTCGTGAAGAGACGAAAGAGTGAGGCGGAGGCCTTACTTCTTCTTGTTGTCGGGCTTCTTGAACTGCTTGTGACCGGCCTTCTGCGCGTCACCCACGGCGGCGAGGAGCTTCTCGGCCTCGGCGTTGTTGTTCGCGGTCAACGCGGCGGCGACTTTGTCCAGGAGCGCGATGGTTTTCTTCATCTCGGTCTGGTAGTCGGCGACGAACTGCTTCTGCTCGGCGGCAGGTTTGTCGGCCTTCATGGCGGGCTCGAGCTTCAGCGCGGCCTGGGCGTTTTCCTTGATCGTCGCGACTTTGGCGAGCGAGTCGGCGTTCTTGGTGGCATCGGCGACTTGCCGGCGGAGAGCGCGGAAAGCGCCGCTCATTTTGTCCATTTTACCACCGAGCTCGGTCTCGGGTTCGGCGGCATTAATGGCGGGCACAGTGGCCAGAGCGCAGGCTAGGGTGGCGAGGATTAGACGGATTTTCATGGATCGGATGGGGGAGGTTGGATGGGAAACCCGGTCAGCAAACGCAACGGGAGCCCAAGAGGGCAATCGCATTCTCTGACCGGGCAGACGGGCGCTAGGACGCAGCGGCGGGGAAATCTATTCAAAGAAAATCGCGCACCCTCCTTGGCGATGCCGCCTTCCGGGTTGCGGTGGGAGGGTCACGGCACTCAACTCCGGGTCCTTTCCCCATGCTCACCCCCTGTTTTTCCCGCCGCGATTTCCTCGCGACCGCCGGTGCCGGCGTCGCCGCCGCCATGCTTCCGACCGTCCTCCGCTCCGCCGAAAAATCCACGCCTACCCGTTGGCCTGTGGGCTGTTTCAACCGCCCGTGGACCAAGTGGAGCTACGACGAGACCCTCGATGCCATCAAAGCCGCCGGCTACAAACACACCGGCCTCCTCACGCCGACCAAGGCCGACGTCTTCACCTCTTCCAACGCCACGCCCGAATACCTTGCCGCCCTGAAGCAGAAGGTCGCCGCGCGCGGGCTCTCGGTGAACATGACCGCGCTCCGCGTGAAAAACGGCGTGCCGCTCGCCGACGCCATCGCCGACACGCGCCAGCAACTCGCGAATGCCCACACCGTCGGCGCCGAGTTCGCGCTCACCTTCGGCGTCGATAAACCCGAGCACTACGAACAGTATTTCAAGGTCATGGCCGATGCCGCCGCCTTCGCTCAGGAGCGGAAAATCAAGCTCGTCCTGAAGCCCCACGGCGGCGGTAGCGGTGCCTCCGACGAGATCGTCAAGGCCATGAAAGCGGTCGGTCATCCCAATTTCAAAATCTGGTATGACGCGGGCAATATCATCTACTACACGGGCAAGGATCCCGTGGCCGAGCTTGCGCCGATCGCGGAGCACGTCACCGGTTTCTGCGCCAAGGACTGTGCCGCGGAGAAAAGCGACCCGATGATCCAGTTCGGCACGGGCAAGGTGGATTTTGTCGGCGTGTTCAAGAAATTGAAATCCGCCGGCTTCAACGGCCCGATCATGGTTGAGTGCTGCAAAATCGGCGCGACCCCGCAGGAGACGATGGAAAACGCCCGCGCCAATCGCGTGTTTCTCGAAAAAGCCCTGGCCGCCGTCTGAACATGCGTGCGCTTTCCTTCCGGTTTCGCGCCCTCGCGGCGTCCGGTGCACTATGGCTCGGCGCGGTCGCGGCGTTTGCCGCCGAACCGTTTCTGCCGGCGAAACTCGCCGCCATCGACACCGCCGTCGCCGACGCGATTGCGGCGAAAAAAATTCCCGGCGGCGTGCTCTGGTTCGAGCGCGACGGCGAAATCTATCGCAAGGCTTACGGCCACCGCGCCCTCGTGCCCGCGCCCGATGCCACGACGGAAGACACGATTTACGACGCGGCGTCGCTGACCAAAATCATCGCGACCACGACCGCCGTCATGCAGCTTGTCGAGCGCGGCAAGCTCGACCTCGACGCGCCAGTCGCGCGCTACCTCCCGGCGTTTGCGCAGCACGGCAAAGGCATCGTCACGCTGCGTCACCTGATGACGCATATGTCCGGCCTGCGCCCGGGCATCCCGACCACGCCCGCGTGGACCGCCTACGCCGGCGCCATCAACCGCGCGTGCGCGGAGGAGCTGCGCAGCGTGCCGGGGAGCGGTTTCGTCTACAGCGACATCAACTACATCGTGCTCGGCGAACTCGTGCGCCTTGTCAGTGGCCGCACGCTCGACGTCTACACGCGCGACGAAATTTTCTCGCCGCTCGGGATGCGCGATGCCGGCTATCTCCCCTCCAAGGAAAAACTCCCCCGCATCGCGCCCACCGAACTCGTCGACGGCAAAATGATCCACGGCGTCGTGCACGATCCCACGTCGCGCAAGATGGGCGGCATCGCCGGCCACGCCGGGCTTTTCCTTACGACCGCCGACCTCGCGCGCTTCTGCCGGATGAGTCTCAACGGCGGCGAACTCGACGGCGTGCGCATCCTGAGCGCTGCGAGTGTTGCGGAGATGACGCGCGTGCAAAACGACGGTTCCAGCCGCCGCGGTCTCGGTTGGGATATCGACACGAGCTACTCCGGCCCGCGCGGCCGCTGGTTTCCCGCCGGCACGACGTTTGGCCACACCGGCTGGACCGGCACGAGCCTGTGGATCGATCCGGCGGCGAAGGCGTTCATCATTTTTTTCAGCAACCGCGTCCACCCCGACGGCAAGGGTGACGCCACGCCCGTCCGCCGCGAAATCGCCACGCTCGCCGCCGAGGCGATCGGCCGCGATGTCGGCGCGGTGCGCAACGGCATCGACGTGCTCGTGCGCGAGGATTTCGCGCGCCTCCGCGGCCTGCGCCTCGGACTCATCACCAACCAGAGCGGCCGCGACCGCCAGGGCCGCCTCACGATCGATTTGTTGCACGAGGCCAAGGACGTGAAACTCGTCGCGCTCTTCAGCCCGGAGCACGGCATCCGCGGCGTGGCCGACGACAAGGTCGGCGATACCATCGACGAGAAAACCAAGCTCCCCGTTTACAGTCTCTATGGCGAAACGCCGAAGCGCACCGCCGGTATGTCCGCCGCTGATTACGACATGGCCGTCATCCGCGCCCGCGCGCCAAAGCCCGAGCAGCTCCGCGACATCGACGCGCTGGTCTTCGACATTCAGGACATCGGCGCGCGCTTCTACACTTACTCCGCCACGCTCGGCGCCGCCCTCGAAGCCGCCGCCGCCGCGAAGAAAAAAATCTTCGTCCTCGATCGCGTGAACCCCATCGGTGGCGCGCGCTTCGAGGGTCCGGTGCAGACGCGCGCGCCGAGCTTCATCGGCTTTCATCCGATTCCGGTGCGCCACGGGATGACGCTCGGCGAACTCGCGCGGCTCTTCAACGCCGAGCGGAAATTTGGCGCCGACCTTGAGATTGTCCCGTGCGAAAATTGGACGCGCACGACGTGGTTCGACACCACGGGCCTCCCGTGGGTCAACCCTTCGCCCTCGATGAAGAGCCTCACCGCCGCGACGCTCTATCCCGGCCTCTGCCTGCTCGAAAGCACCTCGATCTCGATGGGCCGCGGCACCGCGAAACCGTTCGAGCAAGTCGGCGCGCCGTTCGTCGATGGCGCCAAACTCGCCGCGGAAATGAACCGCGCCGGCATCCCCGGCGTGCGCTTCGAAGCCGTGACCTTCACGCCGCAGATGGCGTTTTATCCCGGCCCCGCCGCGTCGCTGAAATACAAAGACCAGCTCTGCGGCGGTGTGCGCGCCGTCCTCACGGATCGCGACGCCTGCCCGGTGATCGACATCGGTCTCGAGCTCGCGCTTGCCGTGCGCCGGCTCTATCCGGACAAATTCAAAGTCGACGACATGGCCCGCCTCCTCGGCGACGACGAAACCCTCAACGCCATCAAGTCCGGCGAAACCCTCGCCCAAATCAAAGCCCGCTGGTCCGCGTCCCTCGCCACCTACGAGCAACGCCGCAAAGCCGCCCAGCTCTACTGATCACCGTAGCCGCACGCCTTGGCGTGCGGTCTTTCACCTTCGCCGCCCTTTACGCTCGCCCCAAAAACCCCACATCCAGCGAACACATCGCCCGCTTCCCACTCTCCGCGATCAATTCCACACCCGCCGCGACCGCGCGAATCTCCTTCACGCGATCAAATCCCTTCGGCACCGCCGCGACCGCCGTGATTTAATTCACCGTCGTCGGCTTCTTCGGATTCAGCGCCACCGTCGTCGGCACGCCGCGTTTGCTGATCGGATTCGGCTTCACCGACTCCGCCAAGCCGAGGTGAAAATATCCCGTCAGCTCCTCGAGCCCGAGCACCGCCGTGTGCCGCCCGCTCCACGGCGCGTAGTGCCGCCCG
>JANOAF010000380.1:0-1797 GCA_031411015.1 Opitutaceae bacterium | reverse complement strand
CATCATGGTCGGTCTGCCCGACATGAAGCAGGCTGAGGTTTACGAGCGCGACATCCTCCCGAATCTCTCCAAGGGCAAGACCCTCCTCTTCTCCCACGGCCTCGCGGTCCACTTCGGCCTCGTGAAGCTGCACAAGGACATCGACTGCATCATGGTCGCCCCGAAGGGCCCCGGCCACATGGTCCGCCGCCTCTACGCCGAGGGCAAAGGCATGCCGGCCCTCATCGCCGTCGCGCAGGACAAGTCCAAGACCGCCAAGAAGACCGCGCTCGCCTGGGCCAAGGGCATCGGCTCGACCCGCGCCGGCGTGCTCCAGACCTCGTTTAAGGAAGAAACCGAGACCGATCTTTTCGGCGAGCAAGCCGTGCTGTGCGGTGGCGCCAGCGCGCTCGTGCAGGCGGGTTTCGAGACCCTCGTCGAGGCCGGTTACCAGCCCGAGATGGCCTATTTCGAGTGCCTCCACGAGCTGAAGCTCATCTGCGATCTCATGTATGAGAGTGGCATTGCCGGCATGCGTTTCTCGATTTCCGAGACCGCCAAGTATGGCGACATCACCCGCGGTCCGCGCGTCATCAACAAGCAGACGAAGACGGTGATGAAGAAAATTCTCAAGGAGATCCAGTCCGGCCAGTTCACCAAGGAGTGGGTCAAGGAGCACAAGGGTGGTCTGAAGAACTACCATGCGCTCCTCAAGAAGGGCGAACAGCACCAGATCGAGAAGACCGGCGCCTACCTCCGCAGCATGATGCCGTGGATGACGAAGAAGAACATCAAGGGCGTGCAGGCTTCCTACTCGTAATCCCGCGCCATTGCCAAAATTCCGGAAGGCGCAGAGAATTTTCTCTGCGCCTTCTTTTTTCCCGATGACCAAACTCGTCCTCGCTACCCGCAAAAGCCCGCTCGCACTCGCCCAGGCCGAGATGGTCGCCGCGCATCTGCGCGACAAGCTCGGCGTCGAAACCGAACTGCTGAAGATCGTCACCACGGGTGACAAGCAGACGGAATGGTCCTTGGAGAAAAAGGGCGGCAAGGGACTCTTCACCAGCGAGCTCGAAGGTGCGCTCCAGCGGGGCGAAGCCGACGTCGCCGTGCACAGCACGAAAGATTTGCCCGGCGACATGCCGTCCGGTCTCGCCCTCGGCGGCTACATGCCGCGCGCCGACACGCGCGACGTGCTCGTGCTCCGCGCCGGCGTGGTGACGCCGCAGACGATCGCGACCGCGAGCCCGCGCCGGCGGCTGCAAATTGCGAAACTGTTTCCGGAGGTCACCTTCACCGAGATCCGCGGCAACGTGGACACCCGGCTGCGGAAGATCGGCGAACAGCACGTGGCGGACGGTTCGATTCTGGCCGCGGCCGGCTTGAAGCGCCTGGGGATCAGCAGCTGGCCGGGCGTGGAGTTCCTGCCGTTGGAGTTTGACCAGATGGTGCCGGCGGTGGGACAGGGCGCGATCGGCATCCAATGCCGCGAGGATGACGCCGCGAAATTTGCCGCCGTGTTCGATGCGCCGACCGCGCGGAATGTCACGCTGGAGCGCGCGTTTCAGGCCGCCCTCGGGGGCGGGTGTCATACGGCCTTTGCCGCGCACGCAACGCCCGGCAATCTCTACCTTTTTCACGAAAATATCGGACTGCAACGCCTCCCGCTGACCGACGCCGATTTTGCCGAACCGGCCGCCACGGCGGCGCGGGTGCTCCGGCATTTCGGACTTCTCCCATGAGCAAAACTCCCGTCCTCGCCGGTCGTCGTATCGCCGTCACCCGGGCCCGCGAGCAATCGCCGGAACTCACCGCGAA
>JANOAF010000379.1:0-7496 GCA_031411015.1 Opitutaceae bacterium | reverse complement strand
AGGGGGCGGCCGAACGACCGCCGCTTTTCGTTTTCCAAAATCGGGGCGCCGTCGTCAGTCCCCGCGCCGTTCCGAAAAATCCGCTTGCTCCACTGCATCGGCGTCATCATCAGAACCCGCAGTGAATTTCGCCCGCAAGTCCATCGCTACCGTTACCGCCGTCAAAATGACGACGGTAAAATGCGCACGCTGGCACGGGTCGGCTTGGCGACGATGGTCCGGTGCGGTAACCGCACGACACGGCTGAAAAAGCCCTGAACACCACCCGCCAAGCCCGACTCAACCGAGTCGGGCTTTTTGTTTTCCCCTATTTCACCGCTCCATGATTCGCACCACATCCCAAATCGTCCCATGCCCGCCCTCGCCCTGCCTCCCGCTCCAGTCCCCCGGATAAGTCTCAAATCAGAGATCGAATTGCCGTCGGTCTCCTTCTTCGGCCGATCGCTTGCCGAGTATGCCCAGTTCTTCGCGCTCGATGTCGCCGCGCTGAAAGGCCGGGACGTGCTCGATGTCGCCGCCGGTCCATCATCCTTCACCGCCGAGGCCTGCGCTCGGAAGATCAACGCCGTCGCCGTCGATCCCGCCTACGGCCGCACGGGCGACGAACTCACCGCCCGCGTGCAGGACGACTACGATCGGATGTTTGCACAGGTGCGGGAAAAGCGGCGGTTGTTTCGGCTCGGGAGCTTCCCGTCACTCGACGCCGCGGAACTTGACCGGCGTGGCGCAGCGGCGCGGTTTCTCGCCGACTACGAGACGCATTTCATCCACAACCGCTACGTCGGCGGTTCGCTGCCGCGGCTGCCGTTTTTCGATGGGACATTCGACGTCGTGCTCTGTGCGCACCTGCTGTTTGTTTACGCTGGTCGGTTTGATTTCGATTGGCACCTGGCGGCGTGCCGCGAACTCGTCCGCGTCAGTGTCGACGAGGTGCGGATCCATCCGCTGTGTGGGGCCGACGGCAAACCGTTTCCCGCGCTGGTGCGGCTGCGGCGCGAGTTGCGCGACGCCGGCATCGCCAGCGAAGTGCGGGCGGTGGACTACGAATTTTTCGCGGGCGCCAACTCCATGCTCGTGCTGCGGAGGTCCGACCCATGAGCGCAGCCAGCGGCATCGCCTCGACGCCGGAGCCACCCTACTACGCGGTGATCTTCACGTCGAAGCGCGCGACGGACGACGGCCACGCTTACGGCGCGATGGCGCACCGCATGGTCGATCTCGGATCGCGTTACGACGGATTCCTCGGCATTGAGAGCGCGCGCGGCGCAGATGGCGTCGGCATCACGGTCAGCTACTGGCGTGACGAAGCGGCGATCCTCGCTTGGAAACGCGACACGGAGCACGAAAAGGCCCAGCGGGGCGGACGTGAGGCGTGGTATGAACGTTACGAGGTCCGCATCGCAAAGGTCGAGCGTGCCTATGGATTTGCGCGCGGACCGGCGACCTGAGATGGTTCCCCCATGTTTCCCCAGCATATCATCGCCCGCAAACGCGACGGCCATGCGCTCACGCGCGAAGAAATTCAGGCCTTTGTGCGCGGTGCGACCGACGGCGCTTGGGCTGACTACCAGCTAAGCGCACTGCTCATGGCGATTTTTCTCCGCGGCATGACTCCGGAGGAAACCGCCCACTACACCGACGCGATGATGCGCTCCGGTGTCGTCGCCGATCTCTCGGCCGTCCCCGGCATCAAGGTCGACAAACACTCCACCGGCGGCGTCGGCGACAAGGTTTCCATTCCTCTCGCCCCGATGGTCGTGGCGTGCGGCGTCCCCGTGCCGATGATCAGCGGACGCGGCCTCGGCCACAGCGGCGGCACGCTCGATAAACTGGAATCGATCCCCGGTTTTCGCACCGATCTCTCGCTCGACGTTTATCTCGCGCAGGTCGCGCGGATCGGGTGTGCGCTCATCGGTCAGACCAAGGACCTGGCACCGTCGGACAAGAAACTTTACGCCCTCCGCGACGTGACGGCCACCGTCGAGTGCATCCCGCTCATCTGCGGCTCGATCCTCTCGAAGAAACTCGCCGAGGGCATCGACGCGCTCGTGCTCGACGTGAAATTTGGCCGCGGCGCTTTCATGAAGACACAAGCCGAGGCGCGCAAACTCGCCGAGGCGCTCGTCGCCGTCGGTCGCGCCGGCGGCAAACAAGTCCGCGCGCTTCTGACGGCGATGGATCAGCCCCTCGGTCGCACCGTCGGCAACGCCCTCGAAGTCGCCGAGTCGATCGCGTGCCTGCGCGGCGAAGGCCCGGCGGATTTGATGGAAGTCACCTACGCGCTCGGCGCGCACATGCTCATACTCGGCGGTGTCGCGAACAGCGAAGCCGAGGCTAAAGATAAATTGCGCCGCGTCGTGGCCGACGGTTCCGCGCTCGCCAAACTCCGCGAAATCGTCGCCGCCCAGGGCGGTGACGGGCGCGTGATCGACGACCCGGCACGACTGCCGCAGGCCAAACTCAAAGTTCCCCTGCCCTCGCCGCGCGCGGGATTCGTGCACGACGTCGACGCGATGAGCGTGGCTCTCGCCGCGCTCCGCCTCGGTGCCGGCCGCGCTCGCGCCGAAGACAAAATCGATCCGGCCGTGGGCGTCAGTGGGATTGCCAAGATCGGCGAACCCGTGGCGGCGGGCTCGCCGCTGTGCATGGTTCACGCGAACGATGAGAAATCGCTGGCGGAAGCAAGGGCGATGTTGGCGAGCGCGCTTGCCATCGGTGACTCAGCGGTGAGCCCAACCAGCCTGATCGCCGAGACGATCACGTAGCGCGGAGCTTTAGCCCGAGCTGTTCGTCCAGAGCCGCGGGCTGAAGCACCGCGCTACCTTTCGGTCCGCGTTCACGAAACCTTCTGCGCCGCAACGAAGCCACTGCGCCCGTCGATCTCCGCCTGCACCTGATCGCGAATCGGAATCGCCGCGCGGTTGGCGAGCAGTTCACGCGCGAGATCATCCAAGCGGATGAATTTCACCCCGCGCGCCGCGCACGCGGCGAGCAATTCGCGAAACAAACCCCGCCGCCCCATGCCTTCGATTTCAGCGTGCAGCGTGAAGACGTTCGGCTGGTCGGCGCGCAGGAGCGACAGGTAATGCGCGACGATCTTGTCGTCGGGAAATTCGGGCCGGCCCATCAGTTCGTCGAAGGTCGGCAGCGTGCTGGGGATTTCCAGTGTTTGGAAAAGCCGTCCGTCGACCCGCGGAAAAAACGGCGCACCGCCGCGCGTGTCGCTGGCGTAGAGCAGCCCGGCGCGCTCGTAGGCTGCGCGACTCCGCGCGTTGCTCTGCCAGCCCGCCGCGCCCGCGGTGTGCGCCTCGGTGCCGAAGATGCGCCTGAACTCCGCGCGGGCTTCGTCGAACTCCGTCTGCACGCCCTCGGCCGACATCGTGTGCACGTAGTCCTGCCACCGGTAGTGATTATAGCAGTGAATGCCGACCTCGAAGCCGGCATCGCGGACCGCGCGCATCACCTCGGCATTGCGGCGACCGATGTGCGGCGCGGGCAGCAGCGTGCCGTTGAGCAGCGTGCGCACGCCGTAGATTTCCACCACGCTCGTGCGGCTGACTTTCTTAAAAAAACCCGGCCGCAGCACCCGCGTGATCGCACGGCCCGTCTGATCGGGGCCGAGCGAAAACAAGAAACACGCCGGAGCGCTTAGCACCTGCAAATCCGAAACGAGATTCGGGACCCCCTCGCGGGTCCCGCGATCGGTGTCGACATCAACCTTGAGCGCGAGGCGGATCGGCATGGCACGCGACCCGGCTTATTCCAGTCGGTAGTCTTTATGCGCGAGGTGATAATCCAGCGTGAGCTTGATCGCCTTCTTCAAGTTCACCTTTGGCGTCCAGCCGAGGTGCTTTTTCGCGGCCGCGATCGAGGGCACTCGTTTCTGGATATCCTGATAGTATTTCCCGAAATATTTGCCCGACGGCACGACGACCGTCTTCGCGGCCTTCACATGAGCGGCGTAGTCCGGATAATCCTTGAACGCGCTGATGATCAGTTTCGCGAGTTCGGCCACGCTCACGTCGTTTTTCGGGTTCCCGATGTTGAAGATCTGGCGTGAGGCGCAGCCGTTTTTGTTTTCGATGATGCGGAGGAGCGCATCGATGCCATCGTCGATGAACGTGAACGAGCGCGACTGCTTGCCGCCATCGACGAGCTGGAGCGGCTTTTTGAAAATGACGTTGGAGATGAACTGCGTGAAGAGCCGCGAGCTGCCTTCCTTCGGCTCCATGACATCGTCAAGCTTGGGCCCGATCCAATTGAACGGGCGGAAGAGCGTGTAGTCGACGTTGTCGCGCACGCCGTAGGCGTAGATCACGCGATCGAGGAGCTGCTTCGAGCACGCGTAAATCCAGCGCTGCCGCTCGATCGGGCCGTAAACGAGGCTGGTCGTTGCTTCGTCGAGCTTCGCATCCTGGGACATGCCGTATACCTCGGACGTGGACGGAAAGATGATCCGCTTCTTGTATTTCGCGCACTGGCGGACGACCGCGAGATTAGCCTCGAAATCCAATTCGAAGACGCGCAACGGATCCTTCACGTATTGAATCGGGTTCGCGATGGCGACGAGCGGGATGACCGCGTCGCACTTCTTCACATGGTATTCGATATACTCGCGGTTAATCGTGATGTCGCCCTCGACGAACTTGAAACGCGGGTTGCCCAAGCTGTCCTCCAGTTTGTGCGAGCCGATATCCATCCCGTAAACTTCCCAGTCTTTCTGCTCAAGGATCGCGCGGGTGAGCGAGCTGCCGATAAAGCCGTTGGCGCCGAGGATGAGAACTTTGAGAGGCATAGGCGGAGAAAATCGGGAAAGCGGGAAATTGGGAAATGGAAAAACTCAGAGCTTCAAGCCCACGCGTAACTCCGGCGCGGGCGCACCGCGCCATTCGGTGCGCTTGAGTTCCAGCGCGCCGTCGCCCGTCGCAACGACTAGCGGGGAAACAGAAAGGATTTCGCCCGGGGCTCCGCGTTTTTCTTTCGCGGCCGCTGAGTCCGGCTCCGCCCACCACACCATCAGGCGCGCGCCCCCGACATCGGTGAACGCCCCGGGATACGGATCGGTTACCGCGCGGATGAGGTTGAAGATTTGCCGCGAGGTTTGCGCCCACGCGATGCGACCGTCCTCGGGTTTGCGGCCGCCGAAGTAGTTCGCCTGCGATTCATCCTGGGGGGTCTCGCGCGCCGTGCCGCCGAGGAGCGCGTCGATTTGCCGGGCGAGCACGCGGCGGGCGCACGGCATGACCTTGCGAAACGCCTCTTCGGCCGTGTCGCGCGGCCCGATGTTTACGCCCGCCTGATCGACGATTGCGCCGGCGTCGGCGGATTTCACCATGCGATGCAGCGTCATGCCGAGGCGGGGCTCGCCGTGCAGCACGGCCCAGTTGATGGGCGCGCGACCGCGGTATTTCGGCAGGAGCGAACCGTGCAGGTTCCAGGCCCCGAGCCGCGGCAGCGCGAGAATCTTGGTGCCGATCATGTGGCGGTAGTAAACCGAGAGGATCAACTCGGGCGAGAGCGCGGCGATCTTCTCGCGCCACTCCGGGTTGTTCACCGACTCCGGCGTGAAAACCGGGAGGCCTTTCTCATGTGCGGCGACGGCCGGGGTCTTGAACCAGATTTTCTCGTGCGGGCTGTCCTCGTGCGTGATGAGCGCGACGACGTTGTCCCCGCGCTCCAACAGCAGTGACAGGCAGTCGTAGCCGACCTCGCTGTAGCCAAAAAAAATGATGCGCGGACCCATGCGACTCAGCTCTTCGACTCCAGCGTCTCGCGCACGTGGTAGCGCTGGCGGGCGCGCACGACCTGGTAGGTGCGGCCGACGTATTCGCCAATGAGGCCGATGCCGATCATCGCGCCGCTCAGCAGGAAAAACAGGATGCCGAAGAGGGTGAACACGCCAAAGGTGTCGCGGTCGAGGTTGTCGAAGACGAAACGCCGCACGAACAATACCGTCACAAGCGCCAGACTGCCCGCCGAGCACAACATCGCGAACATGGTGAAATACTGCAGCGGCGCGATCGAGAAGCCGGTGATGAGATCGAAGTTCAGCCGGATCAGTTTGTAGAACGAGTAGTTCGAGACGCCCGCGTGGCGCTCCTCGTGTTTCACTCCGACCTCGGCGGGATGGCCCGAGAAACTGTAGGCGAGCGCGGGGATGAAGGTGTTGATTGCACCGCTGCGCACGATGGCGTCGATAATCGGGCGCGAGTAGGCGCGGAGCATGCAACCTTGGTCGGTCATCTCGATGCTGGTGGTTTTTTCGCGGACGAAATTGATGAGCTTCGAAGCGTAGGTGCGAAACCACGAGTCCTGGCGCTCAAGCCGGTAGCCGCCCACGTAGTCGTGGCCCGCGTCCATTTTTTCGAGGAGCTTGCCGATTTCCTCGGGGGGGTTTTGGAGATCGGCGTCGAGCGTCACGATCACCTGACCACGCACGCGCTCGAACGCCGCCATGATTGCCATGTGCTGGCCGTAGTTGGCGTTGAAATCGATCACGCGGGTCACGTCCGGCCGCTTGGCATGTTGTGCCTGCAACAGGGCGAAGGATCGGTCCTGCGATCCATCGTTCGTGAAAATGATTTCGTAGCTGCGCTGCAGGGCATCGAGCGCCGGATAGAGTCGCGCGAAGAGCGTGGGCAGATTCAACTCCTCGTTGTAAACGGGGATAACGATGGAGAGCTGGGGCGTGGCGCTCATGATTTCTGGTGGGCAGCGAGAATGGTGGTCAGCTCCCGCACCACACGCTCGACATCCGCGCGCGTCATCGCGGGGAAGAGCGGCAGCGTAAGGATGTTTCGGCAGACGCGTTCGGCCTTCGGAACGTCGCCCTCTTTCCAACCGAGCCGACGATAAACGGCGAAAAGATGAATCGCGGGATAGTGGACGCCGGCACCAATGCCGGCGGCGTGAAGCTTCGCCATCACTTCAGCCCGCTTGATCGTGAGGCGATCCTCGGGGAGCACGACTTGGAACATGTGCCAGTTGGTCTGCAAAAAATCCGCGGGCGGCAATTGCAGCCCCAGCGCGCGGTGCGCGGGCGTATCGAGCAGCTCGAAATAGGCGCGCGCGAGTTCGCGGCGCTTGGCGTTGAACGCTTCGAGATGCGGGAGCTGGCCGAGGCCGACGCGCGCGGCGACGTCGGTGAGATTGAATTTTCCCCCGACGAGTTCGACCTCCATGCCATCGAAGCCCGTGCGCACGACGCCCTGCAGCCGGTATTGTTCGGCGAGCTTCACCTCACGTTCGTCGTTCAGCACGAGCGCGCCACCCTCGATGGTCGTGATGTTTTTGTTCGGATGAAAACTGAACGAAACAAAATCCCCCGTCGCCCCGATGCGCTGCCCGCGCCAGTTGCTGCCGAAGGATTGCGCGGCATCCTCGACGACGCGCAGTCCGTGTTTTTTTGCGATCGCGTGGAGTCGGTCGCGGTCCACGGGCAGGCCCGCCAGATCGACGGGCAGGATGGCGCGGGTGGCGGGTGTGATGGCCGCCTC
>JANOAF010000378.1:0-6156 GCA_031411015.1 Opitutaceae bacterium | reverse complement strand
CAGCGGCGGCGGCGCGACGAAGCCACGCGCCAATTTTTCCGCCTACGGCGTCGCCAAGACCGGCGTGGTTCGCCTCGTCGAAACTATTGCCGAGGAGGAGCGCGGTCGCGCCCTCGACATCAACGCCCTCGCGCCCGGCGCCATCAACACGCGCCTCACCGACGAAGTGCTCGCCCTCGGCCCCGCCGTCGTCGGCGCCGCCGAATTCGCCGCCGCGCAAAAACAAAAATCGGCTTCCGTCGCGACCGCCGCCGCCACCCTCGCCAAAGCCCTCGCCTGCGTCGAGTGGCTCCTCTCTCCCGCGAGCGACGGCATCACCGGCCGACTCATCAGCGCGCCGTGGGATCCGTGGACCACACTCGGCGCACAGCGCAGCGAACTCGCCGCCTCCGACATCTACACGCTCCGTCGCATCGTGCCGGAAGAGCGCGGGAAAAAATGGTAGGGCGGGTATCCGACCCGCCTGTTCAAACGTTGAGTGTTGGAGAGCGACTCGGCGCCTCACCCGACTCGGCCCTCCGTGCTCAGCGCCCAAACACCCGATAGTTCAGAATCAGAAACACCACGATCGTCGAGGGCGGGATTGCCCAGAGCGTCGCCCACGTCGGGCTTAGTTTGAAGCGATTCCGCAGGAGCTTAAACGCGCCGAGATTGATCAGGTAGCTGAGCGCGACCGCGACGAGATACTCGCCGAGCTGCTGCGCCGTGTCGCCGCGGCCGCTCGGCAGCGCCCAGAAACGATTCGCGAAATAATGCGTGGTCGTCGACACGACCCATGACAGCGAAAACGCCAGGGTCTCGCCGCACCGCGTCTTCAAGGCGCGCAACACCGCGACCTGCACCAATGCCGTCCCCGCTCCCACGAGAAGAAACCGCAGCAGCCGCCACTGCGTTTCGCGGTCGGTCAGGATTTGGTCGAACATCACAATCAGCGGACGAAACGAAGCGGTCCCCGCGCAATCTCATTCGCGCACCACGCGCGTCGCCTGCTCCGAGCCGAGTCGAAGGACCTCGCGCACCTCGCCCGTGAACTCGGGCCCGCACGCCGTGCCCCCAATTCCGTTCCGCCCGATCCATAGTTCGGGTGCCTCGGCGCTGAAGAAATAGGTTTTGTCCGACCAGATTTTCACGCCGTTCACGCTCACCCGCGCCTCCCCTGATTGCACCGCGCGAACCAGCGTCGCATCTTCGACGGACGCCAACGACGTGAGCGTGATATCGATCGTGTGAGTCTGGCCCGGCGACAACCGCAGCGGCGGGCTCTCGCGCAACGGCGACCCCCAGTGATCGAGCGCGAAGCGCACTTCGTCGCCGGCCAGATACTCGATCAACAGCAAATCGCCGGCCCCGCTCCTTCCCGTGACGACCAGCGGCTCGCGGCGTCCCACCGGACGCGTTGCCGGTAAGCGCACCGTCAGACGCAACGTGTCGCCCGGGCCCGAGAGATCATTCCCGTGAAAAACCGGGCGCTGGCCCGCTGCCGCAAATATTTCCGATGGCCCGGTCCGACCCAATAATTCCGCCTGCCCCATTCGCACTTGCCCGACGCCCGCGCGATCCAAGCGCAAGTGCTCCCGCAGCACGACTTCGCCATCCACCATAATCTCCGCGCGCCGCAGCGTGGCGCGGATTTCATTCGGCGTGCGACCCGCAAAGAACGGATGTGTCGCCGGTGGGAAAAGCGAGGCGAGCGAAACCCGCACTCGATGCACGGCGTCCGGTGTAAGTGTGAGCGGCTCGCTGAACCGCTCCGCCGTATCGGCGGGCGCAAGGCCAAATTGCACCCGCCCATCACCCATGTGCCGCACGATCACGCGGTCGACCTGCGGTGGCCGGCCGATGGTTGCGAGCGTTTCGTCGCGCTTGGCGGCGCCCGCCGCCACCCTCACATTCAACTCGATCGGTCCATGCTTCACGCCAAGCGCGCGCTCGATGAGAGAGGGCACGTGGTTAAAGAACTGCGCGGCACGCTGCGCGAGCAGCGGATTGCGCTCCACCAGCAGGCCGTCGAATTGCAGGGTGAACAAGGCCCCAAACGCAGCCGAAAATATCGCCGCGGTTCCGACTGCCGCCATCGCCAACCGACGCCAACCTGCTGCCACGCACAACCCGAGCCAGCGTTGGACCGCGAGCAGACCGACGCCAACGAGCACCATGAACGCCGGGACAAAATCCACCTGGTAACGCGCCAACACACTGAAGAAAGACAGCATCACCGCCGCCGCGCCCCCAAACAGGAGCGTCGCCGCGCCCAGCCAGGCTCCCAGTGTTTCGCGGTCCGAGGCCGTCCGCCGCCAGAGGGCCAGCGGGGCCAGCAGCGCCAGCCAAGCAATCGGAAAATGATTCAGGATTCCGTA
The DNA here is from genome assembly GCA_031411015.1 of Opitutaceae bacterium. Taxonomy (GTDB): domain Bacteria; phylum Verrucomicrobiota; class Verrucomicrobiia; order Opitutales; family Opitutaceae; genus ER46. The sequence goes on along the minus strand of JANOAF010000378.1, from coordinate 3,799 downwards.
GATATCACCGCGGTGAATCGTGAAGCCCTTCGGTGCCGCTCCGAGATCGCCGCGGGCGATGAAAGGGAAGTAGCGCGACCACTCCGCCGGCGCGAAAAAGTGCGCGTGAGCCGTAAACGGCACATAGGCCGGCGCAAAATGCGGGAGCTTCGATTCGTAATCCAAACTGAACTGGTAGGACTGGCCGAACTGCAAAGGACTCCCGAAGCGCGCGTGATTGTGCCACGCCATCGCCGCTCCGACCGCAGCGAGCGGCAGCGCGGCCGCGAACGCCATGCGCCAGGGAATCTGTTTCTCCCGCCGCCACCAAGCCAGCAGCGGCACCGCGAGGAAGATGCTCGCGAATAAATAGGTCGGTCGCGAAGCAATCGCCAGCCCGAGGAAAAGTCCGGCACCCGCAAACCACCACGCGCGGCGGCGGACCGCGTGCAAACTCCGCCCCACGCAGCCCAGCGACAGCATCGCGAAACAATAGCCCCCTCCAATCGGCAATTCCCACATGTCCGGTCGGCGCAGCAACGCCGGCGTCGCGCTTGCCAGCCCGAGCACCAAAACCCCGAGCAGCACCGTAAGGGCGCCGGCTTGCGGAAAATATCGCCGCCGCACCGCCAGATAAATCCCGGTGCTCGCCAGAAAACCGAGATAAACAAAAATCAACACGGCCGCCGCCAACGGCAAATCCACGCCGGTGATAAAACGGAACGGCAGCATCAGCAGCACCATCGGCGCGGCCCCGAAATAGATGTAATATTTCCCCTTGTAAAACGACGCATCGTGCAGCCCGAGCCCCGGCGGACGCTCGCCCGGGTCATACGGATTCGCCAATTTCAGCAGCGCCTCCGGCACCTCGACTTTCATGTGGAGCTGCCCGTCGAGATAACCGTCGATCAGCAGATTGTAGTAATCGTTTTGCTCGCGGCCAAAGTTCCACGAGTCGCCGCTCGACCGCACGGTCCAGAGATAAAACCAACCGATGCACCCGCACAGGACGAAGACCGCGAGGTGCTCGATCTTGCTTCCGCTCCCGACTGGCCGCGCCGTTTCCATTTCAAAACCTCACTTGCGTCGCCGCGTCCGTTAGCTTCGCCTTCGTCATTCACGACCACGGAATGAACCGCACCAGCTCCGAGCAACCCCAATTTGCCGTCATCGGCTGCGGCCTCATCGGCCGCAAGCGCGTCACGGCCCTCGGACCGAACCCCCCGTTGCTCTACACCTGCGATCTCGACCCCGCGCGGGCCGCGGATCTCGCGAAGCTGGCACCGGGTTGCACGGCCACGACCGACTACCATGTCGCACTCGCCGACGCGCGTGTCACCGCGGTGATCGTCTCGACGCTCAACGCCTCACTGGCGCCCATCGCGCTCGCCGCCGTCCGCGCCGGCAAACACGTGCTCGTGGAAAAACCCGGCGCGCTCAACGCCGCGCAGCTCCGCACCCTGCGCGAGGCCGCGCGCTCGACGGGCACGCGCGTGCGGCTCGGCTACAATCACCGCTTCCATCCCGCACTCCGCAAGGCGCGCGCGTTGGTCGATAGCGGCGTGATGGGGCCCATGATGTTTCTGCGCGCGCGTTACGGCCATGGCGGCCGCAAGGGCTACGACCGCGAGTGGCGCGCCGACCCCGCGCTCTCCGGCGGCGGCGAACTCATCGACCAAGGCGTGCACCTCATCGATCTCGCGGGCTGGTTTCTCGGCGAGTTTTCGACCGTCGAAGGCCATGCGACGACTTCGTTCTGGGACATGACGGTCGACGACAACGCCTTCCTTTCGCTCCGCACCGCCACCGGCCAGACCGCGTGGCTCCACGTGAGCTGCTCCGAATGGAAAAACCTCTTCTCGCTCGAACTCTACGGTCGCGACGCGAAGATCGCCATTGATGGGCTCGGTGGCAGTTACGGGCAGGAAAAACTCACGTTCTACAAAATGCTCCCGCAAATGGGTCCGCCCGAAACGACCGTGTTCGAGTTTCCGGGCGCCGACGATTCGTGGGCCGCCGAAACCCGCGCATTCGCTGACGACATCCGCCAAAACCGCGAGCCATCGCCCGGCCTGACCGAGTCGATCCGCACGCTGGAGATCGTCGAGGAAATCTACCGCCGCAGCGGCTACCCGGTTTCGTCGGCGGGTTTGTGACCGTTGGTTGTCACCCCATCACAGCCACTCCGCCTCCGCCCAATCGAAAATCGAGAATCCAAAATCGAAAATCCCTGATGATCATCACGCGCTCTCCTCTTCGCGTCTCCCTCGGCGGCGGCGGCACGGATCTGCCCTCGTATTACCGGGAGCACGGCGGCTTTCTCGTCGCCGCCGCGATCGACAAATACGTTTACATCACGCAGCACCGCACCTTTCAGCCCGAGATCATCATCAAGTATTCGAAGCTCGAGCGCGTTAAATCCGTCGCCGAGATCGAGCACCCCATCATCCGCGAGGCGCTCAAGCTCACCGGCGTCACCGATCCGCACCTCGAACTCACCTCGATGGCCGACATCCCCGGCGGCACGGGGCTCGGTTCCAGCGGCAGCTTCACCACGGCGCTGCTGAAGGCGTTGCACACTTCGAAACGCACACTCGTCTCCCCGGCCGAACTCGCCGAGCAGGCCTGCGATATCGAGCTCAACAAACTCGGAGAGCCGATCGGCAAACAGGATCAATACATCGCCGCGGTCGGCGGCATCACCGCCTTCACCTTTCACAAGGACGGCCGCGTCGAGTATCGCCCGTGTGCGATTTCCGAGGAGACGCTGTTCAATCTGGAGGACAATCTACTCCTCTTCTTCACCGGCTACAGCCGCAGCGCCTCCGCGATCCTCAAGGATCAAAACGACAAGTCGAAGAGCAACGACCAGGCGATGCTCGACAATCTGCATTTCACCAAGGAACTCGGCTACCTGTCGCTCGCCGCGCTGGAGAGCGGCCACCTCGAAGAGTTCGCGCGCCTGATGGATGTCCACTGGCAGCGCAAGAAAGCCCGCAGCTCCGGCATGAGCAACGCCACGATCAACGACTGGTATGATCACGCCATGACCCACGGCGCGCTCGGCGGCAAACTCATCGGCGCCGGGGGCGGCGGGTTCCTGATGTTCTACGCCGGCGACAAAAAGAAACTCCGCCACGCGATGCGCGAGAAGGGCCTGCAGGAGGTCCGCTTCCGGTTCGACTTCGAGGGCAGCAAGGTCGTCGCCCAGAACTGATCGGAAATCACCACGAAATACACCAAATACACAAAAAGAGGGACCGATCGCATGCGTTTCGTTTTCGCGTATTTGGTGTATTTCGTGGTGACCAAAAAATGAATTCCCCTGACCTTCCCGTCGCTCTCTTGGCCGGCGGCATGGCTACCCGGCTCCGACCGATCACGGAGAAAATCCCCAAGCTCCTGGTCGAGGTCGCCGGCGAACCGTTCTTCTCCCATCAGCTCCGGCTTCTGAAAAAGAACGGCCTGACCAAAATCGTCCTCTGCGTCGGCTATCTCGGCGAGATGATCGTGGAGCAATACGGCGACGGCTCGAAATGGGGCGTGTCGATTGAGTATGCGTTCGACGGCCCGAAACTTCTCGGCACGGGCGGCGCGTTGATTCGCGCGCTACCGAAGCTCGGGGATGCTTTCTACATGCTCTATGGCGACAGCTACCTTCCGGTGGACTATCGCGCGGTCGGCGATTTTTTCCTGCGCTCGGGCCAACTCGGTCTGATGACCGTCTACGAAAACCACGGGCGCTACGACACGAGCAACGTCGAGTTCACCGGCCGGGAAATCAAAACCTACGACAAGAAGCACCGCACGCCCGCGATGC
>JANOAF010000377.1:0-3366 GCA_031411015.1 Opitutaceae bacterium | reverse complement strand
GGAGAGCATCGCCATCGGCGAGGCGTTCGTCGGAAAACCCTCCAGGATTTTCTGCATCTGCACCTCGACCGCGGCATTGTTGCGCAGCCGCAGGCCAAATTCCTTGCGCTGGGCCGGCGTCGGGAGCTCACCGTAAATAACCAGGTAGGCCGTCTCGACGAAGTCACTCTGGTTGGCGAGCTGCTCGATCGGATAGCCACGGTGGCGAAGGATGCCGTTGTCGCCGTCCAGGAACGTGATCTTGCTCTCGCACGAACCGGTGTTGCCGTAGCCCTGATCGTAGGCGATGTGGCCGGTCGCGGCGCGCAACGTGCGCGTGTCGATCGCTTTTTCTCCCTCGGTGCCTTCAATAATCGGCAGGGGGTATTCTTTGTCGTCCAACTTCAGCGACGCGATCTTGGCCATATTTCGTCGAGCGAAGGGAAATCCGCGCGGGTGGCAAAGGAAAGTTTGGCCGGCGCACCAACGGCGTCGTGGAAGTAGCGGCGGGAGACCCGGCCTGCGCACGACCTAATGCGGCCTTATTTCACCGCGACGACGGCGGCGAAGTTGCGATAAATCTGCAGCCCCTTGGCCTGGCTCTTCTCGGGGTGGAACTGCGTGGCGAAGACGCGGCCGCGTGCGATGGCGGCGCAGAAATTCCCGCCATAATCGCACTCCGCGAGCACGAGCGCCGGATCGGCCGGGACACAGTGGTAGCTGTGCACGAAATAGAAGGCTTCGCCGGAAGTTGAGAGCTGAGAGCGGAGAGCTGAGAGCGGCTGGACAAAACGAATCGTGTTCCAGCCCATGTGCGGGATTTTCAATTCTGGCGGGCGACGGAAACGCACGACGTTGCCCGGGAGAATTCCGAGGCCGGCGATGTTGCCCTCCTCCGTGTGCTCAAAAAGCGCCTGCATCCCGAGACACACCCCGAGAAACGGCCGGTCGGCGGTAATCCAGTCGCGCACGGTGGCGTCGAGTTTCGAGGCGCGCAGCGACGCCACGCAGTCGCGCAAGGCGCCGACGCCAGGGAGCACGAGACCGCTGGCATTGGCGGCCACGACCTCAGCCGGGGAACGCACCACCCGAATCTCCGCGCCAACCGCCTCCAGCGCCTTGGTAACGCTGCGGAGGTTGCAAATACCGGTGTCGATGACGGCGATCATCCGGGCCGTCAGCGCAACTGCACCAGCTTTGGAAAATCCGGGCACAGCCGTGAACTGCGCAGCGGGGCCGCTTTGCCCGCGCTGAAAAACGCCATCTGGCCGACCCGCGAGCAGTGCCAGACCTCCTTTGCACCGGCGTCGAAATACAGCGCGGTTTTCTCGCGCATTTCCGCGGTGGAGTTGTCGGGCGAGAGCACCTCGACGCAGATTTCGGGGGCGCGCGGAAAACAGATCTGCGCGCCCAGCTCGCGCATACAGGCGTCCGAGGCCCACGCGACATCGGCGGCGCGGACGCCATCCGCCGTGGAAATCGGGCACTCGGTATGCACCCGACCACGGGGCATTTGGCTGCGTAGCAAATAGGCGATTTCCGATTGGTAACCTCCGTGACTGGCTGCCGCGGGTGGACTCATAATGATTTGGCCATGCCGATCGGTTTCGACGCGCCCCACAATCTTGGCGAGCACCGGATCGGCAATCACCTCGGCCCAGCGGTGCAGGTTGAACGCCGTCTGCGTGCGCTGCGGCGGCAGTTCGATGGTGAGCGTGTCCATGGCAATGACGTTGGCCCGGGCTTCGGTCGTCCGCAAGCCAGCTCCTAAATCTTGCCCTTCGTGCTCGGCAGTTGATCCGCCGCGCGCGGCTCGATCTGGGTGGCGACATCGAGGGCGCGCGCGAGGCACTTGAAGATCGCCTCGGCGACGTGGTGCGGCTCCTCGCCATAGACGAGCTGCACGTGGAGATTTGCCCCGAGCGCGTTGGTGAACGCGCGGCAAAATTCCTTCACGAGCACGATGTTGAAATCGCGCACGAACATCGTGGGGGCATTCGCCTCGAAAACCAAGTGCGGCCGGCCGCCGACATCGACGACCACGCGCGCGAGCGACTCATCCATCGGCAGAATGAAAAACCCGTAGCGCTTGATGCCGATCTTGTCGCCCAGCGCTTCCTTGAAAGCCTGGCCGAGCACGAGCCCGACATCCTCGACGGTGTGGTGATAGTCCACGTCGACATCGCCCTTGGCCTTCACCGTGAGATCGAAGAGGCCGTGCTTCGCGAAGAGCGTGAGCATGTGGTCGAAGAACGCCACCCCAGTGTCGATCTTCGAAGCGCCGCGACCATCAACGGCGAGAGTGAGCGCGATATCAGTCTCGGCCGTCTTGCGGTGGACCGAGGCGGTGCGGGCTACGCGTTTTGAACTGGTGCTTTTTGCCATGCGTCGAGTGTTTCGCTGAGGGTCGCCATTTCGGCATCCGTGCCGACGCTGATGCGCAGAAATGGGGCGGTCAAGGCGTGGCTCGGGAAGTGGCGCACGAGGATCTTGTGGGCGACGAGGAAATCGTAGGCGGACTTCGAGACGGCGGGGCCGCTCTCGCCGCGGGCGTTTTTCGGCTCGGTGAAGATGAAATTCGACTGCGAGGGATACGTGAACCAACCGAGACGCGTCGTGAAATCTGCGACGACGCGGTCGCGCGTGGCTTTGATTTTTTCGACGACGCCCGCGTAGTAGGCGACATCGCCGAGGGCGGCGATCGCGGCGACCTGCGAGAGGCGGTTGACGTTGTAGCTGTCGCGCACGCGGTCGATGAGCCCGATGATTTCCGGGTGCGCGAGCGCGTAGCCGACGCGGATGCCGGCGAGCGCGTAGGCCTTGGAGAGCGTGCGGACGACCACGAGGTTCGGGAAACGTGCGAGCAGCGGGATCGCGTTTTCGCGCGCGAAGGGCGCGTAGGCTTCGTCGACCACGAAGAGCCCGCGATACGAGGCGAGCACACGCTCAAGGTCGGAGTTGGCAAACGCGACGCCCGTCGGGGCGTTGGGCGAGGTCAGGAAAAACGCGCGCGCCGTCGAAGCCGCAATGCGCTCGACCGGCAGCTGCATCGACCGGTCGAAGGGGATCACGTGGGTGCCGCCGTCTTGGATTTCGACAAGCACGGGATAGAGCGTATAGCTGGGCAGCGTAAATCCGGCCGCGGCCTCGCGCGTGACAAAGGCGCGGATAAGCAAATTGAGGATGTCGTCGGAGCCATTACCGACGCAGACGTTTTCCTCGCGCAGCGTGGGAGATTCCACGGCGTGCAGCCGCGCCACCGCCGCGCGCAGGGGCGTGCTTTTGGGATTCGGATAAAGCCGCAACGATCCGCCTGCCTCCGCGCCGAGGCCAATCTCACGCCGCAGCGCCTCGGCGACGCGCGGGCTCGGCGAGTAGGGACACTCG
>JANOAF010000376.1:0-6801 GCA_031411015.1 Opitutaceae bacterium | reverse complement strand
CCGACGGCGACCTTAATGTTGGCGAGCGTGTTGAGCGCGCAAATCTCGGCGGCTTTCTTGGCGGTCTCAATCGTCTGCTCCTTGCCGACCTGCCCGATGTGCGTCTGCTGGCCGTTGAAAACCGCAATCGTGCCGGCGCAGAAGAGCAGATTACCCGTGCGCACGACGGGCACGTAGCTACCGGCGGCGGCGGGCGGATTGGGGAGAGCGAGACCGAGTTCGGCGAGTTTGGCTTCGGGATTCATCGGGAAAACGTTTCGCAGGATTGCGCGCGAGGCAATGCGCCTATCGCGGCGCGGGCGACAATGATTGTCATTGCGAGAAGCCGCGCCCCGCGCGGCGCCGAAGCAATCCAGCTGGACCGCCACGGCGCGCTTCGCGCACCTCGCGATGACAAAGCAACCGATACGACTGCTATCGCGGCGCGGGCGCCGCCGGGAGAAACTCCTTCGTCGCCACCGTCGAAAGCGCGATCGGCGTCTCCATGATTTTTAGATTAAGCAGCGAGTCCATCTGCTCGGAGAGGCGCGTGAGTGACAGTTGCCCGATGTCTTCGCCCTTCGCCGGATCGCCGCGCACGAGCGCGCGCAGAATCAATTCCTGCCGGGAAAACGTGAGCAGCTCCGGCGTCATCTGTGGATTGCGTTTCAGAATCATCTGCTCCGCCGGCGCCGGATCGGCTTCGAGGTAGTCGCGCCAGCCGCGAATCGACGCCTGCACAAACGCGCGCACGACCTCCGGCGCCGTGCGAATCAGCTCCCGGTGCGCGAACAGCACATGGTAGCAGTCGTAACCGGAATCGGCGAGCGGCAGCGCGCGGACGGCGCGACCGTGCTGCTGGGCAAAGAATGGCTCGCTTGTCACCATGCACTGCTGGATCGCGGTCGGATCGGCGAGAAACGCCCCGAGCCCGTAGGTGTTTTGCCGGCGCTCAATCTTGATCCCGTATTTTTTTTCGAGAAACGGAAACCACGCCATCCCGACATTCCCAATCACGGCGCGGCCATCGAGGTCGCGGAATGTTTTCACGGGGCTCGCCGCATGCACGAGCAGAGCCACGCCATCGTGCTGGAGCGTGGCCGCCACCATCACGAGCGGCATTCCCTGCCCCACGGCCAGCATCAGATCGTCGCTGCGCAGCATCCCGAAATCGGCGTCGCCGCGCGCGACCTTGAGCTTGATGCCGGAGCCGGGACCGCCGGGCCAAATCTCCACGTCGAGCCCGGCCTGCGCATAAAATCCCTTCGCGACCGCCTGATAGAATCCCCCGTGCTCCGCCTGCGGAAACCAGTCGGTTTGCAGCACGACCTTACGCTTCGTCTCCGCCCTCGGCAGCGGAGCCGCCACCTCCTTGCGGCCACAGCCCGCGGCGATCGACGCGAGGAGCAACAGGAAGGTCAGACGATGGAAAGCGGACATACGCCACCGCACTCAAACGCGCGCCGAAATCCGCGCGAGCCACAACAGTGCAGGGTTGCGTCATAGCGACGCGCGGAAAAAATCCGCCCATGAACTTCCGCGACTGGCAGCAACTCTCCCCCGCCGCCGCCGCCCGTGAATTGCACGTGCGGGTGCAGACGCGACTCACGCCCGCGCAACGCCGGGCCGTGCTCGCGCAGTTGCCCGACGAATCCACGCTCGCGGCCCGAATCGAAGCGAGGCCGACCGGAGGGCCGATTTCGCGCGTGCCGTATCTGGCGAAAGATCTCTTTGATGTCGCCGGCGTGCCGACTTTCGCCGGCTCGACGTTTTTGCCCGAGGTGCGCCCGACCCGCACCAAGGACGGCGCGTTGGTGCAAGCGATGCACACCGCCGGCGCCGTGCTCGCAGGGAAAACCCACATGCACGAATTCGCCTACGGCATCACCGGTGAGAATCCGCACTATGGCGATTGCGAGGTCCCGCGTTTCCCCGGCCGCACGACTGGCGGATCGAGCAGCGGCTCCGCGGCGGCGGTGGCCTCGGGCCTCGTGCCGCTGGCGCTCGCGAGCGACACCGGCGGCTCGGTGCGCGTGCCCGCGGCGTTCTGCGGACTGTATGGTTTCCGCGTCACCCCGCGCGACGCATGGATCAGTGACGCCGTGCCGCTCTCCCCCAGCTACGACACCGCGGGGTGGTTCACCGCGAACGCCGCCGACATGCACACGACGATCGAGGCGCTGGTCGGCCTCGGAAAATGGACGCGCGAACCACGCGGTTGTTTTTTGGCCATGCCCGGACTCGATGCCGACGTGGAATCGGCCTGGCTGGCCGCGGCGCGGAAACTCGCACCCGCCGCCGAGCCGGCCGTCGAAGCGGCGCTGCGGGCTGGCTTCGCCGCGAGTGTCGAAACCTACAACACCGTCGTCGCCGTTGAGGCGTGGGAATATCACCGCGGCTGGTCCGAACGCTACCGCGAGCGTTACAGCGCGCCGGTGTGGCAACGTCTCACGCGCGTGCAGGCCATCACGTCTGCGCAGCGCGACGCCGCCGCGAAGCACACGGCCGAACTGCACCAGCTGTGGGCGGACTATTTCCGCACGCACGATTTTCTGATCCTGCCCGCGTCACCGGCGGCGGCGCTCACCAAGGCCGAATGCACCCTCGAAAATCGGATGCGCATCCTCGCCCTCACCGCCCCCGCGAGCATCGGCGGCCTGCCGATCCTCACGATTCCCGTGCCGCTCCCCTCGGGCCTCACCACCGGCCTGCAGATTATCGTCGCCGATCGGAAGAGCCCGGCGATCGCGTGGGCGCTGGGTTTGTAGAGCAAGGCCGTCTGGTGTAGGGCGGGGTCGCCGAACCCCGCCGGGTTTTTCTTACCTGCGCTCGCGAACGACATTCTTTTCGGTGCGGTTCTCCGACCCCGCCCTACAAATTTCTACTCCGCGTTCGCCTTCAGCCGCAGGAGCCGCGCCGCGTTGCCACCGAGCACGCTGGCGTCCGCCCCGCTGCTGCGCGCCTCGGCGAGGAATCGCGCCATGTTCGGCGTCGCGTCCTGTTTCGGATAAAGATTCAACGGGAAATCCGATCCGAAGAGCACGCGATTTGCACCGAGGGTCGGCAGCGCGCGCGACCAGATGCCCGCATCGTAGATGAGGGGCGACGCGGCCGTGTCGTAGCAGACGTTGGGCAGCGCCGCGGCGGCCGCGTCCACCAACGCCAGCAGTCCGCCCCAGTGCGCGAGGATAAACTGTGTCTGCGGAAACGCCCGCGCGAGCGATCCGAAGTCCGCGAGCGGCGTCTCGACGCGACCAGGATAGCTGCGGCTCACCGGATCGGTCACGTGCAGGTTCACCGGCATCTTCCAATCCGCGGCGAGCGTCAGCACTTCGCAGAAAACCGCATCGTCGATGCGATAGCCCTGCGAGTGCGGCGAGAGTTCGCCGAGGCCGATCAAACCGTCATCACGGGCGCGATGCATCACCTCCAACGTGGGCCAATGGCCGGCGCGCGGCTGCAAGGCCGCAAACGCCGACAATCGATCCGGGTGCGCCCGCACACACGCGGCGTAGAAACGATTCTGCGCCGCGCAGTTTTCCGCCCTTTCCCAATACCAACCGAGCAGCAACGCGCGCGCGACACCCGCCGCGTCCATCTCGCCCAATAGCTCATCGACGGTCGGAAATGTCTGCACCGGCCGGCCATCGCGGCGGGTGCGGGTGCAGAGCGCCGCCCAATGCGGTTCGCCGGCCGCAAGCGCCCATCCGCCCGGAGCGCGCGCGATCTCGGGCGGGTAGAGATGCACATGCGCGTCGATGATCACAGGAGGCTTGTGGCAAACGCGCGCGCGCGGCACAAGCCGTGCTTAATCTCACGCTTCGCCCGCCGCTTCCATGATCCGACCCACCCTGATGTTTGGCCTACTCGTCTGCCTGAGCCGATGGCTCGCCGCGGCGCCGGCCGACCTTTTGCTCGTCGCGCCTGACGATGCCACGCTCGCACCCGTTTTGAAAAAGCTCGAGGGCCTGCGCACTGAGTCGCGGGTTGCTTGGACCTTTTGGTTCGGTCAACTCCACGGCAAGTCCGTCGTGCTCACGCGCACCGAGGGCGATCCGCTCAATGCGGTCGCGGCGGCTACGCTCGCCGTGCGCCGGCACCAGCCGAAGCTCATCGTGGTATTCGGCACCGCTCGCGCCCACGATCCGGAGTTGCGCGCCCATGATGTGATCGTGAGCGATAAATTTGTGGGCTTCGACGGACTGGTCTCGCCACCGACCGGACTCGGCGGCGGTTCCGATGCGCTGAAGTGGAAAAAGCTACCCCACCCGCTCATGACCGCCGGCGAACGCGAGACGCCCACACCCTCATTTCCCGCCGACGCGGCCGCACTGGCCCTCGCTCGCAGCCTCACACCCACTCGAGGCCGCGTCGTGGTCGGCGCACTTGGCTCGGCGAACCAAATCAATCGTGAAGCAGACCGCATCGCGTGGCTTCGCGCCCAGTGGGGCACGAGCACCGAAGACGGTGAGTCCGCCCACATCGCCGGCGTCGGCAAGCTCCTCGGCACGCCCGTGATCGGCTTCCGCGTGATCGAAGGCGCGCCCGAGGAAGCAGCGGAGTTCGCGTTGAAGTTTGTGGAGGCGTGGAAATGAAGCGCGGCATTCTGCTCCTCCTCGCATGCGCGCTGGCGACATCCGCGCGTGCCGCCGACGCAACTGACATTCTCGTGCAAGGTGCCGAGAAATTGGAAGTCGCCGAGATCCTCACTGCGCTCGGACCCAAGCCAGAGAAGATCGAGATCGGGCCGTTTAGTTTTTGGCGGGGCAAGATCGGAGCGCATCGCGTCGTGGTCTCGCTGACCGGGCAGGGGTTGCTCAACTGCACCGTCGCGACGGTGCTGGGCATCGAGGAATTTTCTCCACGCCTCATCGTAAACCAAGGCACGAGCGGGGCGCAGGTGCCCTACCTCGCGCTGCATGACATCATCATCGGCGGACGCGCGCTCGATTACGGAAATTTCATCTCGCCGCCTCGCGCCGCCGGCGAAGGTAGCAAACCGCTGCTCTGGACTTCCGTGCCGCAGCGCTTACGCGTGCCGGCGACCGGCGAACTCGTCGCGCATCCCGAGGGTTTCCGCGGCGACGCCGAGGCCATCGCCGTCGCGCTGCGCACACGCAACGGCATGGGCCGCGTCTTCCCCGGCATCATCGGCTCCGCGCACGAAGTGAACTTGGAATTGGATCGCGTGCGTTGGTCGGCGAAGACTTTCGGCATGGATGTCGAGGAGATGGAGTCCGGCCACGTCGCCGCCATCGCGCACGCCTACGGCATCCGCTACGTGGCGTTTCGCGTGGTGAGCGATGCGCCGTATGAGGGCGTGCCGTTCTTTCCGCTCGCGGCGCGGGCGACGGCGCTGTTTACCGTGAACTTCCTCCACAACTTTCCTGCGCTTACCGCGCCGGCCCAACCCTGACCCTTTCCCTTATGTTGCAGCGATTGTTTCGCCTCGAAGAAAACCGCACCACCGTCGGCCGCGAGATGCAGGCCGGGCTCACGACGTTTGCGGCGATGGCTTACATCCTCGCCGTCAATCCTGCGATCCTCGCCAACACGGGTATGGACAAGGGCGCGCTCGTCACCGTCACCGCGCTCACCGCCGCGATCGCCACCGCGATCATGGCGCTCATGACCAACTACCCAATCGCCCTCGCGCCGGGGATGGGCATCAACGCGTTCTTCACGTTCACGATGGTGCTCGGCAAGGGCGTGCCGTGGTCGGAGGCGCTCGGCATGGTGCTCGTCAACGGCGTGATTTTTCTCCTGCTCTCGGTCACGGGCGTCCGGGAAAAAATCATGGCGGCGATTCCGCACTCGCTGAAAATCGCGGTCACGTGCGGCATCGGGCTCTTCATCGCATTCATCGGCCTGAAAAATGGCGGCGTCATCGTGGCGAATCCGGCGACGTTTGTCTCGCATGGTGACTTCGCCTCCGGTCCGGTGGCGCTTTGCCTCTTCGGCATCGTGCTCACGGCTATCCTGGTCGCGCGCCGGGTGCCGGGCGCCATCGTCATCAGCATCGCGGTCGTGACCGTCGCCGGGCTTTTCGTCCGCGCGGGCGCCAACAAAATGGTCACCGAACTGCCGCCGAGCTTGATCGCGATGCCCGCTTCCCCGGCCCCGGTCTTTCTCAAACTGACGTTCCAATTCCTCACCAGCAGCCACGCGATGATGATGGCGCTGCCGCTCATCCTGACGCTGCTGCTCGTCGATATGTTCGACAACATCGGCACCCTGATCGGCGTGACGAAGCGCGCCGGTTTCCTTCGGCCCGACGGCACGCTGCCCAAGGCCGGCCGCGCGCTGCTCGCCGATTCCTTCGCGACGATTCTGAGCGCGCTCTTTGGCACTTCGACGGTGGTGAGCTACATCGAATCCGCCTCCGGCGTCGAAGCCGGCGGCCGCACCGGGCTCACCACGCTCACGACCTCAGCGCTGATGTTGCTCGCGCTCTTCTTCACGCCCCTGATTTTGATCGTGCCGGCGGCGGCCACCGCGCCGGCCCTCGTAATCGTCGGCATCTTCATGATGCAATCGATCACCGAGATCGATATGAGCGACTTCAAAGTCGCAACGCCCGCGGTGCTCACGTTGCTGGCAATTCCCCTCACCTTCAGCATCGCCGAAGGCATCGGCCTCGGCCTCATCGCCGCCGCGCTGCTGGCATTGGGCTTGGGTGAATCGAAAAAAATGACGGCCCTCGGCTACGTGCTCGCCGCGATTTTCTTTTTCCAATTCTTCCACCTCTGGCCCTTCCGGGCGTGAGGGGACCTACGCTCTGACATCGCACAAGGAGGCGCGGAGAACACCGAGAGCGGAGAG
>JANOAF010000375.1:0-6854 GCA_031411015.1 Opitutaceae bacterium | reverse complement strand
CGAGGTCGCGCGCTCGTTCAACGCGCTCGGAGATAGGGCACCCCGCCCACATCGGTTAGCGTTTCAATTTCAGCAACCGCTCGCCCGCGGCGTGGAGCGTCGCGGGTTTCTTCGCGAAGTTGAGCCGCACGTAGCGGTTCTCGCCGTTGGCGAAAAAACTCGAGCCCGGCACGGGCGCGACGCCGATCTCCCTCGTCATCCAGTGCGAAAACTCGACGTCGCTCGCGTAACCGAAGGGCGAGATGTCGAGCATGACGAAATAAGCCCCCTCGGGCCGCGTGTAGCTGAGGCCGGTTTGATCGAGGTAGCTGAGCAGCACGTCGCGCGACTCGGCGTATTTCGCGCACAGCTCGTCATAGTAGCTCGCGGGAAAATTCAGCGCGGTCACGACCGCGTGCTGGAGCGGCGCGGCCGCACCGACGGTCAGGAAGTCGTGCACCTTCCGCGCCTGCGCGATTACTTCGGGCGCGGCCTGCACGTAGCCGAGCCGCCAGCCCGTGATGGAAAAAGTTTTGGAAAGCGAAGAGCACATCAGCGTGCGCTTCGCCATGCCGGGCAGCGTGGAGAAATACACGTGCCGGTGCGGCGCGAAGACGATGTGCTCGTAAACCTCATCGGTGAGCACCCACACGTCGAACTCCTCGGCGAGCGCGGCGATCTGAAGCAGCTCCTCGCGCGTGAAGACGCGGCCGCAGGGGTTCGATGGATTGCAGAGGATGAAAGCCTTCAACCCGCCCGCAAACGCCGCGCGCAGCTCCGCCGGATCAAAGCGGTAGTGCGGCGGGTGCAGCGGCACGTGCACGGCCTGTGCGCCCGTGAGAATCGCGTCAGCGTTGTAGTTTTCGTAGAAGGGCGAGAAGAGCCCGACTTTGTCGCCGGGGTCACACACCGTCATCATCGCAACCATCATCGCCTCCGTGGCGCCACACGTGACGACCAGCTCGCGCTCCGAATCCACGGGCACGCCGGTGCAGCGCGCGATCTTCGCCGCGAGGGCGGTGCGCAATTCACTCGCGCCCCAGGTGACAGCATATTGGTGGCGGTGCGCGTCCATCGCGTCCTTGCCCGCCTGCATCAGCGCGGCCGGCGGGTCCCAGTCGGGAAAACCCTGCGCGAGATTGATCGCGTTGTGACGCGCGGCGACACGCGACATCTCGCGAATCAGCGACTCGGTAAAAACAGACGTGCGAAGCGACGTGCGCGGCATAGGGGAAAATGAGGGCTGCCCCGGCCAGCTCAGCGCCCGCTCGCGGGAATCTTCAGCACCGTGCCGATCGGGACGACACTGGCGTTTCTAATCCCATTCGCCGCGCTGAGTTCCTGGACAGTCACGCCGTATTGCTTGGCGATAGCGTAGAGCGTTTCCTTCGGTTTCACCGTGTGCGTGCGGCCCGTGGCAGCTGACGGGCGTGCCGTCGTCGGAGCCTTGGTGGCCGGGGGCGGCGGATTGGCGGGCGTAACCCGACGATCGAGCACCGACGCGGGCCGCGGTGCCAGCACCTGCTCCGGCGCATCGACTACCGGGACCGGCAGCGGCACCGCCCGCGGTGCCAGCACTTCATCCGGCACGGAAATCATCCGCGGCAGGCGGTTGACCGGGGTCGCGCCACCCCCGCGCAAGGTCGCGATCTCGGCGCGGAGTTCCTCGTTCTCCCGGCGCAAATTGACGAGGTCACCTTCCGCTTGGAGCCGAACGGATTGATCCTCCAACGGCCGGCCCGGGATCTGTTTGGCAAATTCCCGCATCGCGATCTTGACCATGCCGCGAACGCCCTCGGCCTCCTTGGTGTTGGGTCGCAATTCGAGATATTTGCGGAAGTGGTGGTAGGCTTCCAACGGATCCTTTGTGTTGTGCAGGTAGATCAGGGCGGCCTCGAGGTGCGAGTCCGGCGCCGAGCTCGTCCCACGTTTGTCGATCACCTTGAGAAAGGCGGTGAGCGCCTCGGCCTGGCGACCCTGCTTCTTCAATTGCGTCGCCTGCACGTAAAACGGCTCGTCGGTCTCCACCAGCGTGGGAACGGTGTTCCGATCGGTGCATCCCGAAGCACCCCAAAGCAGCGCGGCCAGCGCGAATACGGTGAAAAAGTGGCGGCGGACAGTCATCAGACGGGAAAAGGCATTGAACGATCGGTCGTAGTGCCTAAGTTCCGCCGCTTTACCAGCGACTCAAACTCTAAATGGCGCTCCAATCGAAATCCGTCCTCTCTCGTGCGCGCGAATGCATCCGGATCGAGCAGGATGCGTTAAGCGAGACGGCGAAGGGGCTCGGCCCCGAGTTTGTAGCCACCGCGCAGGCGGTCGATGCGCTGAGCCGCGCCGGCGGAAAGCTGATTTTCAGCGGGGTCGGCAAGAGCGCCCACATCGCGCAAAAAATTGCCGCCACCTTCAACAGCACCGGCGTCTCGTCGTGCTTTCTCGACGCCACGCAGGCCCTGCACGGCGACCTCGGCTTGGTGGACGAGGGCGATCTCGTTTTTCTCCTCAGCAACAGCGGCCAGTCCGACGAGATCCTGCGCCTGGTGCCGGTGCTCAAGCGCTTCGGCGCCCGCATCGTGGCGTTCACCGGCAATCCGGACTCGGATCTGGCGCGCACCGCCGACCTGAAGCTTTTTTTCCGCGTGCCGCGCGAGGCCTGTCCGCTGAAGCTCGCGCCGACCGCCAGCACCACGGCCGCCCTGGCGCTCGGCGATGCCCTCGCCATGGTGCTGCTCGAATCGCGCGGGCTCACCCGCGACGACTTCGCCAAATATCACCCCGCGGGCAATCTAGGCCGCGTCCTGCTCCTCCGCGTGAAGGACATCATGCGCACCGGTGATCGCCTCCCCACTGCCCCCGACACCGTCTCAACCCAGGACGCCATCCTCGCCATGACCAAGGCCAAGAGCGGCAGCATTGCTCTCGTCGCAAAAAAAACCGGCAAACTCACGGGGATTCTCACCGACGGGGATTTTCGCCGCAGCGCGCTCACCGGCCCAAATTTTTTAGCGCAGCCGGTTGCCCTGTTCATGACCCAGAAACCCAAGGTGATTTCGGAAAATGCCCTCGGCGTCGATGCGCTGCGCCTCTTCGAGGCGCATAAAATTGACGACCTCATCGTCGTGGACACCCGCGGTCGGCCAGTCGGCCTGATTGACGGACAGGACCTCCCCAAATTTAAAATCGTGTGAAGCCTCCCATCCGTATCGCAATCGTCGGCATGGGCGGCTTCGCCGGCTCCCACCATCAGGCTGTGGCCAAGCTCGAGGAGCGCGGTCACGCCAAGCTCATCTGCACTTGCGATCCGCGCGCCGAACAGTTCGTCGGCGAGCAGCAGACGTGGAAACTCGGCGCGCGCGGCGTGCAGGTTTTTAACGACTACCGCGCGATGCTCGATGCACGTCACCGCGACCTCGATCTCGTGGTTATTCCGACGCCGATCCAGCTGCACGCGGAGATGCACGCCGCCGCGACCGCGCTCGGCCTCCCCACCTACCTTGAAAAGCCCCCGACCCTCGATCACGTGGAGTTGGAAAAAATGATCGTCGCCGATGGACGCGCCCGCCGGGCCTCGCACGTCGGATTCAACTTCATCATCGAGAAACCGCGGCTCGCCCTGAAGGAGCGCCTGCTCGCCGGCGAGTTCGGCGCGATCCGGGGCGCGGCCCTGGCCGCACTGTGGCCGCGGCCCGCCAGTTATTTTGCCCGCAACAACTGGGCCGGCCGGCTCATGATGGACAATCGCGTGGTGCTCGACTCGTGCTTCGGCAACGCGATGGCGCACTTTGTCCACAACCTCCTTTTCTGGACCGGCGGCCCCGCGCTCTATTCGTGGGCCCAGCTCGCCGCCGTCCGCGCGGAGCTCTATCGTGCCCACGCCATCGAAGGAGCCGACACGTTTTTCGTCGAGGCCGACACCACCGCCGGCGTGACGATGCGCTTTGCGCTCTCCCACGCCTGCGCGGGTGCAAGCTCCCACGGCGAGACGATCGTCTGCGACAAAGCCACGCTCCGCTATGCGGTCGGCGGCAATGTCGAAATCTGCTGGCGCGACGGACGGGTGGAGAAGGAACCGCTCGCCCCGTTTGACGCATTGGTGGAAAACCACCTCGACTACTATCGCTACCTCCGCGGCGAGATCCCCCGGCCGGCGACCTCGCTCGTCGATTCGCGCCCGTTCGTCGCGCTGAACGATCTCGCACATGTTTCGAGCGGCCGCATCAGTCCGATTCCCGCCCACCAGGTCACCGGCGTCCGCGATGAGAAGGAGCAAAAGGACTATCTCAGCGTGGCGGGGATGAACTCCGCGCTCGATCATTTTCTCGCGCAAGGGGTCTGGCCGAGTGCCAGCGGCTGGGGCCCCGGTCCGGCCGAGGTCGCAACGCCCGCCGACCTGGTGAAATTTCACGACGTCGTGCGCGCGATGCTGGCGAAATAATTTTCCGCTTCGCGTCACGGCGCGCCGCTCCAGGCCCCCACTTGTCACGTTAGATTTTCCACCTAAATTCGCTGCCATGCCCACGCCACCCTTTGTTTACCAAGACCCCTTGCCGCTCGGAGCCGACCCGACCGAGTATCGCCTCCTCTCACGTGAGGGCGTAAGCACCGCGGAATTCGAGGGCCACGAAATTTTGAAGGTGGAGCCGCAGGCGCTCGCGTTCCTCACACAGCAGGCGTTTCACGACACGTCCTTCATGTTACGCACAGGGCACCTCCAGCAAGTCGCCGCCATCCTCGACGACCCCGAGGCCTCGGACAACGACCGCTATGTTGCCCTCACGCTCTTGAAAAATGCCGAGATCGCGGCCGAGGGAATTCTCCCGATGTGCCAGGACACGGGCACTGCGGCGATCATGGCGAAGAAGGGCCAGCAGGTTTGGACCGGGGCCAACGACGCCGAGTGGATATCCAAGGGCGTCTACGACTGCTTCACCAAGGAGAACCTGCGCTACTCGC
This sequence comes from Opitutaceae bacterium, assembly GCA_031411015.1. Classification (GTDB taxonomy): domain Bacteria; phylum Verrucomicrobiota; class Verrucomicrobiia; order Opitutales; family Opitutaceae; genus ER46. The sequence goes on along the minus strand of JANOAF010000375.1, from coordinate 1,922 downwards.
AGACGGCGCCGCTCGACATGTGGAAGGAAGTGAACACCGGCACCAATCTCCCCGCCCAGATCGACGTGCTCGCGACCGACGGCGCAAAGTATGAATTTCTCTTCGTCGCGAAGGGCGGCGGCTCGGCGAACAAACTGTTTCTGTTTCAGGAAACGAAAGCGGTGCTCAATCCCAAGAGCTTCGAGAAATTCGTCGGCGACAAACTCCCATTGCTCGGCACTTCGGCCTGCCCGCCGTATCACCTCGTCTTCGTGGTTGGCGGCACGAGCGCGGAAGCGTGTATGAAGACCCTGAAGCTCGCCTCGACCAAATACCTCGACGCGCTCCCGACCACTGGCAACGAGCATGGTCGCGCGTTTCGCGATCTGGCGATGGAAGCAAAGGTGCTGGAGATCGCACGGTCGACGGGGATCGGCGCGCAGTTTGGCGGAAAATATTTCGCGCTCGATGTCCGTGTCGTGCGGCTGCCACGCCACGGCGCGAGCTGCCCCGTCGGCATGGGCGTATCGTGCAGCGCCGACCGCAACATCAAGGCGAAGATTACCAAGGACGGGATTTTCCTCGAACAGATGGAGACAAAGCCCGGCCGCTTCATCCCCGCCGCCGCGCGCCTGTGGAAGGACGATAAGATCGTGAAGATCGATTTGAACCGGCCGATGAAAGATATCCTCGGCGAGCTTTCGAAATATCCCGTCACCACCCGCGTGTCCCTGACGGGCTCGCTGATTGTCGCACGTGACTCTGCCCACGCGAAGCTGAAGGAACGCATCGATGCCGGCCAGGGGCTGCCGCAGTATCTTAAGGATCATCCAATTTACTACGCAGGGCCGGCAAAAACCCCGAAGGGTTATGCCTCGGGTTCGTTTGGGCCGACGACCGCGGGACGGATGGACAGCTATGTCGACCCGTTTCAGGCACTCGGTGGCTCGATGATCATGCTCGCGAAGGGTAATCGCGGACCGCAGGTCACGGCTGCGTGCAAAAAGCACGGCGGGTTTTATCTCGGGAGCATCGGTGGCCCCGCGGCGATTCTCGCCAAGGAAAACATCAAGAAGGTCGAGGTGCTGGAGTATCCCGAGCTCGGGATGGAGGCCATTTGGAAAATCGACGTGCAGGATTTTCCGGCGTTCATTCTCGTCGACGATAAGGGCAACGACTTCTTCGCCAACGGCTGCGCCGCGTGCCTGCCCGCCAAGAAATAAGGCCGCGTCCATTTTTTCAGAACCGCCGCAGGACTCCTCACCTAGCTCGTCGCCTTGGAACCGGTCGAACGGGCAAACCACGCGCCCTACCCAAGCACGGTCACGACGATTTTGCGCGTGTGCGCCGCACGGCGGTGCTCCCACAAAAATATGCGCTGCCATGTGCCCAAGAGCATACGGCCTTCGGCACCGTCTCGCTAGTGCGCGTGCCCGCCGAAAAATCCTCACCACCGCGCGCGAAAAGCAGGCCGACGTCATCGGCCTCTCCGGCCTCATCACGCCTTCGCTCGACGAGATGGTGTCCGTCGCCCGCGAGATGAAGCGGCAGAATTTCACCGTGCCACTCCTCATCGGTGGCGCCACCACAAGCCCCGCGCACACCGCCGTGAAGATCGCGCCCGAGTATGCATCCGGTGTCATCCACGTGCTCGACGCCTCGCGCGTCGTGAATGTCGTAAGCTCGCTCCTCTCCGCCACGCAGAAGCCCGCGTTCCTCGCCGAGGTCGGCGAAAAGCAGGAGCGCCAGCGCGTCGAATTCGGCGAAAGATCCGATCCCCCTGAAGATCGGATTTCCTATCAGTTATTTACGGTGAGCTCCCGACGCCGGCCCAGCGCAAGGAATTTGGCCTGCGGCTGCGCAACAATGCCGCGGTCGAGGTGCAGATGCAGAAAATCCTGGAGGGTTTTCCGACGAACGCCTCGCCGATGGCGATGCTCTCC
>JANOAF010000374.1:0-11597 GCA_031411015.1 Opitutaceae bacterium | reverse complement strand
CGGCTGGCCTTCGAGTAGCCGGCGAATCCACACGCCGACAAAGGTCTGCCGCGCGTCCTTGATCCGCATCCGCGGGCCAATGGTATTGGTGAGCCGCAAGGCCGTCGCCGCGATGCCGTGCACGCGCGAGTAGAGCAGGTGAAATGATTCGCCCGCGATTTTGTTAATCCCGTTCACGTCGACGGGGCGCAGCGGGTGTTTTTCGTCCACCGGCAGGTAGTCGGGCTTGCCGTAGATTTGCCGTGTGCTCGCAAACACGATCCGGATTGCGGGGTTGTGCAGCCGACACGCCTCAAGGATCGCGAGCTGCGCGCGGCCGTTGATGTCGAGGTCCGTGATCGGGTCGGTCATCGAGTCCATGTGGCTCGTCTGGCCGGCAAGGTTGAAAAGAAAATCCTGCCCGCGCACGAGGCTCGGCAGCCGCGGCCAGTCGCGCACGTCGGCGATATGCACCTTCACCTGCGATGCGATACCAGCGAGGTTGCGCCGGTTGCCGCCGTATTCCGGCACGAGGCTGTCGACGATCGAGACACGGGCGCCGAGCGCCACGAGCGTCCGCGCGAGATTCGACCCAATGAAGCCGAGCCCACCCGTGATTAAAACGCGCTTACCGGAAAACGCGCGGCGCAGATTCTTCGGAGCAGACATCGTGCGCGAAGCAAACACGCCGTGCTCACGGTGCGCCAACCTGAAAATTTCCGGTTACGGCCGCGGCGTCACATCCAGCCGAAACAGGGAAATGCCCAGCAGCCGCGAATCTCCCGGCACGGCAGCCGGCGGCGGATCGGATTGCAGCAACAGGGTCGACTTCCCCGGGGGTATGACGATGGGCGGCAGGGATATTCTTTCCCGCTGCGCCCGCATGGGCGTGAGCGCGGTTACCACTTCCCCGCCCTCCCGCCGAAGCGAAACCGTGCGCGCCACCGGACTCCAGCCATCGAGCGTGCAGCCAATCGTCAGCGCATCGGAATGCGGATTCTCCAACTCTATTCTGGCCTCGCCCTTCGTCCACCGCCAGCGCTCCCCGCCCCGCGGATCGAATTCCTCCGGGTGCCAGCCCGCGCCGAGCTGCACGCGAACGAAGCCAGCGCTTCGTGTGTCCACGAGCACGAACCGCGGGGTGATTCTGCGCAGCGCGTCACCCGGCAAATTCACCCCCACGCCCGTCCCCACCAAATCCCACTCGCCGCGCAGCGGCGTGTGCCAACGCGCCTCATAGGTGTCGGTCGGGAAAAACTGGTCTTTGCGCAGGAGAAAAGCGTTCGCCCACAACCGCGACCACATGTCGGACTCGGCGAAGATCAGGTTCACCGACTTCACGTCGGCCATCGCCTCGATTTTCCGCAGTTGCCGCAGCTCGCCATCCACGATCAGCGGCGGGCGGCTCATTTTCCAAACGAACATTCCGCACGCCACGAGGTTCAGGCCGATGACAAATACCCCGACCGCTACGACGAACAGCCACTCGTGCAAGCGACGGCTGCGGCGCAGCGTCACCCACCAGCAAAACGCCGGGAGCAGCAGCGGATAGAAGACCGCGAAGACCTTGTAGGCATCGTAACTCGCGTTGGTGCCGAGCCGCGCGCCACGCACTTGGAGAAACCAGTAGCCCGCCAGCACGGGCAAAATCATTGCGAGCGCCGTCCACGCGCCGCGATACCGCTGCGGCATCTCGCGAATAAACGCCCACGCGATCAGGCCCACGACCGCCGCCGAGAGAATCCAACGCACACCCAGAAATTCCCACGCCGCGAGGTCCGGCCCCTGCACCATCCCGAGCCAACCTTCCGCCGTCAGCAGAGGAATCCGCCAGCCAAAATCATACGTCTGCAAGAGCGAGAAGCGCTCCGCGAGCCCCGTCACCCGACCATTGAAAATCACGGCACACGCCACCAGTGGCGCGATCATCCACGCTAGCCACCGAGCGAACCGGCCCCACGCCCGCGTCCAAATCGTCAGGCCGCCGGCGTAGGCCACGGCCGGCACCAGGCAGAGCAGCAGGAAGAAATTGTAGCCACCGAGGATGAGCCAGTAGCCGGCGGCGAGCACGAAGGAGAATTTTTGCACGCGCCCTCCCGTCAGTCGCCCGCGCCACAGCGCGACGCCCGCCCACGTGAGCAACACCACGCCCTGAGACGCGAGCACCTGCCCCGGCGAAACGTGCGCCAGCGCATACCACATCATCGGACTGATCCCGAACAGTCCGCCGATGATCAGACTCACGCCCCCACTGTAGCCGATGATGGCGCGCCCGGACCAGAAGACGAGGGGCACCGTGCCCGCCAGCAGCACCGCCACAAACAAGGTCGTCAATTCGTGTGGCGCGCAGCCGAGCACACTGCCGTTAAACGCGATCAGCGCCGACGGCGAAAAATGATTCAGCCGCAGCCAGTAGTCGAAAAAATTGTCGACCGAGCCGATGCGCACCACCTCCGTCAGCCCGAGAAACCCCGCGCGATCCGTGCGGGCAAATTCCATCAACACCCGCGCGCCCGCCGCGTAGTCCGCTGCATCGCAGCTCCCGAGCGAGATCGTCGTGAGCCCGCGCGACGCGATGGCCACGGGGAGCACCATCAACGCGAGCACGCCGCCGACCGTTGCGCCCACCAGCCCGAACCGTCCGAGGTCGGCCCACGCCGTGCGCATGCCGTGGCGGCGCAGCGCCACGACCAACAACCCAACCGGCAGCACCTCGCTCCAAATCGCGTAGGTATTCGTGCCGCGCAGTCCCGCCTGCGCGCCGGCCCACACGACAGCCGATTGCAGCGCGAACCCCAGCGGCATGATCAACACGGGCCACAGCCGCCGCCATGGTGCGGGCATCGCCAGCAGCGCCGCGCCCGCACCCCAGAAGAGCACGTGCAGCAGCAGCGCAAACGCGACGAGATAGTGAATCATGCCCGGAAGGATTCAGACCTTGGCCGCAAAAAACACGGCAAGGCACAAAAAAAACCTCCGCACTACCTAGCCATGTTCTGTTTTTGAACCTTCTGGTGTTTTTTGTGGCCATTCATTCCGGCTTTCGCGCCGCGCCAAACACCGAGGTGCCCCACGCCCAGTTGCCGCCCAGCCGCCGCCACGCGTGCTCGATCGCCATGAGGCCGCGGAACGGCGCCTGCACGAAAGCGGAGTATTCTTTCACGTCGCTCGTGTCGCGGGCCGTGCGAAACAATTTTCGTTTCGCCCACACCACGGGAAACGGCAGCGCGTTCCAGTGCGTCGTGCGCGTGTAGCGAAAGCCCGCGCCATTCATCAGCGCGGCGATCTCGGGTCGCGTGTAGCGGTGCTTCGTCTGGCAGGAATCGTCGTGATACGACCACATCCACATGTAGGCCGGCACGTTGATCACCACGACACCACCGGGGCGCAGCACGCGAAAAAATTCGCGCGCCGCCACCTCGGGGTTGTCCACCTGGCACACCACATCGGCCGATACCACCGCGTCGAAACTCGCATCGGCAAACGGCAGCTCAGTGATCGACGCCACGCGAATATCGGTTTCCGGACCGCAGCGCTGCTGCGCGAGTTCGCACGCGATCGGCATGAAATCGATCCCGCTGAACCGCCAATCCGGGTGCCACTCGCGCAACCGCAAGATCAGCCCGCCCGTCCCGCAGCCCGCGTCGAGCACCGCGGGGGCCGCACCTGAGCTGCCTTGCTGTAGGCGGGGTGCCCCCACCCCGCTCCCCGTCGGCTTCGCCCCCGCTTCCCCGCGGGATGAGAGCACCCCGCCTTCAGCAATACCATTCAGCACCGGGGCCAGCTCCCGCTGCACGTGACGGTGCAGCGAGCGGAAATACCACATCCGGTCCTCCACTTCGGCGAGTTTCAGGTATTCGTCGGTTTGCATGCGTGCGGCGGTAATCAGACCGGCAGTCCCGGTCCGCGACTTCAACGCCGATTCTTCACCGGCGTTTTTCCCTTTAACGCGCGGCCACCGCGTCCGCGACCAATCCAATCGAAGAAGATTTCAGCCCGAAAGTTCGCAATTGATAGCGGCCAGGCCCGATCCGCTGCGCCGGTTCGGATGAGATCAATTTGAAAACATTCACGCCGGCCTCGAGCTTCAGGCGCGGCAGAGTGATTTCGAGCGGCTGACTACCGAGGTGCGCGGCCGCCACTTGCCGCCCCTGATGCTGCACCCTCATTTCGCAGGGCGCGACTCCGACCAATTCAAAACGCAGGTCAACCTCGAGCGGCTGATCATGGGGATTGAAGAACGACATGACGCCATCGCGATTGGCCCAGCGCACGCCGTTTTCGGGTCGCGGATGCCAGCCCTGCCCCATGGTGAGGACCTGGCCGATGGGTTTCTCTGGTCGCGCGCTGGGGTTCAGCAACACCACGACTTGATTGCCCCGCGCGCCTTCGATTCGCCGGTCATACCCAAGCCTCGAGAGTTCGCGCAGCAGTCGCTCCGCGCGATCCTCGTAACCCTTGCGATTGAGATAAAGCGCCGCAAAGCCGTAGCTCTCGAGCCGGCGCACCAGCGTTTCCGTCGAGACATTCTCCAGATCGCGCTGCCACCGGCTGCGGGCGCGAAATTTGGCCGCCCCGTAGCTGAAGCGCAGCGCCTCCGAGCACAAAAACAGTCGGAAGTGCTCGTAGTCGGCCAGCTGATGAGGCGGCAACACCTCGGGAAATCCGAGCACCGGCAGCTGAAAAACCATCGCTCCCCGCGGCAGCGCCGTCTCGACCGCGCGGGCGAGGGCCTGATCCGAGCGCACGTCCACCGCCAGTTTTTCCACCCGATCCGCGGCGGGCGGCCGGGGCAGTTGATCCGCGACGCCGATGGCCGCGACCGCGAGCGCAGTCGCCAGTCGCCATCCCGCCGGCCAGCCCATGGTCAGGCGCGACAGGCGCGACACGAGAAAGATGAGCAGAGCCGCGGAGATAAAAATCGCGACGCGATTGGTCGCCCGGAAAATCTGCCAGCCGGCGAAGAGCGCGAGCACGTTGGTGATCCCACCCAGCGTGGCATAGGACAGCAGCCAAGCCACGGGCAGAGCCTGCCCCGGCAAAGCCCGCCGCGCCAACACCCGCCGCAGGGTCACGACCAACAACCAGCCAAACCCGACCATCCCAGCCAAGCCGAGATAGGGCAAAAACGCTTCGCCTCTCCAGTCTGACCAGCGGCTGTAACGATGCGCGATCGCGGCAAAAAAATTCCACCGATGAAACTCCGGCGGGATCAACATTTCCATCGGCTTCAGCGCATACCGCTCGGTGCCGCCATAATTTCGCGCCAGCAGCGGCAAGCCGTCGGGCTCCTGCACGTGCAACAGCACTTCGGCGTTGGTGACACAAAACGCCAGCAAGGCGACCGCCCCGGTCACCAGCCCAATCGTCAGGTTTTCCCGCCGGCGCGCGCCGCACCACTGGGCCACCAGCGCCCAGAGCAGGAGCTGGCCCCAGAAGAAGAGATTGTAGGGATTGCTCACCCCGAACGCCACGGCGATCCCGAGGCAAACCACCGCGCCCGCGCTACGCCACTTCAGCCGCCGGCTCTGCGCCACCAGCCACACCGCGAGCAGCCCGAGGGGCACCGTCCAAGTGAACACGAAGGAAAAATGCGCGAGCCCGCGGTGAAACGAATGGTAGGTGAAGGCGAACAACAACGCGCCCATCCACGCCCACTCCCACCGGCACCGCAGCCACCGCGCCGTGAAATAAAACGCCAGCGCCGCCGCGACCTGTGCCAGCATCAAGCCGACATTGGCTGCCGCAAACAACCCGACCAAGTGGGACAATCCACCGAGGGCGAGCATGAGCAGTTTGTCCGGCGTTGGGTAGGAGTTCCAGTGCGCCCCGAAAGGCGCCCCCAGGCGCTCGATCACCTGCGGCGCGAGAGGCCAGGTGTCGCCTTCGGCCGCCGCCTTGATCCGCGCGAGCATTTCGTGCGCATCCCCGGAATATTCCGTCGGCAGCCGCCACGCCTCGACGCTCCAGCGATCATGGTGCGCAACCCAGATGAGCGCAGCCACCAGCGCCAACGAGCCGACACGCCAAGGCGCAGCCAATGCTGTGGCAGAAATTTTCACGGGGATGGATGAATGCGCGCAGACTGGAACGCGCGGGGGTTTCGCAGCTAACAACGAGAGCAACTGCCCTCGCTTCAACTAGCGCAAGCCCCGAGTGCGGGCGCACCCGCACCGGGGATAACAGGACGTGAGTCAACGTGCGGCGTAGCACGCACCGGTCTGAACCCACTTCCTGTTCCCCCGTCACTCGGCGCAACCGCAGCTGTGCGTGAAAGTTTGCCAAGGCTCCGGCCCGCTTCTTCGCTCGCGCCCGTCCATGTCTTCCCGCCCACGCCCGACGCCCGCCAGTGGCGCCTACTCCCGGCGCTTCACCGCTTACTCGGGCCTTTTTTTCGACGAGTTCGAGCCGGGCTCGGCGTGGATTCGGGAAATGGCGACGGTGCACCTGCCCCCACTCAGCGGTGTCGCCGCCCTCGTCGTGCGCGGTGAATTTCGCCCGCATCCCGCGGCCCGCGGGATCGAAACCACGCCGCCGAGCCTGCGGATATCGATCAACGGCACGCCCTCGGGCGAGATTACCGCCCCGGCGAGCGGACCATGGGAATTGCGCGTGGCGCCGCCGGCCGCGGAGAAAGGCGTGCTCACCCTCACGCTGCACGGCACGCGCCTGACCGACACGTTCGCGTGGCTCGGCCGCGTCACCGGCTTCGGCGTGTGGCAGCGGTTTCGCGCACAGAATAAAAATCGCCAGCTCCGCATCACGACCATCGCGACCGACACCGGCGAGGTGATTTTCGATTTCGCCCGGCGCGACGCGCCCTACTCGCCTGATTTCGCCCGCCGGCACGCCCAGCTCGGGCTCAACATCGTAGGCTGGATCACCGCCGACCTCGGTGTCGGCGAGTCCGCGCGCTGCATGGTGCGCGCCGCCGATGCCGCCGGGATTCCGGCTGCGCTCGTTCCCCTCAAACTCAACTGCAAAAATCGCCTCGGCGACCAAACCTACGCCGCGCGCCTGCAAGACACGAATCCCCACGGCGTAAACGTCATCCATCTCGATCCGCCGGCGTCGCGCGATCTCGATCACCATCACGGTCCGGCGTTTCGGGCGGGCAAATACAACATCGCCTATTTTGCGTGGGAGCTGCCCGAGTTTCCCGATGCGTGGGTGCCGAGCTTCGACTACTACGACGAAATCTGGTGCCCGAGCGATTTCACCGCCGCCGCCATTGCCCTCAAGTCGCCGCTCCCCGTGCTCACGATGCCGCACGCGATCAGCTTCGCGGCACCGGACTTGAGTGGCACGGGCCTCCTGCCCGGGTCCGCAGGATTTCCGAATCCCACGGGCAAGATGCCCGTGCCACTTTCGATCACCACTCTCCGCGCGCGGTTCAATCTGCCTGCGGACAAATTTCTCTTTCTCACCCTCTTCGATCTCAATTCCTACGCGGCGCGAAAAAATCCGCACGGAGCCATCGAGGCATTCCGCCGCTCCGGACTGGCGGGCGGCGGGGCGGCGCTCGTGCTGAAGGTGCAGAACGTTTCCGGCAACGAACACGATTTCGCCGCGCTGCACGCCGCCGTGCGCGATTTGCCCGGCACCGTGTTTATCACCGACACGCTCTCGCGCGCCGACATCTACGCGCTCGAAGCCGCGTGCGATTGCTTCGTCTCCCTGCACCGCTCGGAAGGCTTCGGCCTCGCGATCGCCGAGTGCATGGCGCTCGGCAAGCCCGTCATCTCAACCGATTGGTCCGCGACCGCCGAATTCGTCACCCGCGACAACGGCTGTCCCGTGCGCGCACAACTCGTCACGCTCGAAAAAAGCCACGGCCCCTACGCCAAAGGCGCGACCTGGGCGGAAGCAGACCCGGCGCACGCCGCGGAGTGCATGAAAAAACTTTTCACCGATCGCGCCCTCGCCGCGCGTCTCGGTGCCGCTGCGCGCATCACCATCGCGGAACGTTTTTCCCCCGCCGTGATCGGTGCGCGCTACCGCAAACGCCTCGAGGCGATCGCGACGTTTTGAAAAAGTAGGGCGCGGTCTCTGACCCGCCCTGGTGCGAAAACTCAACGCGTGAAAGGGCGGGTCACGGACCCGCGCTACCGGTCATGCCAGCTTGCGCAGCCACATCTGCCCACCGCCGCCGCGGGCGCAGAGGGGCATTTTTTCCTGGAACCACGCGTGGCGCGTGTTGAAGAGCCAACCGGTGAAGAGCTCGATCCGGTAGTCGCGGTTGTTCATCAAAAACGCGCGGAGGAGATATTGCTCGTTCCACGCGCGGCCCTCGTCGAGCCATTCGCGGGGATACTCGAGGTTGCCGGCGACATCGTGGATGTGAATCAGCACGCCGGGCGCGAGCGCGGGGAGCACGTCGAAGAAGAGCCGGTTCACATCGCTGCCGATCTTGCTCACGTGCGAGGAGTCGATGAAGAGCACGTCGTTTTCGCCGAGCGATTGAAACACGTCGAGCGGCACCTCCTGCACGCGTTTCTCGATCAGCGTCGTGCGTTGCTCATCCTGCGGTCGCAGCAGGGGCCGCAGGCGCCTCATGTCGGGATCGATAAAGGTGAACTGCACGCCCCCGCCGAGCGGACCGTCATTCAGATCGAGCATGGCGGCGGAGCTGAAGCCCGAGCCCACCTCGACGATGCGCCGTGGGCGCGCCTCGCGCAGCATGCTGTAGAGCATGATGGCGTCGAAGTGGCCGTAGGACGGGTTTTCGAGATAGTAGCGTTTCCCTCCAGTCTGCTGCTCGGGAAAGGGCTGCTCCGGATACCACGCGGCAAAACGCTCCAACCGCGCCACCTGTCCAGCCTCGTTGAGATCCACCGCCGGAAAGGGCGGGCCGAAACCGCCGCGGGCGAAGGCCTCGGCCGTTTCCTCCCGTGAGGGCAGCGGCGAATAGAAATGACCGGGCGGAAAAAAACGGGCCCACTCCGTCTGTTGCGCCTGCAACTTTGCCATCTCCGTGCGGAGACGCTCATTTTCCCGGCGCAGACGGGAACCAGAGGTGAGGCGTGAAAACAGGGAACCCATGTCGCGGTTATCGTGAACCGGGCGCGGGCGTCACGACGATTTCCAAATTCATGACGCGAAACGCCAGCGGCCGCGGGTCGGTGCCGATCTTGTCGCCGGGTCGGTCGGTGGCAAAGGTGAGCACGGTTTCGCCCGGCGGCAGCTCAAAGCCAAAGCGCATGAGCCCGGGGGCGCTCCCGACCGTTTCACTCCACAGGAGTTTTTTCCCTTCGCTCACAACGAGTTTGCGCGGCGCGTTCGCCGAACTCGCGCGGGCCAGCACCACCACCCGCACGGGTTGAGTCGAAGCATTGCTCAGTCGCAATTCGCTGCGGCCCGGACTCCAGCGCCAGTGTTGATCGAGATGCCGTTCGGGACCGTGCCAGTCCTTCGCCGTCGCGACGTGCACCGCGGAGCTCACTTCGGCATCGCCGCGCACCGTGTAGAAATCGTGCGGCGGAGAAAATTCGAACACGCTCGCGGCCACTGTGAGATTGCCCGCGATCAACACCGGCAGCCAGCGCACGCCGCGCGGCACGAGGATGTTGAACGCAAGGGTCATGGGCAGCAGCACCCGCGTCGCGGCACCCGGGTAGCCTTCCCACACCGGCGTGGAAAGAAACAGCATCATCAGCGCAAACGCCGCGCCGACGCGCCACCAGCGTTCGGCCGGCCGCCAGCGCGTCGCAAAAAACAGCGCCTGCACCAGTAGCGCCACCGCCGCACCGAGCGTCGCCCAGTGCAACGCCCCCGCGTCGCGCGTGGCGACATCGTGCACGCACGTGCGGAGTTTTTCCCAATAACCCAAGAGCGGCAGCGTGAAGTTGCCCAGCCCCGGATCGTCGGCAGGGCCAAATTTCCAGCGCACGTAACCCATCCAAGCCGCGAGCGGCAGTGCGATGAACGCAACGGTGCGCGCCGTCCGCCACCAGGTGCGCGGAGCGCGCGCATCAAAATCGGTGCCCGCCGTCGCCAGCAAACTGGTTTCCTTCCCGAGCCCCGCCAGCGCCAGCGCGATCCCACCGGCGCGGCCACGCCCATCTTCCAAGCAGCGCAGCGCGAGCGCCACGAGCAGCAGACTCGGTGCATCCACTAGCGAGTGCCGCACGCTCATACACACGCCGTGGGAAAACATCACCGCGGTCCAGCGCGCGAAATTTTCCCAGCCCTTCGGCGGAAACCACCGCAGCAAGGTCCACCCGAGCGCGAGCCAGCACACGACGTTCAGCAGAGCGTGCGCCTGCACGATCCACGCGGGTTGGCCGAGACCGAGCACCCACGCCGTCCACGAGAACAAGATCCGGCGCGCGCGATACGGCAGGTTGTCGATCGCTTTTTTCAGCTCGGGATTATCGAGCGTCGGATAGAGCGCGAGCTGCACATAGTAAGCTCCGTCGTAGCCCGGCGAACTCTCGTAAACGTAGTGCGGCACCTGCCGCAGCGCCGTCACCTGCGTCTCGCTCAACATGTCACCGATCGAGATGAGGCTCGTGAAGCCGGTATCGTGGTTAAAAAACTGCGCGACACACCCGAGGAACAGCCCGACCACCGCGAGATAGGCCAGGCGCACGCGCGTCGGCAAAAACCGCCGGAGGAAGCCCCCCTTGGGCGCCGCGCTCATCCGCCGCACCGCGCTCCGCGGGGACGGGCGGAGCAACGTTCTCCATGCGGGCGCTTGTCTTCCAAATTTCTCACGGGCAGTTTGCCGCATCACAGAACGCAAGCGCGCCATGTCAAATCCGAATCCCCCCGCAGCCGCCGCCCCCGCGCGGCCCCTGCTCTTCTGGATCGGAGCGATCGCGCTGATCCTTTACGGCGCCTTTCTGTGGGGCAATTTTTCCAACGTCGCCGGTGGCGCCGACTCCTCCGGTTACCTCAACAGCGCGCGGTTGCTCGCCTCGGGCCAGCTGGCCGCGGAAATGCGCGCGCCGCCGGAATTCGGCCCGCACGCCGGATTGCTCCGCCAGCAATTTCAGCCGCACGGTTTCGTGCCGTTTGAGGGCAACCCGAAACTGTCCCCCACCTACGCGGTCGGGTTGCCGCTGCATCTGGCGCTCGCGGGCAAGCTCTTCGGTTGGTCGCTGGCCCCGTTCCTCATCGGCGTCGGCGGTGCCCTCGCGGGACTCGTGCTGATCTACGGCATCGCGCGCCAGCTCGGGCTTGAGCCTTGGCTGGCGTTCGCGGGCGCGGCCCTGTTCGCAGCCTATCCGGTCGTCATCTTCACCTCGCTCACTCCGATCAGTGATACGCTCGCCACGACGTGGTGTCTCGCCGCGATTTTCGCCGCGCTCCAGACGAGGAAAAATTCCACCTGGGCAATCGCGTGTGGCGCGGCGGTCGCGATCGCCGTGCTCGTGCGCGCGACCAACCTCCTGATCCTGCCGGCGGTAATCGCGCTGGTTGGATTGAATCCGCGCCGGCTCGCGCTGGCCGCGCTCGGCGGGGCCCCCGGCGCCGTGTGGCTCGGCTACTACGACCACGCTCTCTACGGCAGTGCGTTTCGCACGGGCTACTCGACATCACGGAGGCCTTTGCCTGGAAATACGGCGCACCCACGGCCCTGCATTTTCTCCAGTGGCTCGCCTTGCTGCTGCCCG
>JANOAF010000373.1:0-2227 GCA_031411015.1 Opitutaceae bacterium | reverse complement strand
GGCGGCGAGGTCGTAAAGTTCTTCGGCTGGGCGTGTGGTGAAGCGCTTCACCGTGGTTGCGGCTGCGGGATCGTTTTCGGCGGCTGTGAGCCAGGTTTTCCAATAGACGAGGCCACTGGGGCCGGTGGAGCGTGAGATGTGACTGTGATGCTGAAACTCGGGATGAAGATTACGGATGTATTTCCAGTCTCGGGTGCGGACGGCGCGGATCGGATAGACGTTGAAATCGCCGTCGCCGCTGTGGGTCGCGAAGACGCGGTCGCGATGCGTCGTGGTCGTGCCGCGCAGCACGCCGGCAAAGGACTTAAAATCCGTCAACCCCCTTGTTGTTCAGTGATTCAAAATGTATTTCAAGCATCAATACCCCAACGTTTTGAACCATCATTATTTTTCCGCGATGAATTTCATTTTGCTGATTTTTGCCCACTTCCTGCCCACTTTTTCGAGCGCCTAGCAGCCTGTCGGACTTGAAGCCGATGGAGCGAGGGAAGCTTGTCGGCGGCAGGGCGTGGAGGCGGATGTTTTCGAGGATGGGGGGGGTGAACGAGTGACGGTATTTTGAGTTTTTCAACTGGATATGGACAACGGCGGAGGTTGGGCCGGGGCGGTTATGCGGCGCGCAGGGTGGCGCCGAGGCGGTGGAGGCGTTTGAGGTTGTAAGCGAGGGTGACCAAGTCCCATTCCAGACTCACTTTGGCGAGGCCCCGCAGGGAGAAGCGCCGGAAGCCGAGCCCTTCCTTGATGATGCCGAAGACCGGCTCGACGGTTTGCTGGCGTAACTTGTAGAGAGCGCGACCGGCGGCGGTGGCGGTGCGGTGACGCATGCGTTCAGCAAACGGGGCGGCGGCGCTCGGCGCGAGTGGGTCGGCGCGTTGCTCGAGTTGCGCGACGGTGCGGCCGTGCGGTTCGCGGTGCAGCGCGGCGAGCACGGTGAGGCCGGTGGGCTGGCCGGAGGCGTCGCGCTCGGCGGTGGTGACGGCGGCCTCGCTGACAAAGCCGCTGTCGATCAGCACGGTGGCGGGGGCGAGGTGGCGTTGCACGGCAACCAGATTCGGCCGGAGTTCTTTCTTATCGTTGGGCGCTTGGCTGACGCGAGGGCCGACGATCAGGCGGGAGGCGGTCTCGACGCCGGCCTGCGCGTTGTAGCATTGTTGGAAGGCGTCTTTGGTTTTCATGATGCGGCTCTCCGCGTCGGTGAAGTTGACCTGGTCCTTGGCGCCGGGCGTCGGATCGGGCGGCTGGGGCTCGGGGCCGCGGGGCTTTTTGCCGGCGGCCCGCGCGGTCTCGCGGGCGGCCAGTTTCGCGGCGTGCTCCGCCAGTTCGGCCTGACAACGGGCGTAGGCGCGGGCCTCCATCTCCGCCCGGGCGCGGGCGAGCTGCGCTTGGCGTTCCCGGCGGCGTTGCACCTCGGCGGGAATCGTGAGGCCGTCTTGCAGCGGGGTCGCGTCGGCTTGGTCGGCCTTGGCGAGCAACACGGCAATCTCCAGTTCCAGAGTCTGCATCGTCTGGCCGGCGTGCGCGTAGCTCACGGCGGAGTGTTTGCTCGCGTTGGCCAGGATCTTCGTGCCGTCGATTGCCACGGTGACGTTGCCGACCTGGAGCACGCCGCAGCGGGCGGCCAGTTCCAGGACTTGCGCGAAGGCGTGGCTCAGGAGCGGGCCGTTTTTGCGCCGAAAGGTGCACAGCGTGTCGTGGTCGGGATGCGTGTCGGCGCAGAGCAGGCGCACCGCGACGTTCTCATAGGTCGTGCGCTCGATCTGGCGACTGGAGAACACGCCCGTCGCGTAACTGTAAACCAGCAGCCCGAGCAGCAGCCCCGGCGGGTATTGCGCGTTCCCCGTGCCGCGCTCGTTCACCGGCGCCGCGCTCAGGTCCAGCTCCGTGATCGCATCGATCACGAAATGCACCAAATGCTCCGCCGGCACCCAGTCGCGCAAATCCGGCGGGAGCAGCAGCGGCGTGTCTCGATCAATGTTCACGAATTTAGTCATACCATTGGTTAGCAATAATTAGACCAAGTATCTGCCTAAGTCCGACAGGCTGCTAGAGTCACGGCGGACATAGCGGACATTCCTTCTGGCGTTTTGGAGTGCCACGCTGCTATTGATTCAGGCGCACTTGCCCGGGTGGCGAAATGGCAGACGCTTCTGACTTAAAATCAGATTTCCGAAAGGAAGTGCCGGTTCGAGTCCGGTCCCGGGCACCATTTTCACTACGCTCGTAGCGT
>JANOAF010000372.1:0-14201 GCA_031411015.1 Opitutaceae bacterium | reverse complement strand
TCTTTGACCCGCTCTCGAACACTTAACGCGTAAAAGGGCGGGTCAGAGACCCGCCCTACCTGGGGGCGCTTGTCCTTTTTGATTTGTGCCGTCTGCGTGCGTCCGCTGCGCTCGTGGGCGGCTTCGTTCCCCGTTCCTGTTTTCCCCCACCATAATGAAACGTCTTCTCGCTTTGCTTGCTCTCGGCCTCGCCCTTGGCGCCGCGTTATCCGCCGCCGACAAAAAAATCGTGCTCATCGCTGGTAAGCCGAGCCATCCGCCGGGGATGCATGAATTTCGCGCGGGCGCGCTGCTCCTCCAGCAATGTTTGGCGCAGACGCCGGGTGTAAAGGTCACCGTCTACTCCAACGGCTGGCCTGATGTCGCCAACGCGTTCGACGGTGCGGATGCCGTCGTGATTTACTGCGATGGCGGCGGCAAACACCCGGCGGTTCTCGATGACCACAAACAGATCCTCGGTAATCTGGTGAAGAACGGCGTGGGGCTCGGCTTCATGCACTACGGCGTCGAGGTGCTGAAGGACAACGGCGGTCCGGAGTTTCTCAATTGGATCGGTGGCTACTACGAGAATTCGTATTCCTGCAATCCGATGTGGTCGCCGAAATTTGAAAAATTTCCGACGCACCCGGTGACGCGCGGCGTGAAGCCGTTCAGCAACCGCGACGAGTGGTATATCAATATGCGCTGGACCGAGGGAGAAAAGGGCGTGACGCCGATTCTCGTTGCGCCGCCGTCCGACGAAGTGCGAGCCGGCCCCTATGTTTCCCCCAAGGGCCCTTACCCGCACATCGTCGCCGCGAGTGGCCGGCCCGAGACGATGATGTGGGTGATGGAGCGCCCGGACGGAGGACGCGGTTTCGGCTTCACGGGCGGCCACACGCACGCCAACTGGGGCGACGACAGCCAGCGCAAGGTCGTCCTGAACGCGCTCCTCTGGGTCGCGAAGGCCGAGGTGCCGAAGAACGGCGTCGAGTCGAAGGTCACGCCCGAGCAGCTCGCGGCGAACCTCGATCCGAAACCCGCCCAGAAGAAAAAGTAAGCGCACCTCGCCACTCTGTGATGAAAGCACTCGGCATCGACATCGGCGGCTCGGCCGTCAAGGGCGCACCCGTTGACACCAAAACTGGCCGGCTGCTCGCGGAGCGGTTTCGCATCCCCACGCCCGAACCGCTTTCGCCGCTCCAAATGGGCCGCGCGATCGCCAAGATCGTGGCGCAGTTCAACTGGCAGGGTCGAATCGGCGTGGGCTTTCCCGGGGTCGTCATCGGCTCGACCATCCATACTTCCGCCAACCTGCACCCGAAGTTCGTCGGTTGCGACGGCGCGAAACTGTTTGCCAAGGCGACCGGCTGTCCGGTCGCGCTGATCAACGACGGCGCGGCGGCGGCGATTGCAGAGATGCGCTTCGGCGCGGGTCGGCGCTTTATGGGCAAGACGCTCCTGCTCACGCTCGGCACCGGCATCGGGACGGCGCTCGCGTATCGCGGCGTAGTGGTGCCGATGGAATTCGGCCACCTGCCGCACAAAGGCGAGTCGTGGGAGCGGTTTGCGGCCGCCTCGGCGCGGGAACGCGAGGACTTGTCGTGGAAAGAATGGGGCAAGCGGCTCAGCATCTATATCGCTGAACTGGAAGCTCTGTTCTGGCCGGAACTCATCATCATCGGCGGCGGCGTGAGTGCGAAACACGAAAAATATTTCGAGTTTCTGAATCCGCGCGCGAAGTTGGTGCCGGCGGAGTTTCTCAATCAGGCCGGCATTGCAGGCGCGGCGATGTGGGGCGCGGAGGCGCGGTAGTTTTCCGTCGGAGGCATCACGTCGGGCTTGGAGCCTCGCCTTTCCGTTGGCGAGGGGCAGGGTCCGGCTAGCCATGAACTGGGAAGAAAAATACCAAAGGGGCGAAGTGTTCTGGAATCGCGGCGCGGCCTCGCCGCCGATGGCGCAATACCTGGAGCGCCACGCGGCGCGCGGGCGGGCGTTGGTGCCGGGCTGCGGCCACGGGCATGAGGTCGCGCTCGCGGTCGCGCACGGGCTGGACGCCACGGGCTTGGACATCGCACCGACGGGTGTGGCGCAGGCGCGCGCGCTCTATCCCCTGCTGGCGGAGCGTTTCGTGGTCGGGGATCTGTTCAATCCTCCGCCTGAGATGCGAGGCGCTTTCGATGTGGTGCTGGAGCATACCTGCATGAGCGGACTGCATCCGACCCTCCGCGCCGACTACCGGCGCGGCATCGACCTCACGCTGCGCCGCGGCGGACGGTTGATAGGAGTGTGGTTTATCAACCCGGATCTCGATCCGGGTGAAGAAGGGCCGCCGTTCCCGTTCAGCGTGCCCGACCTGACGGCGCTCTTTGGGCAGGGCTACGAAATCGTGGACGACTATGTGCCGGAGATGGCCTTTAGCGGGCGCGAGGCTCGGGAGCTCGTGCGCGTGCTGCGGCGTGTGGGATGAGTGGGATGGACTGCGCCGCATCTGGTAGGGACGGCGTAGATTTTTCGGTCCGGTTGCTCGGCCGCTGGGGCCGTCGCCTTCAAATGACTTTCAATTGAAAGCGCGGCTGAGCTAGCGTGGGGCTTCCAGTTCTCCATGCTTCCCGTCGTCCCGAAAATCCGTCCGCCCCTCGATCCTGAATTTCTGCCCGCTGCGCTCTGGCACCGGGCCTACACGGCGCTCGTTGCCGCCGATCCCGGGGCGCGGCCGTTCGCGATCGGGTTGGTGCGGCGCGACGGCTCGGTGTTTCGCCACGATTTCCGGGTGCTCGCGGCGGCGCATCCGGCCGCCGCCCTCACGCTCACCTACGCGGAGCGGATGTTGAAGTTTCTCCTCTGGACGAAAGGCGGCCCGCAAGTGCTCGTGGCCGGGGCCGACGAGATCGCCAGTGCGCTGGCGCAGATCTACGCCCCCACCGGGCGGCGCGCCTTCGATTGCGATTTCATGGGCGAGAAGATTTTCGGGCGGGCTTTTTCCGTGGAAGCCGTGGCCTTCGACGCGTTGCCCGCACCGCACGAAACGAGCTCTGCGATGGGCCGCCACCTCGACGGCTGCCGGATCGGTTTCGATTTGGGCGGGAGCGATCGGAAGTCCGCGGCGGTGATCGATGGCAAGGTCGTGTTTTCCGAGGAGATTGCGTGGGACCCGTATTTTCAGGCGGACCCTGCCTATCACATCGAGGGCGTGCATGATTCGCTCAAGCGCGCGGCGGCGCACCTCCCGCGCGTCGATGCGATCGGTGGGAGCGCGGCGGGCGTATATGTGAACAACGAAGTGCGCGCGGCTTCGCTGTTTCGCGGCGTGCCGGCGGGGCTCTTCGAGTCGCACATCCGGCGGATGTTTTTCACGCTGCAGGAACGCTGGGGTGGCGTGCCGTTCGAGGTCGTCAACGACGGCGAGGTCACCGCGCTCGCGGGCTCGATGGAGATGGGCGATAACGCCGTGCTCGGCGTCGCGATGGGCACGAGTCAGGCGGGCGGCTATGTGACGCCGGCGGGCGGCATCACCTCGTGGCTCAATGAGCTGGCGTTTGCCCCGGTCGATTATCGCGGGGATGCGCCGCGCGACGAGTGGTCCGGTGACCGCGGGTGCGGCGCGCAATATTTTTCGCAGCAGGGCGTGGGGCGGCTCGCGGCGCGGGCGGGCTTCGATTTTCCGGCGACGATGCCGTTGCCGGAGCAACTCATCGCGGTGCAGACGGCGATGAAGGCCGGCGACGCGCGTGCGCGGAAAATCTACGAGTCGATCGGCGTGTGTTTCGGCTACGCGATCGCGCACTACGCGGAAATCTACGAGTTGAAAAATGTGCTCGTGCTCGGGCGTGTGACTTCGGGCGAAGGCGGGGAGGTGATTCTCTCCCGCGCCGCCACGGTGCTCAGCGAAGAGTTTCCCGTGCTGGCGGAAAAGATTCGGCTGCGCACGTCCGACGAGAAAAACAAACGCCACGGGCAGGCGACCGCGGCGGCGAGTTTGCCGGCACTGCGGCCGGCGCGCTGAACCCCGGCTCAAGTGCGGCGACCCTCATGCGTCCCGAGATCCTGATCGTGGGGCAGGGGCTGGCCGGGACGCTGCTCGCGTGGGAGTTTGAGCGCGCCGGGATTCCGTTCGAAATTGCGGACGCGGGCGACGGGAACGCCGCCAGTGCGGCCGCGGCGGGCATGATTAACCCGATCACCGGTCGCCGCTTGGTCAAGGGCTGGCAGATCGAGTCGCTGCTGCCGCTGGCGCGCGCCGCTTACGCTACAATCGAAACCGGGCTGGGCGTGCCGTTGTGGCGGGAGATGCGGGTGCGGAGGATTTTTGCCGACGCGCGCGAGCGGGAGATTTTTTCGACGAAATTTTCCCGCGGCGAGCTCGCGCCTTTTGTGGTGCAGCACGACGAGGTCGGTTTCTGGGTCGAAGGCGCGGCGCAGGTGGATGTCGGTCGACTGCTCGCGGCGTCGCGGGCGCGCTGGCTGGCGCGCGGGCGGTTGGTGGAGCGGGCGGTGGACGGCCGCGCGGAACTTCTCTCCCGCGAGCTCGTGGTGGATTGCACCGGGCTCGCGGCCGCAAAGTCGGATGCGTTTGGCTTTGTGCCGTGGGAATTTTCCAAGGGCGAGGTCCTCACGGTGGCAGTCGAAGGTCTCGCCCCGGACGTGATTTTGAACCGTCGCCAATGGGCGCTGCCTGTCGCGCCCGGCGTGGCATGGGTGGGTGCGACGCACGAACCCGGGATCATCGATCCGAGTCCAACCGATTCTGGACGCAGCTCCCTGATGGTCGCGGCGGCGGAATTATTCGGAGTTGCACGATCCTTTGCGGTGACGGGCCAGCGTGCTGGCGTCCGCATCGTCTTGCCGGACAAGCGGCCCGTAGCTGGGCGCCACCCCAGCAATTCCCGCCTTGGTTTGATCAATGGTCTCGGTGCGAAGGGTGTGCTCTGGGCCCCGTGGCTCGCGCGGCAGTGGGTGAACCACCTGACGGAAGGGGTGCCTTTTGACGCGGCGATTCATGTGCGGCGGTTCGAAGGGTAAGGCTGGTTGGCAAAATATCGCGTGGGTAGGCAGAGCGCATGCGCGCCCCAGTCGCCTTCGCAAGCGCTCTGACCCACGCGAGCCAAATTCAGTGCGACTGGTATTTTGAATGGACTCCCTTGCCCGCCGTTCGGCGCCGGTTTCGTCGCGCGAAAATGTGATTCGTCTCGGAATGCCGGCGGTTCGTCGCAGCTCGGATGTTTCCCGCTTGAGTCATGCCGACGAGGAAAGGATGAACCCGGCTGCCATGCATCACCGCTGGATTCGATTCGCCGCGTTTGTGACGGGCTGGGCTTTTCTGGGACTGGTGCTGACGATGGAGCTCTATTTCAACCTGCGTGCGGGCGGGCAGATGATGCCCGCCGGTTCCGGCGGGCAGACGATGACGGTTGATTTCAGCGAGGTCGCGCACGGGCAGTTTGTGCGCGTGGTGCTGTGGGCCGCACTCGCGCCCTTGATCCTCCGAGTCCGCAAGACGATCCCGCTGAGCCGGGGGCGCTGGTGGGGTGGCGTGAGTTTTCATCTGACGATGAGCTTCATCGTGATGGCGACCTACTACCTTGGACGGATTTTCTTTTTCCGAAAATTTTGGGACGATGAGGCCACCGGCTTTTGGGACATCGCGCTTTCGGGCTTCTACGGGCGAAACATCATCGATATGGTCTACTACTGGGCGGTGATCGCGGTGGGCTACAACCTTGAGATCTACCATCGCTACAAGAATCAGGAGGTGAAGGCCGCGCAGCTGGAAGCCCGGCTGGTGGAGACCGAGTTGAAGGTGTTGCGCGAGCAACTCCGGCCGCACTTTCTCTTCAACACGCTCAACACTATTTCGGTGTTGATTCGGGAGAATAAGAACGACGAGGCCGTAACTTTGATCGCGCGGCTGAGTTCTCTTCTGCGCATGACGCTCGACAACACTCGCCTGCAGGAAGTCACGCTGCGGGAGGAAGTGGATTTTCTCAGCCGCTACGTCGACATTCAGAAAGCGCGCTTCTCCGACCGACTCGAAGTCGTCATCACCATTGAGCCTGCCGCGATGGAGGCGCGCGTTCCCAATCTCCTGCTTCAACCGCTGGTGGAGAATGCGATTCTTCACGGGGTCGCGCCCAAGTCGGGTCCGGGTCGCGTCGAGGTCATCGGGCGGGTCGACGGGGGGCGGTTACACTTGGAAGTGCGTGATGACGGCCCGGGTCTGCGTGCGACGTCGCACCGATCGCGGGAGGGCGTGGGGCTCGCGAACACGCGCGAGCGGCTCGCGAAACTTTTCGGCGCCGACGGCCAACTGACTCTGAACAGCGTGCCAGGCCGCGGCGTCTCCGTGCAGATCGTCCTTCCGTGCCGCACATGAAAGCCTCGAACCCGTCCTTCGTTCCTCCTGAAACTTCCACGGCTTTGCTCCGCGCGGTCATCGCCGACGATGAGCCGGCGGCGCGGCGCGGCGTGCGGCTGCTGCTGGAGCGCGATGGCGGCGTTGAAATCGCCGGCGAGGCGGCCAACGGCCCTGACGCGGTCGCGCTGATTCGCGAGGCGAGGCCCGATATGCTTTTCCTCGATGTGCAAATGCCGGGAGCGGATGGGTTCGAGGTGCTCGCGCAACTGCCGGCCGCCGCGCTGCCGGCGGTGGTCTTTGTCACGGCCTACGATGAACACGCGCTGCGGGCGTTTGAGGTCAACGCGGTCGACTACCTGCTCAAGCCCTATGACGACGCGCGGTTTGCCGCCGCTCTCCAGCGCGCGAAGACGCAGGCGCGGCGGCGGCAGGCTGACCAAGTCGGCTCCCGGATCACGCAGCTGCTGGATTTTCTCCAGCGCGGTGGTGGCCAGACCGAGCCTGGCCTAGAGAAATCCGGCGAGCGCATTCTGCTCAAATCTTCCGGCGAGATTTTCTTTCTCAAAGCCGAGGAGATCGACTGGATCGAGGCAGAGGGCGACTATATGAAATTCCACGTCGCAGGTCGCGCGCACCTCATGCGCGAGACCATGGCGCGGCTGGAGGCGCGGCTCGATCCGAAGCGTTTTATCCGCATTCATCGCTCGACCATCGTGAACATCGACCGGCTGCGGAAACTGAGCCCATTGTTTGCCGGCGACTATGCCGTGGTGCTGCACGACGGCACGAAGCTGAAGCTCAGCCGTGGTTATCACGAACGGATCGCGGTGATTTTGAAACAGGCGTTGTAGGCGGAGATCTTGCCCGCTGTCACGGGCGCCCGCTTGGGGTGGGGCAGGCCTCCAGCCTGCCATTCACGCGCTGCGTGTTCCAACCTGGGCGGGTCACAGACCCGCCCTACTGCGGTGGGCGATTGGGCAGTTTCCGCTGGTCGCATGCGGCGATTTTCCTGCCGCGATCTTCCGGCGTTTCGTCGCATTGCTGAAACCGCGGGGTGGCGGCGGCGCTTATGGGGGTGTGCCGAAGTTCGTGCGCCAGGTCTCACTCGTCATCCTGTTCATGCTCGCTCCGGCGTTGCGCGCCGAGCCTTCACTGGAACAGGCGCGCCGCGCGCAGGCCTTGCTCGGGCCGGATGTCTGGTCGCGAATCTTGAAAATAGAGAACAGTGGCCGCGAGAGTCGTTATCCTCGTGTCCTGCACGCGCTCGTTTTCGAGCTGGCGGGCATCCTCTGGTTCTACTCGGCCACCGACGGCACGCAGAGCCTGTCGCTGCACGAAGGTCGGCTCGCGGAGGAGAAGGCGAACATGGGGCCGCTGCTGCGCGACATCGAGCCGGGCTTCACGCGCTGGTCAATCGTGCGGTCGAATTTCCCGGCGTTGGCGTTGCGGCAAGGTGAATTGAGCAACGGTTGCTTCATCGAAAGCGTGGCTGAGCTGCGGCGGCGTCTCGAGCGTGGAGAAGCGCTGGAGCGGCCGCGGCTCCTTTCCTACTACGATGAGACCCCGTTCGGCCTGCATGGGCACACGGTGCTCGTCTTTGGCCGCGGCGAGCACTGGGAATTCTTCGATCCGGGTCGCCCACGGGCCCGACTGATGGTTGCGAAAGAAGACGGATTGGATCCGCTCGCCTTGGCGCGCGCCTTGGACGGCACCACCGTGGTGAAAGCGCGCTATGTCACACTTGATTTTGCCGCGCCTGCACCGGTGTCGGTCGTGGCCTCGACTGAGTCATCACGCAAGCCGGCCGCTGAGAAGCCGGACCAGTCCTAGCCTTGGGATCCTAGTCTAGGTCGAACGCTGGGTGGGGCGATGTAACCGCAGGGGGGACCGCTTGCAGACCGGGCAATGATCCACCCCGAGAAAATTCTCAACCTCCTGGCCCCGAGCTGTTCGACGCTGTTATCCGTGGGTTTAGGCATGACTGTTTGGGCGAATGTGCGCCGCCGTTTGACACCGGTGGTTAGCCGCCTAATTGTCCGCGTCTCTACACCGATGTCTTACACCGAAGATCGCGCCACTTGGTTCGAAGGCCAGGGGCTTTGGCAGCACATCCCCGAAAGCGATTGGCGCGACTGGACGTGGCAGCTCAAGAATCGGATTACGACGGTGGAGCAGCTGGAGAAGTTCATGACGCTGACGGCGGAGGAGAAGGCCGGCTGCGCGCACGCCAACCAGAAACTCGCCCTCGCGATCACACCGTATTTTTTCAACCTGATCGACCGCAACGATCCGAATTGCCCGCTGCGGAAACAGGTGATTCCGCGCGCCGGCGAATTGCTGGTGAGCGAGGGGGAGATGCTCGATTCGCTGGACGAAGATGGGCACTCACCGGTGCCAGGCCTCGTGCACCGCTACCCGGATCGCGTGCTGTTTCTCGTGACGGATCGGTGTGCGGCGTATTGCCGCTACTGCACGCGGAGCCGGCTGGTCTCGAACGCGCAGGACTACAATTTCCATCCGGAATACGAGCAGGGCCTGCGCTACATCGAGGCGCACCCGGAGGTTCGCGATGTGCTGCTTTCAGGCGGCGATCCTTTGCTGCTCTCGGATAAGAAACTTGAGCACCTGATCTCGCGGTTACGCGCGATCAAGCACGTGGAATTTATTCGGATCGGTTCACGCATTCCGGTGTTCCTCCCGCAACGGATCACGCCGGAGCTGTGCGAGATTTTCAAAAAATACGGTCCGGTTTGGATGAGCATCCATGTGAACCATCCGAAGGAATGCACGGCGGAGCTGAAGGCGACGTGCGAGCGGCTGAGTTTCGCGGGCGTGCCGTTGGGCAACCAGAGCGTGCTGCTCGCGGGCGTGAATGATGACTTGGACGTGATGAAGGCACTCGTGCACCGGCTCCTGCGGATGCGGGTGCGGCCTTACTACCTTTACCAAATGGACCTGATCACGGGTGGAGCGCACTTCAAAGTCGATGTGCGCAAAGGGCTCGAGATCATCCGCGGGCTGCGCGGTCACACGACGGGCTACGCGGTGCCGCAATATGTCATCGATGCGCCGGGTGGTGGCGGCAAGGTGCCGATGAATCCCGACTACGTGGAAAAAATCACGGACGACGAAATCGTGTTCCGCAATTACGAGGGCACGCGTTTCAGTTATCCGTTGAAGCAGGGGCCGCTGACGACGACGGACGGGCCGGCGCGACCGATGGACAGCGTGGAGTCGGTCGCGGTGAAGTGAGCGCGCCGGCGCCGAGCGGCGCGAACGAGGTAAGTCGGGCGGACATCAGTCCGCCGGTCTACGGGTAACGTAGTCGAAGGCGGGCTGAAGCCTGCGTTGCGAGACGAGCTCGTGTTGTCCGGCTCAGTTCAGATCGAAGGTCGCGCTTACGGTGGCCGTGATGGTTTTTTCGAGTGAACTGCGGTCGTTGTTACCCTCCCAACTCGTCTCGCCGGAATAAAGTGGATTGATCTGGATCACGCCCATGCGGGCGGCGCGAAGTTGTTTGAGGCGGCGGCCGCCTTGCACGGCGATTTGCTCGGCGCGGGCGCGGGCGTCTTTGGTGGCTTCGGCCATCATCTCGACCTTGGCTTCGCCAGCTTTGGTGTAGAGAAAGTCGATGCCATCCTGCACGAGAGCGACACCTTCGTTGAGGAGTTGGGCGCATTCGCGGCCGAGGCGCGAACCGGCTTCGATGTCGGTCGAGCGCACGATAACGGATTGGGTGAGATGATAACCGACGCGCCGGCTGACGGTCTCGCCATCGTCGTCTTTGACGCGATTCGTGACTTCGCGGATCTGCACGGGAGCAAGCGTGTAGGTTTCGATGCCTTTCAGGCGGAAGAAGGCCTCGACTTTGGCCAAGTCGGACTTGAGGCGTTCGTTGGCCCCGAGCAGCGAGGCATCTTCAGCGGCGAAGCGACCGCGCCAGACGACGAGGTCAGAGAGGACGTTTTTGCGGGCAGAACCGGTGACGTTGACGACTTGGGACTCGGAGATGCGAGTCCAAGTATTGGCGCCGACGAGGGCGGCGAAGGCGATGCCGACGGCCAAAAAGAGGCCGGCGAGCAAGCCGAAGAGATGAGGACGAGGGAGGGAGACGGTCATTGGTTGAATGGACGGGTCTCTCATGCGTGCGCGAAGGCAGCGCTGTCCAAGGAAACTAACTCACAATATGCCGGCGGCCGTGGGAATTACTTGGGGGTAAGCAAAAGATCCAAATTTTTTTGAGCGTTTCGAAAACAGCGCCGTCTATCCCCGCGTAGTCAGCACTGTCCGCAGGGGCAGTGAACAGTGGTTCAATACGGTTTGCTTGGTGTTAGGTCACACGGGCCGCCTCTTCATGGGGGCGGCTCTTGTGTTTCAGCCGGCCGCGCCTGGTCCGAGGTTCAGGGGACCTCGTAGATTTCAAGCAGGGCGATGCCCTCGCTCCCCGCTTTTCCCTTCACCTCGACCGTGTAGGCGCCGGGCGGGAGGGTGATGAGCACGGCGGCGTCTTCACTCTTCGCGGCCAGCGCAAACGCGCCCGCATTGGCACCGGCAGCTACGATGGCCGCGGGATTTTCCGCGAGTTCCCAACGGTCGTTTGTCGCGACGATGGTTTGGCCGGAATAGATGGCGAGCACGGGATCGTGGAGCGCGTCGGTGAGGCCGAAGGCGGCGAGGGTCGGGCCGACGGCGCGGATGAGGATGCGCTTGTAGGCGGTGCCCTGAATTACAAAGCCACCAATCAGGGCGCCATCGCCGGCGCGCACGCGCGCGCGGGTGGAGAGATTCACGGTGCGACCGTTGGCGTCGAGTTCGTAGAGTTCAGCGAGCCCGATCCCGGGTTGATTCGACGGCGTCGAGATTTGAAGATTGTAGGAACCGGAAGGCAGGGCGCTGGCGAGAGCCGAGTCCTTGATTCCGGCGACGAGCGGGAACGCGCCGACCGATTTGTTGTAGCCCGCCATCCGTGAAGCGTCGGGGCCGGATTCCCAGCCGGTGTTGCGGAATAGTTCAGTGCCACCGCTGGATATTATTTTGAGCTGGGGGTCGGGGACGACCCCGGTCGCACCAAAGGCTCCGAGACCCGGCCCGATGGCGCGGGCGAGATAGCGTTTCGACTCGGTGTCGGCAATCACGACGCCGGCAAAAAGTGCGTTTTCGCCGCTGCCAATGACTGCTCGGCTCGAAAGGTTGACGATGCGGGATTGAGGTGAAAGCGGAGAGGTCGCTTCACCGCCTGCGGCTGAACTCCACGGGCTGCCGGGAAACGTGCCACGCAGTTCCACGCGGTAGCTCCGGATGTGAATGTTGGCGCCGGCCGGGAGTGAAACGGGTGACGCGGCGACGATGGCGTTGGGTGCGACTTCACCGCCGAGCGCGCGGGGATCGGAACCGTCGAGCGTGTAGGCAAGTTTGGCTCCGGTTGGGGCCGTGAAGGTGATGAAACCATTTGCCGTGGCCGCCGCCGGTGCCCGGAGAAATTGGTCGTCGATCCACTGCGCACGCAATGTGACCCAGCCCTTGAGCCGGTCGATTTGCGCCGTGTAGCTGCCATGGGGACTTTGGTTATCGGGCCAGCGCGCGGCGTCGCGCGCGGCAGCTTCGGGGCCGATTTGACCGCTGATTGAAGCAACCACGGCCATGAGGTTGGAATTCGAAAGGCCGCCGCGACGCAGTGCCTGCCAGCGATCGATCCACTCCTGCATGAACTCAGGGTCGGTCGCGATGATGCCCCACCAGCCGTTGCGCCAAAAGTCGGTGGCACCAATGCCAGACCAAATATCCCAGCGGAACGACCGTTCGTCCCAGTAAGAGCCGAGGGCGCGGTCAAAGTCCCAGACCGGGCCGGCGGCCAGCTTGCCATTGCGATCCTTCGTGAAATACGCGCTGCGCAGGAAGGCATCCGGATTCGAGGCAAACGTGTTGAGGAGGTGGTGATCGACCCAAGACGACCGATCGATGTAGTCGAGATAGGTGCGCTTTGACCAACCGCTGGCGCGATCAGAGTAGAGCGCGTTCTCCATCTGCTCAACGTAGTTGCGGATATAGTCGACTTGGGTTGGAACCACGTCGTCGGCTTTGGGCGACACGAGGATAACCGAGGAACCGCCATCGGGAATCCCATGGCTGGTCTGCCAGCCGATTTCATCCGGGTCTTTCGCATCGATCTTCAGAATATAGCCGCCCGTAATCTGCGTGGCGCCAATATCACCCGGGTCGAGAGATTTGAGGTCGACGCGGTCGTTGTGGACCTCGATGCGATCCGTTATCGCGTAGATGCCGTGGTAGTCGGCGGGGTCGACATCGTTGCCGTTGGAATTGAGGAAAACCTCGGCAAAACGAACGCGGGGCGCCCAGCGGCCCAACTGGTTCGAAAGCGCATAAACCACGGCGTTGTTAATCTGCGTGTGATCGTATTTCCAGGCGCCGACCAGCGCCCAGCGTTCGAAGGCGGGCAGATCCGAGAGAGCTTGTTCGCGATTGTCGCCGTTGCCGTCCGTGAATTCGAGGTTGTAGCTATTCTTGGGAAACGTTGCCGATGACGAGCCTCGAACCGACAGATTTAGCGCGCTGGTCGCTTCGGGCGTCGAATTCAGCAACGACGCGCTGGAGGTCGTTGGCGGGAACGAATAGAGCCACGACTTCTGCTCCGCTGCACCCTTGGCCGGTGCGCCGGAGCCCATTGTGTCGATGACGAGAACCGGAAGTTTGCTGGTGAACGTTCCAAGGCTCGCGTCCATTTTCGCGTAGTAGCTGGTCGTAGTCGCTCCCTTGACCGAATCGCTGGCAGAAAAGACCGCCGCCTGAACGATCACCGATGAACTGATCGTTATCGGCCCGGTGTATTCCGGTGAAGTAGCCGTGGGCGCCGCGGCCGTGCTGCCCGCTGAAGCCGGGGTCACGACGTAGCGAATGCGCTGGTCTGCACTGGCGCCATTGAGCTGAAGCCTGAAGGTGCTGTTGAACACACCGGCGGCGCGGGAAAAACCCACGGTTTGCGGCAGCCCGGCGGGCGCGGCTTTGGAGTTTGCCGCGCCCGGCGTGGGCTTGCTGAGGAAGCCCTGGATCGGCACTGCGCCGTTTGGTCCCGGAATCAATCCGTAGGAGAAATCTGGCTCCTGCGCAGGAAACATCGGGGCGTATTCTGAAAGCACCGTCGATTGATCCGGCATTACGAGACCGAGGTATTCGCCTTGGGCGTTGAGCGAGAAATTGGTGTGCAACGGGCGCGCGGGATCGCGGCGGTCTTTGTTGGAGGCAAAAACGATGAGATAACCGCCGGCCGGAAGGACGACGGCGGGGAATTTCCATTTCGCTTTGTTGGCGGCCGTATCGGTCAAATACCATCCGTTCAGATCGATTGCAGCGCTGTCTGGATTGTGGATTTCAATCCAATCTGAAAACGCGCCATTGTCATCGGCCAGCACCGCGGTGTTTGAGGCCATGAATTCGCTGATCACGGGAGCCGACCGCAACGGCCCGTTGATCGCGGCGATGGCGATAATGAGGGGCAAAAAGATGTTGAGCGGGCGCTTCATGGCGGCGTTGGCAAACCTATGACGACCGAAGTGACCCCTTGGTTAAACTCATCTTGCGGCAAAATGTTGAGAAAGTATGGCTAGAGTGGCGGTTAGGGGATTTTACGGTGCGTAGTTCCGCCCGACGATCGTGAAAAACGGGGCGATTTGCTACGTATCGTGCGTGGGGCTTTATCAATTTATTCACTTGCTGAAATCATCTCCCGGAAGAGAGTGGGGCTTATACCCCTGATGAAGCTCGCGAACCTAGTTTTCGTCTTCCTTGCCGCCGTTTCGGCGCTTTTCGGGCAGTCGCTTTCGCCCGTGATCGGTGGGGTCTGGTCCGGCAA
>JANOAF010000371.1:0-5558 GCA_031411015.1 Opitutaceae bacterium | reverse complement strand
CGACGGCGGGGCAGGCGGACTTGCGCGGCTTCGAATGGCGCTATTTCTGGGGGAAGAGCCGGCCTGGCAACTTCGCGACGTTGTCGCACGAGGGCCACGAGGTGAGCGCGCTCGCCTTTACGCCCACGGGCAAGGGTCTGGTTTTCGGCAGCCGGCAAGTGCTGTTGCATGATGCCGCCACGTTTCAGTTCACGGCGAAGCTCGACCTGCCGAGCATCCAGTCGCTTGCCTTTCTGCCGGCCGGTGGAGGGGTGGTGATGGGCACGCGCGTCGCAATCGTGGTGCGTTGGATCCCTCCGGGGGACGTCGCCCGGTTCGACAGCGGCGGGCGCTGGCCCAATGTGGCGCTCCTCGACGGCGGAATCCTGGCCGTCGGCACGGACATGAACCAGAACGGTCAGGTGGAAGGGACCACTGCGCTCTACGCATCCTTTCCGGAAGACGACGCCGCCGCCGCCCGGATGAAGCGGGTGCTCCCCGAGTCCGGCGGCGTGATTGCGCCATCGCCCGATGGCAAACTGCTCGCGACCGGATCGTGGCGGGGAAAAATCACGCTGTGGAATCCGGAGAGCGGAACACCCGTGAAGGTGCTGCGGGCGACAAGCTTTGTGCTAAAGCTGGGGTTTTCGCCCGATGGCCGGACCTTGGTGGCCTGCACTCACGATGACGGGGTTTGGCTGGAGGACCTTGCCACCGGTGTGCGAACCACTATCGCGGGCGGGCACACGGCCCGCGTCTATGGCGCGGCCATCTCGCCCGACGGGCAAACGCTTGCCACCGGCAGCGCAGATCAGACGGTGCGCCTGTGGGATATTCGGACCGGACAGCAGCGCGCGATCTTCCGCGGGCACAGTTATTCGGTCGGGCAACTGGCATGGTCGCACGACGGCGAGATTCTTGCCACGGGCGGGCAGGATGGCACCGTGCGCCTCTGGAAAACCAATGAGACCGCGGTGGAGGAAAAGCCCGTCGCCGGGGTGGTGAAGCGCCACCTGTTTTCGCCCGATGGGCGGCTGGTGGCGGTGACCCACCCGGAGACTGCCGGTGTCTCGCTGCATGAATTCCCGAGCATGAAAATCGTCGCGGGCCCGCGGTGGGCCGGGCAGCCGTTGCGATTTTCCGGCGAGGGCCAGGCGCTGTTCTCGTTGCGAAACCCGCCGGGTGCGTCGGCCGCCGAGATCGTGCGCTGGTCTGTGCCGGATTTGGAGCCGCGCGGCACGACGCCGCTGCCCGAGGGCGGCCCGCGGATCACGGCGCCAACCCTCTCGGCCGACGGCCGTTGGTTTGCCGCGGGAATCGGCGGCGGACAGGCGGGGCTTTGGGATTTGTCTGCGGGCGGCAAGATGACGCGCTTTCAAATCGATCGCCCGGGCTGGGTCATGACCATGGAGTTTTCCCCCGACAACGCCCGGCTCGCCGCGAGCTTCATGGATTCGACGGCGATTTACCTCTGGGACCTGTCGCCGGAGCCGGTGAAAAGCGTGCTCCGCGGACACAAGGGCTTCATTCGAAATCTCGTTTTTTCCGCGGATGGCCAGACGCTCTTCAGCGCGGACACGGACAAGTTCATCAAGGTTTGGGACACGGCGGAGCGGAAGGAAACCGGCATGCTGCTCGGGCACCGCTCGGGAATCGCCAGCCTGGACTTGTCGCCGGACGGGCGGACCGTAGCCTCGACGAGCAGCGATCAGACGCTACGTCTCTGGAATGTCGCGACGCGCCGCGAGGTGGCGCGGTTTGAACTGGAGACACAGGCGCACTCGATCGCGTTCTCGCCCGATGGCAGCGCGGTGTTGGTTTCGACGCAGAAAAACAATCGGCCGCAGACGGCGATATGGCGGGCGCCGAGCCGGACCGAAACCGATGCGACTCCGACCACGACGAAGTGACCCCGATTACCGCGGGGAAAACTGAACGACCGGCTGGAACGCTGCGGCGCGTTCCCCGGCGCCAAGCCAGCGTCCGTGCGATACGCGCAGGGCGAGTTGGGCTTTTGCGCGACGCGACCGATCCTATTGGGCCGCAACACACGGCGCGCTGCGTAACACGCGCTTGGTCGAGGGAGGATTTTTTATCAGCTTGGCCGCGGGTCGCACCGGTCGGCGCACCAACTCGCCGCCGCAATTTGCGCATATGAACTGGAGCTTCTCCGCGGCGCAATCGTGGCAAAAGGTGCACTCAAAGGTGCAGATGTAGGCGGCTTTGGATTCCGGGGGTAGATCGCAATCGCAGCATTCGCAGTTGGGACGGAGTTCGAGGGACATGACGGCGATGAATTTTTCGGACGGAAAAAAGGCCGGCCAGTTGGCCGGCCTTTTTCGGTAAGGATTCCTCAACTCCACCGCAGATCCGTTCGCGACAGCGGCATCTGGCGGACGCGCTTGCCGGTGGCGGCGAAGATCGCGTTGCAGATGGCGGGCGCGACCGGGGGCAGGGCCGGCTCGCCGAGACCGGTGGTCGGGTAATTCGTTTTCAGGAAGTGCGTCTCGATCTTCGACGGCGCATCCGTGATCCGAATCAGCGGGTAGTCGTTGAAGTTGCTCTGCACGGTGCGACCGCGCTCGATGTTCAGCTCCTGCATCATGAGGACGCCGAGGCCGTCGATGACCGAGCCTTCGACTTGGTTTTCGGCACCGCTGAGGTTGACGACCTGTGCGCCGATGTCGGCACCGGTCACGAAGCGGTCGACCTTAAGCTGGCCGTCCTTCGCCACCGTGACTTCCGCCACCTGCGCGAAGTAGCCGCGGTGACTGAAGTGAAACGCGATGCCGGCGCCGGAGCCCTTGGCGAATTTCTTTTTGCCCCAGCCGGCTTTCTCGGCGGCGAATTTGAGCACATTTCTCATGCGCGCGACGCTGTAGCCGCCGCCTTGTTTGCCCTTGGCGCCACCTGCGCCGCCGGCGGGCATTTCGTCTTTGTCGCCGAGAAGTTCGAGGCGAAGCTCCAGCGGATCGCGACCGCCGGCGTGAGCGAGTTCGTCGATGAACGAGTGGATGACCCACGCAAAGACGCAGCTGCCGGGTGCGCGCCACGGGCCCATCGGCCAGCCGGTTTCAAACATCGTCTGCTCGGCCTGATAGTTCGCGATCCAGCGGCCGGGAAATTCGTCGCCGCTGAGGGCGCCGCCACTGCCGGGGTTGCCGCCCTCGCCAAAGGTGAAGAAGTGGTTCTTCCACGCGACGACCTTGCCCTTCGCATCGACGCCACCTTTGAGGAAGTGGAGCCCGCCGGGGCGATACTGGTCGTGCTTGAGATCATCTTCGCGCGACCACGTGAGCTTCACGGGCGCGTTGACCTTCTGCGCGATCGCCGCCGCTTCGATGAGGTAGTCGGCGCCAATGCGACGACCAAAACCGCCGCCCGCGCGGTTAATGTGCAGCTTGATCTTGTCGGCGGGGATATTGAGGACCTTGGTCACCAAGCCGATTCCGATCGAGGGGATCTGCGTGGGTGACCAGATTTCCATGACGCCATCCTTCCAGAGCGCCGTGGTGTTCTGCGGCTCAAGGTTCGCGTGCGAGATAAACGGATAGACATATTCCGCTGTGACCGTCTTCGCCGCGCTCGCGAGCGCGGCATCGGGATCGCCGTCCTTGCGGAGGGTTTTCGCGCCGGGCTGCGCGGCCTTGGCTTTCGCCTCGGCGACGAACGTCTCCCAGCTCTCGCCGGCGACCTTGCCCTCGTCCCACACAATCTTGAGTTGCTTGCGCGCGCTAAAAGCCGCCCACGTGGAGTCGGCGATGATGGCGACACCGGGGACGAGTTCCTTTACCTTGCCGTTGCCTTCGATGACGAAGGCATCTTTTACGCCGGGCAGTGTCTTGATCTGATCGAGGTTGGCGCTGACGACTTTGCCGCCAAAGGCCGGGCACTTTTCGTAAACGGCGTAGACCATGCCGGGCAGCTTCACGTCGATGCCGAAGAGCGGCTGGCCCGTGACGATTTTCTTGCTGTCGAACTGAGCGACGCGCGTGCCGAGGAGCTTGAAGTCCTTAGGGTCTTTCAACGTTACGGCTTCTTTCGCGGGCACGGGAAGCGTCGCGGCCTTGGCGGCGAGCTGGCCGTAGCCGAGCGATTTGCCTGAGGAGTGAACGACCGTGGCTTTCTCGGCGCGACATTCGCTAGCGGGCACGCCCCACGTTTGCGCGGCGGCTTCGACTAGCATCGTGCGCGCCGTGGCGCCGAGGAGGTGGAAGTTGTCGTAGTTGCTCGGCGTCGATTGGCTGCC
Source organism: Opitutaceae bacterium (assembly GCA_031411015.1). Taxonomy (GTDB): domain Bacteria; phylum Verrucomicrobiota; class Verrucomicrobiia; order Opitutales; family Opitutaceae; genus ER46. The sequence continues at coordinate 1,330 of JANOAF010000371.1, read as the reverse complement.
GCCGGCGCCTTGGTTGCCGTATTTCGCATCGAAGTCGCCCTGCTCAATCATGACGTCCTTCCATGGCACTTCGAGTTGCTCCGCGATGATCATCGGGAGCGAGGTCTTCACGCCTTGGCCCATCTCGGGCTGTTTCGAGACGATGGTGACCTTGCCCGCCGGCGAGATGCGGATGAAAGCGTTCGGCGTGAAATCACCCGAGGCCATCTCGGCCGCCGCGGCGTCGCCGCCCGACTTGATGTAGAACGCGAGCGCGAGACCGCCGCCCGCGAGACCGGAAATTTTGAAAAAATCGCGACGGCTCACGGGGCCGGCGAGGGTGGGAGTGGTGAGGGTGTTCATTGGGCTGCCTCCTTCGTTCCAGCGGCAATCGCCGCCGCGCGTTTGATTCCGGCGCGGATGCGCATGTAGGTCGCGCAACGGCAGAGGTTGCCCGCCATCGCGCCGTCGATCTCTTCATCGGTGGGCTTCGGCGTATCCTTGAGCAGTGAGGCCGCAGTCATCAGCTGGCCCGCCTGACAGTAGCCGCATTGCGCGACGTCGAGTTCGCACCACGCCTGCTGCAGCGGGTGGAGTTTGTCGGCGCTGGGCGCCAGGCCCTCGATGGTCGTGACTTTTTTCCGGCCGACGGTCGACACAGGCGTCATGCACGCCTTGGTCGCCTCGCCGTTGAGGTGAATCGTGCAGGCGCCGCACTGGCCGACGCCGCAGCCGTATTTGGTGCCGGCGAGTTCGAGACTGTCGCGGAGCACCCACAACAGCGGGGTCTCCGGCGCCACGTCCACGGAGCGGGACTGGCCGTTAACGGTGAGCGTATATTTCATGATGCGGGGAGGGGAAGGGGAACCTGACGGGAACGAGTGAAAGACGAACGACGTTGAAAACGGTAGCGGCGAAAAACTCGCGGTCAATGCGCGAGCGATGTTGGTAGGGTCTCAGTCGGAACGATGCAGAAGGAGTCACCACGAAACACACGAATGACACGAAAATCAGAGAGAGATTGCCGGAAGGTTCATCCAAATTTCAATCACTGTCCTGTGAGCATGCTTGGAGGTGTGGTGGCTCTGCAAATCCTTCCCTTCGTGTCTTTGGTGTGTTTCGTGGTGAATTCCGACTGCACGAGTCAGGCTCAGTTTGGCTGCGTGCTATGTGGGACGGGGTTCATCCCCGCCATGGCGGGCGTAAAGCCCGTCTCACAATTTTTGGCAAACTGAAACAATGCCGCCATATCGGCGCGGGAAATTATTTCGCGGTGGCCCGCCGCACGACCCAGTCGATGATCGCGGCGTCGTCCTTTTCGTGGCGCCAGACGAGGGTGAGGAATTCTGCC
>JANOAF010000370.1:0-2765 GCA_031411015.1 Opitutaceae bacterium | reverse complement strand
GGCCAGCACCAGATGTTGAGCTGGGCCTTGCTCGTGCCCCGAAGATAAATCCCGGAGTCGGCGTTCGCCATCGGCGTGATCACGTCCTTACCGTCCGGACCTTTCTTGTGCGTGCCGTCAGCCAACACGGTCGGCACGGGGTAGAGGCCGCTCGTCTCCTTGATGCGCCAATCGATCCGGAGCACGAAATCCTTGTATTCCTTTTCCGACCAGAGGTGTTTGTCGCCGGGCGCTTCGCTGCGCGCGTCGTAGTCGATCACGCCGTCGAGGACTTTCCAGTGGCCGTTGTCACCGGCGGGAATTTTCCAACCCGCCAGATCGCGGCCGTTGAAGAGGGAGACGAAGCTGCGGTCGGCGGCGGAAGCCGAAACAAAACCGCCGACAAACGCGGCGGCGACGAGGAGGTGATGGAGTTTCATGGGGTAAAAATGGCACCGCTGGATTCGGTGCGGCACGCAGCGCCTACTCAGAGTGCCTCGAAAAAGGGTCTGTCATTTCGAGCGGAGCGAAGAATCCACGTGGATCAACGCGGCGTTTTCAGGGGTGAGCATGTCCTGCTGGATTCTTCGCTCCGCTTAGAATGACAAGCAAGGAGTCCTTTTTCGACCCACTCTCAGGCCAGCACCCCGCGGACAATCTCACCGTGGACATCGGTGAGGCGGAAATCGCGACCCTGGTAGCGATACGTGAGCTTCGTGTGATCGAAGCCGAGGAGGTGGAGAATCGTCGCGTGGAGATCGTGCACGTGCACCGGATCGCGGGCGACATTGAAGCCGAGATCATCGGTCTCGCCGTGGACGTGGCCGCGCTTCACGCCACCGCCGGCGAGCCAGAGCGTGAAGGCGCGGTTGTGGTGATCGCGGCCGTCGTTGCCGCCCTGCACCATCGGAGTGCGGCCGAACTCGCCGCCCCAGATCACGAGCGTGTCGTCGAGGAGCCCGCGCTCCTTGAGATCGGCCACGAGGGCGGCGCTGGCCTGGTCGGTGTCGACGCAGTTTTTCTTCACGTCTTTGGTCAGGTTGCCGTGCTGATCCCACGCCTCGTGGAAAAGCTGCACGCAGCGCACGCCGCGTTCGATGAGGCGGCGCGCGAGCAGACAGTTGCGCGCGAAGGTCGATTCCTTGGCGTCCTTGATTCCATAGCGCTCGAGCACGGCCGGAGGTTCGGCGCCGAGGTCCATGAGTTCCGGCGCGCTCGTCTGGAGCCGATACGCCATCTCGTAACTTTGAATGCGCGCCGCGATGGCGGGATCGCCGGCGGCGGCGAGCGAACTGGTGTTGAGCTCGCGCAAGGCGTCGAGCGAGGCACGTTGCGTCGTGGCGTCGAAGCCCGGCGGATTGGAAAGATAGAGAATCGGATCGCCCGCGCTGCGAAACGGCACGCCGCCGTAGACCGTGGGCAGAAAGCCGCAGCCGTAGTTGCTCGCGCCACCGCTCGTGCCCTTCGCGCTCGTGAGGACGACGTAGCCAGGCAGCTCTTCGTTTTCGCTGCCGAGCCCATAGAGCGTCCACGCGCCGAGACTCGGCCGGCCAAATTGCTGCGAGCCGGTGCTCATCATGATCTGGCCGGGCGCGTGATTGACGGCGTCCGTCTGCATGGAGCGGATCACACAAAGATCGTCGGCGAGCTTGGCGGTGTGCGGCAGGAGTTCGGAAAACTCGATGCCCGACTGGCCGTGACGGGCGAATTTGTATTTCGCCCCGAGGAGCGCGGAGTTCGGTTTGATGAAGGCGGCGCGGTAATCCTTCAACAGCTCGGCGGGCGGGAGCTGACCGTCGCGCTTCGTGAGTTCCGGCTTCGGATCGAAAAGCTCAAGGTGGCTCGGCGCGCCGGCCTGAAAAAGATAAATGACCCGCTTGGCCTTGGGCGCGAAATGCGGCGTCCGCGGCGCGAGCGGATTGGTCGCGGGCGCCGCCGCCCGCGCCTGACGCGCGAGCATCTGCGTGAGCGCGACGCCGGCGAGACCAACGCCGCAGTCGCGGAGAAACCAACGGCGCGAGAGCAGCCGCGCGCGCTCGGCATGGAGATCATTGGAGAGATTCATGGGCAGACTGAAGAGTTGAAAAATGCAGCGGTATGAGAGATCCTCTTCGCATGACCACCTATGCGAGCATGCTCGATGCCGCGGATCGGCTCTCTCTGGAGGAACAGGAGCAGTTGGCCGCCACGCTGCGCCGACGCATCGCGGAGCGCCGTCGCGCCGAATTGATCGCCGCGGTGCGCGAGGCCCGCGCCGAATTTGCGCGGGGAAAATCGAAGCCCGCCAGCCCCGCGGCCATTGCCAGAATGATCAAGCCGTGAAGCGGGTGCTAATCCCGTCGAAGGCCTTTCTCCGTGCGGCACGAAAACTAGCGCGCAAGGACCAACTGGCGCATGCCGACCTCGTGGCCGCAATGGAGCTGTTGGCTGAAGACGCGCTGCATCCAGCGCTGCGGTCGCACAAGCTGAGGGGCAGCCTCGCGCCGTCATGGGCTTGCTCCGCCGGCTACGACCTGCGGATCGTTTTTCAATTTGGTCGGCACGGGAAGGCCGAGGCGATCTTCCTGGAAACCGCGGGCACGCACGACGAGGTGTATTGACGCAACCGGTGACAAACTTCTTCACGATTTGGTGAGCGTTTCGTCGAGGTTGAGGAGCACGCGGGCGACAATCGTCCACGCGGCGGCATCCTGTGGCGTGGTGTCGGGCGGCAGCTCCGGAAGCTTGGTCGGCGCACCGGTCGCGATCTCGCGGGGGTTGAGCCAGCCCTCGGCGAGGCGCTGGCG
>JANOAF010000369.1:0-3017 GCA_031411015.1 Opitutaceae bacterium | reverse complement strand
GATCGTGCGCGAGCGCGCGGGCCAAACGTTCGCCGCCGTCGCGGACGGCATCGGCTCGGCCCGCGAGGGCGGGGCCGCCGCGCGCCGAGCCGTTGAAATGCTCGCCGACTTCTGCCTTTCGCGCCCGCGCAACTGGAGTCCGCGCCGCGCCCTCGCGGAGTTTACGGCGCAAATCAATCGTCAGCTCCACCGCGAATCGCTCACCCGGCACGGCCAGCCGGAACTCGCCTGCACCCTCAGCGCCGTGCTGCTGGAAGACGGCCGGCTCTACGGTTGCAATGTCGGCGACTCGCCCGTTTTCCACTGGGGCCGTGGTCGGCTCACGCAACTTTCCCAGGCGCACGTCGTCGCCGAGCCCCAGCTGGCCCACGTGCTCACCCGCGCCATCGGGCTGGCGGCGGAAGTCGAACCGCACTTCTTCGAAACCGAGCTGACCGCGGGTGACATCGTGGTGGTTTGCTCCGACGGCGTGACCAACGTGCTCTCGCTTGCGCGTCTCACCGACCTCCTCTCTCGCCAGGCCACCGCCCGCTCCATCGTCAGCAGCGTCCGCGCCGCCACCGAGGAGAGTCTTGAGCTACGCGACGATACGTGCGCCGTCGTCCTCGAATTCGTCGCCGGTTCGCCCACGGGTGACCCCACTCGTCGACCACTCGAAGTCATCCCCACGCTCCGCCCCGGCGCAGTGATCGACGGCTACCACCTCGTGCGTCCGCTCGCCGGCAATAAACGCGTGTGGCTCGCAGAAAATCCTACGAACGACGCCACTCCGCGCGCCGTCCTCAAGTTCCCCGCTACGGACGCCATCGACACCGAGGCCATGCGCGATGCGTTTGTGCACGAAGTGCGCACCGCTCTCCGGCTCGCCTCGCCCGATCTGGTGCGTGCGTGGGTGCCCGATGGCCCTGCGCTGCGCTGCTACGCGATGGAGTTCGTCAACGCCCCCACTCTCCGTTCCGCCCTCCTCATCGGACGACTCGGAGTCGAGGACGCGCGCGAGCTCGCACGTTTTCTCCTGCGCGTCGGCCAGTTTCTCCTCCGCCACGATCTCGCGCACGGCGACATCAAGCCGGACAACATCCTCGTCCTCCGCGAATCCACCGGCACCGCTTTCCGCCTGCTCGATCTCGGCAGCGCAGCGGAAGTGTTCTCCGTGACGTCGCGCGCCGGCACCGCCAGTTACCTTGCGCCGGAACGCTTTCGCGGCGGCCCACTGTCCGAACGCACGGAGATTTTTGCGATCGGGGTGACGCTCTACGAAGCGCTCACCGGCACCTATCCCTACGGCGAGATCGAGCGTTTCCAGAACCCACGTTTTGAAACTCCGCCGCGCCGACTCACGAAGCTCAATCCCGCCGTGCCCGCATGGCTCGATTCCGTCGTCCTCCGCGCCCTCGATCCCGAGCCGGAGCGGCGCTATCAGAATTTTTCCGAGATGGCCTACGATCTGGCTCACCCGGAGCGCGTCACGCGGCATCATCGCAAGGACGCACCACTGCTCGAACGAAATCCCCTGCGCTTCTACAAAGCGCTCAGCGCAGCACTATTTTTAGCCGTCATTACCCTGCTCTACCTCCTTCTGCGCCATTAGCATGAGCACGCCTCATTGTTCAGGCTAAAACAATTCACCATTTTAATCCCCAGCGCCGCGGCCGGTGGCACCGGCCCTGCTAAAACGCCGCGTGCCCGCCGAGCCCGCCGTCCAATCCAACTCGCCACTGCCGCAGCCGTTTACGGCTGAGCAGAAAGAGTATCTCGCCGGCTTCATGGCCGGCGTCGGCACCGGTGGCCTGCTGCCTTTTGTTGGGCTGACGGCAGGTGGCCAGTTAACCCCCACATCCGCCGGCGCCGCGACCCCCAATCTCGCCACGGCGCCGGCCGAAGACACCGTTTTCGGCACGCCGCTCGGTGACCTTTGCAAAGAAGAGCGCTGGAAATACGACGAGAATCCCCTCGATGCGTGGGAGCGCCTGCTCGCCCACGCCGAGGCCGACAAATTTCCCGACGCCGAGAACACCTATCGTTTTAAATTTCACGGCCTCTTCTACGTCGCGCCGGCACAGGACAGCTTCATGCTCCGCCTGCGCGTGCCCGCCTGCGAGATCACCGCCGCCCAGTGCCACGGCCTCGCTGATCTCGCGCGCGATTTGGGCAACGGGTTCGTTGACATCACCACGCGCGGTAATTTCCAGCTGCGTGAATTTAAGCCCCGCTCGATCGTCCAGGTCCTGACGCGCATTCAGGAGCTCGGCCTCGCCTCGCGCGGCGCTGGGTGCGACAACGTCCGCAACGTCACCGCCTCGCCGAATAGCGGATTCGATCCGGATGAATTGCTCGATGTGCGGCCCTTCGCGAAGGGGATTCACCACTACATCCTCAATCACCGCGACCTCTACGGCCTGCCGCGGAAATTCAACATCGCGTTCGACACCGGCGGCAGCCTGAGCGCGGCCGTCGACACCAACGACATCGGCTTCTTCGCCTGCCGCGTCACGGAAAAAAGCCTCTCAACTCTCAGCGCCCAACTCTCAGCTCCGCCCGCTGCGGGCGTGTATTTTCGGGTCCAACTCGGCGGGATCACCGGCCACGGCGATTTTGCCCAAGACACCGGCCTGCTCATCAAGCCTGCCGAGGCGGTCGCCGTGTCGGCGGCCATGCTGCGCGTGTTCGCCGAAAACGGCGACCGCACCAATCGGAAGAAGGCGCGTCTAAAATATCTCCTCGAAAAGTGGGGCGTCGAAAAATTCCTCGCGGAGACGCAGAAGAAACTCTCGTTTCCCCTCGGGCGTTTGCCGCTCAGCGCGTGCGAACCGCGCCGGCCCGTCATCAAGCACGGCTGGCTCGGCGCCGCTCGTCAGTCACAGCGTGGGCTGAATTCCATCGGCGTCGGCATTCCCGTGGGTCGCCTCAGCGCCAAGCAACTGCACGCGCTCGCCGACCTCGCGACGAACTTCGGCCAGGGCGAACTCCGCCTCACCGTCTGGCAAAACATTCTCATCCCGCACATTCCCGACGCC
>JANOAF010000368.1:0-1852 GCA_031411015.1 Opitutaceae bacterium | reverse complement strand
CCGTGCCCGATGTGCTCGGGCGCGATGCTGATGTCGCGCGTGAAACGCGTCTGCTTCGCGGTGCCCGATCCGAAGATGGGCTGCCTCGGCGGCGCGACGAACCTCAACGATCTCCCGCGGGTGAATCACCACTTAGAACTCACTGCGGGCGGCGTGCTGGAAACCGAGTGCCGGGAATTGTTGCAGGCGTTCTTCCGCGCAAAGCGCTCGGCGGAGGCATGAGCGTCGTGGGGCACTCACCCCAGCGGTAAGCCGTAGCGGGAAGTTGACGCCCCTTCCCTCCGGTGCATGAGTTTCGGTCCGTTTCACTCCAACCCGAAATCAAAACACACCATGGCCTTCACCCTTCCTCCCCTCCCCTACGCTCCCACCGCGCTCGAACCGCACATCGACGCCAAGACGATGGAGATTCACCACGGCAAGCACCACAACGCCTACATCACCAACGCGAATAATCTTCTCAAGGATCACCCGGCGCTCGCCGCGCTTGAGGTCAACGCGCTCATCGCGGATCTTTCGAAGGTGCCCGAGGCAATTCGCGGTGGCGTGCGCAACAACGCCGGTGGCCACAGCAACCACTCGTTCTTCTGGACGATCATGGGACCGCACGACAAGGACGCGCCCAGTGGTGCGCTCGCCGACGCGATCACGGCACAGCTCGGCGGACTCGCGAAGTTCAAGGAAGACTTTGCCAAGGCCGGCGCGACGCGCTTCGGCTCCGGCTGGGCGTGGCTCGTCGTCGGTGCGGACAAGAAGCTCTCCGTGGGCTCGACCGCGAATCAGGACAGCCCGCTCATGGGCAAGGCCGTCGCCGGCATCGAAGGCAAACCGATCCTCGGCCTCGATGTCTGGGAGCACGCATACTACCTCAACTACCAGAACCGCCGCCCCGACTACATCACGGCCTTCTGGAACGTCGTGAACTGGAAAGCCGTCGAGGCCAACTACGCCGCCGCGATCGCCTGATCCGTCCGCGCAACGGATTAAGCCTGTAGGGCCGGCGCTCGCCGCCGGGCAGTCACGCTACGCACGTGATAACCGCGACGGCCTGCCGACGAGCGGCAGCCCTTCCAATCCTACAGCGCCCGGTAAAAGCCTGATTCACCCGAGAATCCATCAGCCCGACAGGGCCGGGTCTCCGACCCGCCCTTTTTCGCGCACGCCTCCCCCGCACCGCATCACGCCCGCTTCCATGCACCGCGTCACCCTCCTCGCCCGACTCTCACTCGCCGCGTCCGCCCTCTCCTTTCCCCTCGCCACGCACACCGCAACCGCCACTCCACCCGCCCGCGTCACCTTCGATTCGTTCACCTACACCGGACGCGACACCGTCTTCGCGACGCCCCTCGCCCCCGGCGAATTCCGCAATCCCATCCTCGCCGGCTTCTATCCCGACCCAAGCATTTGCCGCGTCGGCGATGATTTTTATCTCGTCAACTCCACCTTCGCCTACTTCCCCGGCCTCCCGATTTTCCACAGCCGCGATCTCGTCCACTGGACGCAACTCGGCCACGCCGTCGACCGCCCCACCCAACTCAACTTCGACGGCCACGGCGCCTCCCGCGGACTCTTCGCCCCCGCCCTCAGCCACCACGGCGACACCTTTTACCTCGTCTGCACCCTCATCGACCAAGGCGGCAACTTCCTGCTCACCGCCAAAAATCCCGCCGGCCCGTGGTCCGACCCGATCTGGCTCAAATTCGACGGCATCGATCCTTCCCTCTTTTTCGACACCGATGGTCGCCGGCATCTGTGCCTTGCTCACAGCAGTGCGTCCGAACCTCACGCAGGCTGAAGCTCATCTCCTCCTCAGCACCGGAGCGGACGATCAGGTCGGCGGAGTAACGGACAC
>JANOAF010000367.1:0-16200 GCA_031411015.1 Opitutaceae bacterium | reverse complement strand
CACCTGCTCTACTCGCGCGTGCACGGCATCGCGGCGACGGCCTTGCGGCTCACCAATACCATTGGCCCGCGGATGCGGATCAAGGACGCGCGGCAGACCTTTGTCGGCGTGTGGATTCGCCGGCTACTCGAAGGCCAGCCGATCGAAGTATGGGGCGGCGCGCAGTTGCGCGACTTTACCTACGTGGACGATGCGGTGGAGGCGTTTCTCCTCGCGGCGGCAACGGACGCGGCGGTGGGCGAAGTCTTCAACTTGGGCGGGCCGCCCCCGGTGACGTTGCAGCGACTCGCGGAACTGCTCGTGGAGATCAATCGAGGTGGGGTGCTCGCGCTGCGCGAGTTTCCGGCGGACCGAAAGAAGATCGATATCGGCGACTACTACGCGGACGACAGGCTCATCGCGCGAAAGCTCGGCTGGAAAGCGCGCACCGATCTACGCACGGCGCTGGTGCGGACGGTGGCGTATTATCGGAAGGAATTGGGGTTTTATGTCTGAGAGGGCGTCGAAAAAGGGTCTGTCATTCTGAGCGCCGCGCAGAATCCATTTGGGTTTACGCGGCGTGTTTAGAGGTGCGCACGTCCTGCTGGATTCTTCACTGCGCTCAGAAGGACAAACGGGGAACCCTTTTTCGACGCCCTCTGAGGTTTGCACAGGAAGGCCGGGAAGGTCGGGAAGCTGTATTCTCCGAACTTCCCGCTCATCCCGGCCTTCCTGTGCAAAATTTGGGATGGCGGGTTTTGGGCGGTGCGATCACGGTGGCAATCGTCGCATGGCTTCAGTCGCTCTCAGTTTCGTCATCCCGCTTTACCACAGTGCCGAATCCATCGGTGCCGTGGTGCGTGCGATCGAAGGGCTCGTGATCGAGGGCGGACACGAGATCGTGCTGGTGCATGACGGCAGTGGCGCGGCGACGAGCGCGGCAGCGCGCGAAGCGGTGAAAGGCGCGACTATCCCCATCACGCTGATCGAGCACGCGCGGAATTTCGGCGAGCACAACGCGGTGCTCACCGGCTGGCGGCACGCGCGGGGCAGTCACATCGTGAATCTCGACGACGATGGGCAGAATCCCCCGGCGGAGGCAGGGCGGCTTTGGCAGCATGCGAAGAAGACGGGGCTCGACGTGGTGTTTGGCCACTACGAGGTGAAGCAGCACTCGGCTTGGCGGAATTTCGGGAGCTGGTTTACGAACCGGATGACGGACTGGGCGCTCGATAAACCGCCGGGTTTTTACCTTTCGAGTTTCCGCTGTGTGAGTGCGTTTGCGGCGCAGCAGGTGATTTCCTACGCCGGGCCGCATCCCTACATCGACGGCCTGCTCCTGCAGGTGACGCAGCGGATCGGCTCGATCGCGGTGCGGCACGAGGCGCGCAAGGCCGGGTCGAGCACTTACACGCTACGGCGGTTGGTGCGGCTGTGGTTGAGCGCGTGGATCAATTTTTCGGTGCTGCCGCTGCGCGCGGCGACCATGCTCGGCCTCGCGATTGCCGTGGTGGGCGTGGTGGCACTGGGTCTCGTCGCGTGGCTGTGGTGGAACGATACCGGCCCGGCTACGGGCTGGGGGTGGATCATGGCGGCGCTGCTGATTTTTTCCGGCACCCAGCTCGTGATGCTCGGGTTGATTGGCGAATACATCGGGCGGATGTTTCTGGCGGTTAACCAGCGCCCGCAATCGGTTGTGCGCGAAATTGTGCGCAGTGGGTAAGGCCGTCGGTAGACCGCGGTCAGACCGGAAACATTTTTTCCCAGCGGGCGAATTCGCCGTCGAGTCCCGCCGACACTGCAGCGACGGCCTCGGCGGGCGCTGAGCGGCGCAGCTGGCCGAGGAACGCACCGGCGGCGAGCGCGAGCCGATACTCCGTGGCCTGCGGTTCGGCGAGCGAGCGGACGAGGTAATCTTGGCACCAGGTGCGTGTGCCATCGTCGGCCGCGGCAACCAACGCGGCGCGCCAGCGGCGGGCGAGGCGAAATGAGTTTTCCTCATCGCGGAGTTTTCGGCCGGGCGACGAACTCACGTGATGCCGCACGACGCTCCGCAGCGCCACTGCGTTGATCCGGCCGACGGCGCGGGCCCGGAAACAAAGATCAATATCCTCCCCGCCGTTGAGGTAGCCTTCGTCGAAGCCGCCGAGTTGCCGCCACAGTGCGCTTTCAATCAGAACGCAGGCGCCAGTGACCGCGGGGGCCTGCCGCACGGGAAACAGCGCCCGTGAAATCGCGGATGGCCGGGTGCGCGAATGGACGGGCTTGCCAGTGAGGTTGACGACGAGACCCGCGTGATCAACGGCCCCGCTCTTGGCGTCGAGCTGCACATTGCCAACGAGTCCCGCGCGATCGTGCAGACTGGTGTGAGCGGCGAACAGTGGCTCCCACCAGCCCGGCTGGAGCACCAGATCGTTGTTGAGCAGGCTGAGCAGTCGGCCACGGGCGATGGCGGCGGCGCGGTTATTGGCGGCGGCGTAGCCGAGATTGCGTTGGTTGTGGACGATGCGGATTGCGGGATCGCTGGCCAGCTGCTCCAGCCACGCGCGTGTGCCATCGGTGCTGCCGTCGTCGACGAAAATAATCTCATGGGCGAGCCCGGCGGGAAGCGTGGCGCGCAAGCTCGCGAACATCGCCTGCGTGAGCGGCAGGCAGTTGAAAAGGGGAATGATGAAGCTGACCTGCACAACGAAGGAGATGAACCCGGAAGCCAGGAAACCCGGAACAAGGCCGGAGAATTAATTCAGAAGCCAGAAAGCCATGCGCCAATCTGCAATCAGGTTCTTGGATTTATGGCTTCAGAATCAATTCGGTTCCTGGATCGATTTCCCGGGCGTCATGCTTGGGACTTATGCCTTCTCGTCGGCGATGCGCCGGAGATACGCACCGTAGGAGGACTTGCCGAGCTTCGCGATATTGGCGTCGAGCCCGGCGCGATCGATCCAGCCCTTGCGGAAGGCGATTTCCTCAAGGCACGCGATCTTCAGGCCCTGGCGATTCTCGATGACCGAGACGAATTGCGCGGCTTCGAGAAGCGAGTCGTGCGTGCCGGTGTCGAGCCACGCCGTGCCGCGGCCGAGGAGCTCGACGTGGAGGCTGCCGGTTTCGAGGTAAAGGCGGTTGAGGTCGGTGATTTCGAGTTCGCCGCGTTTGGAGGGTTTGAGCGTGCGGGAGCGGCGGACGACATCGGCGTCGTAAAAATAAATTCCGGGGATCGCGTAGTTGGACTTGGGTTGGGCGGGCTTTTCTTCGAGGGAAAGCACCCGGCCATCCGCGGCAAACTCGACGACGCCGTAGCTCTTGGGATCGGCAACGTGATAGCCGAAGATGGTCGCGCCCGAGGAGCGCGCCCCGGCTTGCTCCAGCGACCGCACGAAATCGTGGCCGTAGAAAAGATTGTCACCGAGCACGAGGGCGGCGGGCTCGTTTTTCAGAAAGCCGACGTCGCCCGCGATGTGAAACGCCTGGGCCAGGCCATCGGGACTGGGTTGCTCGGCGTAGGAAAGCTTGAGACCGAGGTTGGTGCCGTCACCGAGGAGTTTTTTGAAGAGTGGCAGATCGGTGGGCGTGGAGATGACGAGTATTTCCCGGATGCCGGCGAGCATCAGGACGGACAGCGGATAATAAATCATCGGCTTGTCGTAAACCGGCATGAGCTGCTTCGAGACGGCGATGGTGAGCGGGTAGAGCCGGGTGCCGGAGCCGCCAGCGAGGATGATGCCTTTGCGATTCATGTCGGAGGAAATCAGAAAAGAGTTAACGGCGAGGAAGCGAAGAAACCAAGATTGGAACCAAGTGGGCCCGTTCTTCGATTCTGGGCAGTTCTAAATTAGGTTTTGGTGCCGAGGCGCTCGAGCTGGTAAGAACCGTCGAGGATGCCCCGCCACCAGGACTGGTGATCGAGATACCACTGGACGGTTTTGCGGAAGCCGGAGGTGTGGTCCTGCTTTGGGGTCCAGCCGAGCTCGCGTTTGATCTTGGTGGCATCGATCGCGTAGCGAAGATCGTGGCCGGGACGATCGGTTACGAAGCTGATCTGCTGCGCGTAGGACTTTTTGTCGGAGCGCGGGCGGAGTTCGTCGAGGAGCGAGCAAAGTAGGCGGACGAGATCGATGTTCTTCCGCTCGTTGTTGCCGCCAATGTTGTAGGTCTGGCCGAGCGTGCCGCGGGCGATCACGGTGTGAAGTGCCTCCGCGTGATCGACGACGTAGAGCCAGTCGCGGATGTTCTCGCCCTTGCCGTAAACGGGGATCGGGTCGCCGCGCAGGGCCTTGAGAATGACGACGGGGATAAGTTTCTCCGGAAACTGGTAGGGGCCGTAGTTGTTGGAGCAGTTGGTCACCAGCACGGGCAGCTTGTAGGTGTCGGCCCAGGCACGCGCGAGGTGATCAGAGGCGGCCTTGCTGGCGGAGTAGGGGGAGTGTGGATCGTAGGACGTGTGCTCGGTGAAAAGGCCGGTGTCGCCGAGGGAGCCGTAGACCTCGTCGGTTGAGACGTGAAGGAAACGAAAGCGGTCTTTTGCGGGGCCGGTGAGTTTATCGAAGTGCGCGCGGGAGGCTTGCAGTAGCGTGAACGTGCCGACGACGTTGGTCTGAATGAACGCGCCCGGCCCATCGATCGAGCGATCGACGTGGCTCTCGGCGGCGAGGTGCATGATCCAGTCGGGTTGAAATTCGCCGAAGAGTTTCGCGAGTGCGGCGGCGTCGCAGATGTCGGCCTGCGCGAAACGGTAGCGCGGGTGCGCGGCGAGGTCGTCAAGGGAATGGCGGTTGCCGGCGTAGGTGAGCGCGTCGACGTTGAGCACGGTGTGCTCCGTGGTCGTGACGAGGAGTCGCACGAGATTGCTGCCGATAAAGCCGGCACCGCCGGTGACGAGGATGTTCATCCGATTGAAAAGGAGGGTGGCTGGCGTCAGGCAGCGCGCTGCCAACGGGCGAGATCGCGGGCGATGGCCTCGTGGACTTCGGTCATCCTGATACCGACGGACGCGAGTTTGGCGGAACTCATCACGCAGTTGGAGCGCGGGGTCTTGGCGGCCTTTTTCATGAAGTCGGTCTCGTCCTTGAAGAAGACGTATTCCTTCGGGCAGACGCCACTCTTCAGAATGAGGTCGACGACCTCGTGCGTGGTGACGTGGCCGGGGTTGGTGATGTTGTAGAGGCCGAAGGGGACGCGCTTCTCCCAGCAGGCGAAAGTGGCGGTGACAAACTCCTCGAGCTGCGAAACGGAGTTCTCTGCCGCGAGGAGGGTCTGGTAGCGCATGAGTTTGGTGAGGTAGTTGCGCGGGCTCTCATGCTGATCGAACGGGATACGCAGGCGCCAGAGGTAGAGGTTCGGTTTGCCGGCGAGCACCTCTTCACCGATCGCCTTGGTGCCGCTGTAGAACGAGCAGTTGTTGGTGCGAAAGGTGAAGTTCGGCGTGTCCGTCTCGGTGAAACCGGAGCCGTCGGGGCGCGAGCCGGTGTAGATGCAGCCCGAGGAGACGTGACCCCATGGCACGCCGGCGTCGGTGCAGGCGTCGGCGACGATGCCAGGGAGGACGGCGTTGCCGAAGAGGCACTCGTGCTTGTGCAGCTCGCAGGCATCGACGTTGGGTTTGCCCGTGTAGCCGGCGGCGTTAATCAAGAACGCGGGTTTGTCGCGCAGCAGCGCCGTGCGCAGGACGTCGCGGTTGGTATAGTCGACCTCGGCGCGGCGAAGATTGCGGAAGGGAATACCCTTGCGGGTGAGCAGGGTTTGATAGGCGTGGCCGACGTAGCCGGAACCACCGAGCAGGTAGATCATGGAAGGTGGGGATGAAAACGAGCGGCAGGCGGATGAACAAGGGTTTTTTGGGTGGGACTTTCCGCAGGGGTGCAAATCGAGTTTTGAGCATCCGCTCAAACTCACGGGCGGGACGCCTGTGCCACGTGGCATAGGAGTCCCGCCCATGTCTTCAAACCGGCGGTCGCTCAAACCCTGATTTGCGCTCTTTCCGCAGCGCGAGGCGCGAAATAGTCCGTCCGTGGCGTGACAAAACGGCTACTTTCGCCGGTAGTCACCTCGGCTGAAATATTTTTCCAGCCAGACGTAGGCGCAGATGAAAAAATAGCGGCTGCCCATTTCCTTAATCTTCAATTTCGCGACGCCGAATTTCCGGTTGCGCCACGAAATCGGGGTGACGGCAAAACTGTAGCCGCGCACGATGGCTTTCAGCGGCAGCTCAACCGTCAGGTTGAAATGGGGCGCGAGAAACGGCCGGCAGCCGTCGATCACCGTGCGGCGGTAGGCCTTGAAGGCGTTGGTCGTGTCGTTCAGCGGGATGTTGAAGCCGACGCGCACGAGGAAGTTCGCGATGCGGTTCACGAAGAGTTTCACGCGCGGGTAGTCGATCACTTCGCCGCCCTCGACGAACCGGCTGCCAAACGCGCAGTCGTAGCCCTCGTTGAGCAGCTGCCAATAGCGGGCTGCGTCGGCCGGCGAATCCGAGGCGTCCGCCATCATGATCACGATGGCGTCGCCGCGGCTGTGCTCCATACCCCACGTCACGGCGCGGCCGAAGCCGTGGGTGCCGCTGGCGTTTTGTGTGGGCGCGAGCGTGGGAAATTTCTGTTTCAACTCCTGCAACACCGCGCAGGTGCGATCGCTGCTGCCGTCGTCCACGACCACGATCTCGTGCGGGATACCCGCGGCGGTGAAGGTGTCGAAAATGTCCTGCAGCGTCGAGGGCAGCGACTCCTCCTCGTCCCGCGCGGGGATGACGACGGAGAATAATTTCAGTGGGGCCGAAGGCGTGGGCGGGGGCGATTCCTTCATCGTCAAATCGGCGCCGAGAGTTCGAGCCACGCCGGATTCGCCCGGGCGTGCGCGGCAATCTCGCTGAGGATTGCAGCGGTCGGCGTGGCCGCGCGCCACTGCCAGAGCCGAGTGGCTTTCGCCGAGTCGAGCACCAGCCACGGAATATCGAAGGCCCGCGGCGTGGTGTCGGCGCCGACCACGTGCGGGCCGAGATTGGCGGAGCACCAGTCGCTCAGCTGTCGCAGAGACATCGCCGACGCCGCGCCGCCGGAAAAATTCGCAATGCGATCCGGTGCCGCGAGTTTTGGGGCGCGGAGTTGCTGCCCCAGCACAGGAACGAGATCGCGCGGGTGAAGGCAGTCGCGCACTTGGTGGCCGTGGCCGCCGAAGCCGATATATTTCAGCGGACGCTGCCGCAGCCACGCGTTGATCCAATAGGCGAAGATCCCTTGATCCGCGCGGCCGAATTGACCCGCGCCGGCGAGCACCCCGCAGCGATTGATGAAGACGGGCAGGCCGAAGGTCTCGCCGTATTCCAGCGCCAGCGCCTCGCTGGCGAGCTTGGTTGCGCCGTAGAGCGAGACCGGTGCTTGCGTGGAAAAATTCTCCGCGACACCCGCCCCACTCACGCCCACGGGCAGGCCAGGGGCGCTGGCGGAAAGGCAAAACGCGTTTTCCGTTACCTCGGTCGGCAGCGTGGCGAGTGGTGCGATGGCGTAGACGCGACTCGTGCTGAGCAACGTGAAGCCGGCGCGGTGCTGCTTGCAGAATTCCAGCAGGTTCACCGTCCCGCCGAGGTTGTGCTCGACGAGCTGGCGCGAACTCGTGCGCCCATCCACGCCCGCGAGCACGCTTGGATTCGCCGCCGCATCGATCACCCAGTCGGCCGCGGGCAGCGTCTCCAGATCGCTGGGCGCGCGGAGGTCGCCGTGGAAAAGCTTCACGCCGCGGCGCTTGAGCTCGGCGCGGTTGGTCTCGCTCCCCGGCCGGATGAAATTGTCGAAGCCCGCGATCTCGTGGCCACCGGCCTCGGCGAGGCCGCGCGCGAGCGTGCTGCCCACGAAGCCGCAGACGCCGGAGATGAGGATGCGCATCGCCGCACCGTTGCGAAAAACGGGCTGCGCGGGAAGCGCGTTTTTTGAGACCAAGCGGTTGGACCGCGGATTACGCCGATAACGCGGATAAAGACCGGACCACTTCGGATCATCCGCGTTATCGGCGCAATCCGCGGTCAAAAATGCTGGGGGAAAGTTTGACGATTTCGCCTCCTCGCCCCGAGATTCGCGTCATGAGCCAATTGCGCGGCGATTACAAGGCGGTGTGGAACTCCCTCTCGGGTTCCAAGAAGGACGCGTATCTCGTCGTCTCGGGCTACACCGACGAGGATAAATTTCACGCCGACGCCGAGGACACCATCGACATCCTGCGCGATACGGTCGGCGTCAAACCCACTGACACGTTTCTAGAAATCGGCTGCGGTGTGGGGCGCGTGGGGCGCGTGCTTTCGCCGTTCGTCCAGGAGTGGATTGGCTGCGACGTATCGGCCAATATGCTGCGGCTCGCCGGCCGGCGGCTGCTCGGGCTGACCAACATCCGGCTCCAAGAAATTTCCGGCTACGACTTGCAGCCGATTCCCGATGCCTCGGTCGATGTCGTCTACACGACTGTCGTCTTCATGCACCTCGAGGAATGGGACCGCTACAACTACGTGCTCGAGGCGAAACGCGTGCTGAAGCCCGGCGGCCGTTTCTACTGCGACAACGTCGACCTCGCGTCACCGGTGGGCTGGACGGTCTTCGAGGAGAGCCGCAAAAATTTTAAACCGAAGGAGCGCCCCGCTCAAATCTCCAAGGCCTCCACGCAACCTGAGATCGACGCCTTCCTGCGCCACGCGGGTTTTTCGGACATTCACGTCGCGGGCCGGCTGGATTTTTGGGTTTACGGGTGGGGGACGAAGCCGGGGGCTTGAGACGGCGACCGATGGTTGCTTTCGCGGTGGTTCCCTTGCCGCGGCGCCACCTGCTTCCTGAACGTATCCTTCGCTTTTCTCGGACTGTTACTGCCTCAAAATCCTGCGTAGTTTCGCTTCTCGGATCCCTCGATGGTTTTTCTTTTGCGTCTCCTGCGCGGCAACACGCGACCCATACGCTTGAATCTCTTCCTTGGAATGCCGCTGCGACCAAGCCGGAGGATCTATCTTCGAAGCTGGATCAGCTGCGGCAGCTGGACTCAGGAACTGCGCGAAAGCCACAACCAGAAAGCTCGTGACCGCTCGGAACCTAGCTAGGCGCCACTTCACTGCCTGAATGTCGAAAACCATGTTGGGCTGAAATTCCCCTACAGTTCGGTTTCAGCTCCGAAGTGCGGATAGAGTAGAAGCCTCGACGATATTCAAAACCGAGACCTTCACCCGCCCGTCTTCGGCGGTGTGGCTCCGGATTGCTCGGCGGGTGGCGTTTGCGCTGCAGTCGGGTCGGTGCCGGCTTGCTTTAATTTTTCCTCGTAGGCCTTGCGCTGGGCCATGCCGATTTCGAGCAGGTCGCTGACGAGCATCCGCGCTTCCGTTTCCTGCTGGGCCTGCGTGAGCGGTGCAGCGGGAGCGTTGGGGGTGGCATTGGGCTGGGCGGGAATCGCAACACCGGCCACCGAGGTCGTGATCGCGGGAGTCGCGGCGTTCGCCGGCGCAGGGATGTTGAAACCCGTGGGCACGGCGGCCACCGTTCGGGCCGCCGCCGACGAGCCGGCGGGTTTGCGGAGGTTGAGCGTCTTCTCCACACCGTTGATCTTCACGACGGCCTGTTCCCGCTGGGCGTCGTAGTTCAGCAGGGAGATTCCGCCCTTGGTCTCGCCCTTCGCCATCCAATGGCTCTTCTTCGCGGTCTTGTCGTAGAAAATGAAATCGGTCTTTTGGCCGATGGAGCTCACGCCGGTGAACTCGATGGTCTCGTGACTTGCCTCGGCCGGGCCGCCGACCCCGCGCGTAGGACCGAACGGCGTCTTGCTCGAAAGCACCGTCCCGGGCTCTGCCCCAAACAGACCCGCCGCGAGGAGCAGCGGCGGCAGGGCGGTGCGGGCAAGAGTTTTCATCGGCGTGACGACAGTAAGACGGTGTTGCGGGTGCCACGCCACGTCAAATTTGGGTGAGATTCTGTGTAGGTCCGGCCGCTGGCCGGCTGGAAGGGCGTCGAAAAAGGGTCTGTCATTCTTCGCTGCGCTGCCAATGACATCTCGAATAGCTGTCATTGGCGCGAGCCGCCGAAAGCGTGGCGCTTTCGTTTGTTGTCTCAGAATGACAAACGGGGAACCCTTTTTCGACGCTCTCCTACATTTTCACGCCCGCCGCGCCGCCAGCATCAGCGCACTGCCGTGGACGTTGGGGTGAACCTCGGTGCGGAAATCGGTGAAGCCAAACGTGCGCAGCGCGGCCTCGATTTCATGCTTCTCCATCCAGTAGCTGTAAACTTCGCCGCCACCGCAGAAGCCTTTCCAGTCGAGCGAAGGCCCGTAGTTGAAACGATGCACGGTGTGTTTGAACCCGGCGGTCTCCATGCTCAGCGCCTCGGAAAACTTGGCGCCGGGCACGGGATTTCGCGCGACGAAGTCCGCGTCGTAGAAAACCGTCCAGAGAAAAAGTGCGTCGCAACGGCGCGCGAGGAGTTCGAGCAGCTCGACGGGATTCGTGAGGTGGTAGAGAATACCGCAGGCGATGCCGACTTCGTAGCGGCGCTCGTTCGTGCGCAGAAATTCCAAGCAATCGCCGAGTAGAAAACGCGCGCGCGGCATCCCGAACGTTTCCTTCGCAATGAGGCATTTCAGATAGGCGCGGGCGTTGGCCTCGACGGCCGTGACCGATTTCGCGCCGAGCCGGTCGAGCAGAAAGGTATGGCCGCCCTCGAGCGGTCCGAGTTCCAGGACGTCGCGGTCCTGCACACCGCCCGCGAGGCCCATCTCGATTAAGCGATGGTGGGCCCACGCGATCCGCGGATCGTCGAAGAGCGGCGTGACGCCCGCCTTCAGCTCCGGCCGGGTCGACGGCGGCTGCGACGACCACTCGCCCGCGAAAAGATCGAGCGCGTTTTGGTCGGACGGCGCGACGCCGAAGGAGTGTTTGAACTCGGACATGCCCCGTGAGTGGAGGGAAGCGCCGCCGATTTCAATTCGCCATCTCGTAAATCTCAATCAGCGCCACGCCGGTCGCGTCGTGGAAACCGGCGACCTGCGCGGTGTAGTTCCCCGGCGCGAGCGTGACGAGCATCACGGAGTCGAGGCCCGCGCCCGTGGCGTCGTCGCGTTTTTCCACGAGACTGAACGCCCCGACGCGCTGGGCCGCGGCGCGGAAGGCGGGCGTGCTGCCGTAGGGCGTGTCCCAATCGTCGTTGTAGCGCAGC
The DNA here is from genome assembly GCA_031411015.1 of Opitutaceae bacterium. Taxonomy (GTDB): domain Bacteria; phylum Verrucomicrobiota; class Verrucomicrobiia; order Opitutales; family Opitutaceae; genus ER46. The sequence goes on along the minus strand of JANOAF010000367.1, from coordinate 5,056 downwards.
CGCGCGCCGCTGGCATCATGCAGAGTGAGCACCGGATCGAGCAGGGCGTTGGCGAGGCCGAAGCGATTGAGCGTGGGGCCGATGGCGCGGATCAGAAACGTGTGCGGATCGGTGCCGCGGACGACGAGGCCGGCGATGAGGATGGCGCCGTTTGGCCCGATCGAGCCGCGGGCGGAGAGATTGCCGAGCTTGCGGGTAACGGCGACCGCGGTGCTGGCATCGGCGTCGTAAACCTCCAGGAGCGCGACGCCTGTTGCGGAATTTGCCCCGGCGACCTGCGCGGTGTAACTGCCCGGCGCGAGCGTGACGAGGAGCGCGGCATCGGTGCTGCCACTGGGCAGCGCGAACGCCCCGAGCCGGCTCGCCGCCGCGGCGATCGCGGTGGCGTCGAGCGCGCTCCAATTGTCGTTTTGCGCAATCGCTTTTCCACCGGAGTCGAAGAGCACGAGCTGCGGATCAGCGAGGGTGCCGGCGACGCCGAAGCCACCGAGCGTGGTGCCGCCGGTGGCGCGGATGAGCACGTCTTTCGGCGTGGTGCCGCCAATGACAAAGCCGGAGATGAGCACGCCCGCGCCGGTGCCGACGAAGCCGCGCGTGGAGATATTCGCGAGCCGCGTGTCCGGAGAGACCACGGTCGGGCGCACGGTGAGCGTGCCCGGTGCGCTGAGGACCGCGCCGTTGTTCGTGTAAACGAGGGCTTGGTAAATGCCGGCGTCGGCGGCCTGTGCGCCTCCGAGGGTGAACGTGGGCTCAACGGCGAGTTCGAGCCGCTCGGGCTGGCCGCCCGGCCGCGTGAACATCCACGCGTAGCGCAGCGGGCCGCCGTTGGTCGCGCTGCCAACGACAGAAAGGGTCACAACCTCGTTGAGGTTCTTTGTCGCGCTTGCCGGGCTTGAGGTGATGGCGACCGCGTTGTTGGAAAAATAGAGCGTGCGGAGGCCGTTGATGTCGTCGGTTTGGAGCGTTTCGAGATTGCCCACGGTGCTGTTCATGATGGCGGAGACCGCCTGCGCGGGCCGGGCTTGGTCCGGATGGTCGAGGCCGAGCACGTGGCCGAATTCGTGAAGCAGCACGCGCCGCAGATCGAGAATGCTGGAGCCATTCGCGTTGCGGCGCAGCGGGCCCCGGTAGGAATCCCACGTGAGGTTCCCGTTTACGATCACGTCGGCCTCGGTGGCGGCGGATTGAAGTTCGTTTGGCGATGTGACGGCGAGCGTGCGGTCGTCAAAGGCGAGCCCGTAAATGTCGCGCGCGAAAAAGACGTTGTTGACGTGATCCTCCTCGGTCGAGGTGGTCGGCGGTGCGGCGCTGATGACCGCGAAACGCACCCGGCCGAGCTGCGCGTTCCAGTCGGTGGCGGCGCTCTCCGCCGCGGTGTTCCAGGAACGTGTGCCGTCCGTGAGTGCGACGGGGGACTCGCCGAGTTGCAGTTGCAGTGTGATCGTGCCGCCGAGCCAGAAGTAGCCGAGCTTGGAAAACGCGTGCGCGGTTGACGCCGCAACGAGCGTCGCGGTCAGCGCGAGAACGAGCGCGAGGCGACGTGCGGATCGAGCGCCCAAGTTTTTCTCAGGGCGGGCTAGCATTGGGCGAGCGGAATTGCGTGCGAACGAGCGCGAGAAAATCAGCTGGGGCCAGCGCGGCCGCGGGAGTGCGCACCACGGCCGCGATACGCGACGGGTCGAGCAGCGGCAGGGCCACCTCGCTGGTCGCGGTAAGCGGCACGCTGTTGTCACGCGCCACATAGTCGCGGCCGGTCGCAGGGTCGGAGAGCACGCGGTAGCGGCCGTGATCGAGTGCGACCAGCGGGCAGAATTGGCGGCCGTTGCCCTGCACAAATAGAATCTCGCGACCACCGACTTGGAATTGCGGCATACCGGTGACCACCGAGCTTTTCGCGCCGAGCTTGCCGCCGGCCAGGGTGAGGGTGAGCTGCTGCGGGGCGGTGCCCTTGCCGCATTCCTCCACGGCGAGCGTCACGAACGTCCGGACCGCCGATCCGCGGGGAGTCGCGACGGAGCGCACCTCCACGGCGGTTACGGTGCCGCGCACGACGCAGTCGGCCTCGGCCACGAGCTCAGCAAAAGTGGGCGCGAGCACCGAGGTCGCGTGCGCGCCGCTGACCAGCAGCACGGCCAGGGCGAGAAGGCGGAAAAAATTCATGGGTGGTCGCGGCGAAAACTAACCTGCCGCCAACCCCGACACGCCGCCGCGATCAATGTTTCGGCCGCTTGCGCCACGCCTCGACGATTTGGCGAATCGTTTCCTCGAGCGACTGCGTGACGTCCCAAGCCGGGTAGTGCGCGCGCATTTTCCTCAGGTCGCTGTAATAGCAGATGTGATCGCCGGCGCGGTTTTGGTCGACGTAGGTGAAGACCTGCGCCTGCCCGGAAAATTTCTCCGCGATCTTGAACGCTTCGAGGATCGACGTGCTGTTGGGCTTGCCGCCGCCGAGGTTGTAGACTTCGCCCGCGCGCGGCGCGGCGACGAATGCCGCCATGAAACGCGCGACGTCGAGCGAGTGGATGTTGTCGCGCACCTGTTTTCCCTTGTAGCCGAAAACCGTGTAGCTCCGCCCCTCAAGGTTGCACTTCACGAGGTAGCTGAGGAAACCGTGCAGCTCGACGCCAGTGTGATTCGGGCCGGTGAGGCAGCCGCCCCGCAACGCGCAGGTGGGCAAACCGAAGTAACGGCCGTATTCCTGCACCATCACATCGGCCGCGACTTTGGACGCGCCGAACAGCGAATGCTTCGACTGGTCGATGGTGAAGGTTTCGGCGATGCCGTGTTCGTAGTTCGCGTCGGCGTAGTCCCAGCGCGTGGGCAGCTCCTTCAAAGCGATCCGGTTCGGGGCGTCGCCGTAAACTTTGTTCGTGCTCATGTGCACAAACGGCGACTCGGGCGCGGCCTGGCGCGCGGCCTCAAGCAGGTTGAGCGTGCCGACGGCGTTGGTGTCGAAGTCGTCGAACGGAATCGCCGCCGCGCGATCGTGCGAGGGTTGCGCGGCCGTGTGCACCACGACGGTCGGTTTCACGTCGCGCACGAGCGCGAGCACGCCCGCGCGATCGCGGATGTCGAGTTCGTGGTGCACGAAGCCCTTCAGCTCGCTCGCCAGCCGCTGTTGGTTCCAGCGTGTGTCACCCTGCGGGCCGAAAAACACGGCGCGCTGGTTGTTGTCGACGCCGTGCACGGTGTAGCCGAGTTCGCGCGCGAAATACGCGCAGACTTCGGAACCGATGAGGCCGGACGAACCGGTGACGAGGAGGATTTTCGCCATGGCGGAAAAGAAAGAGGCGCAGTGTGGAAGCCGGCGCGTGCGTGGCTACCTTTTTTCTGGCGACCGGCCGGGATATTCGATCCACCAGCCTTCGGGGAGCGTGTAGATATTGGCGGGCACGCCGCGGCGGATCGGGTCGCAATGCGCGGCCCATTTGTAGTCGGGCGGCGCGGGGAGCACGAAACGGGGTGCGTGCATGATAACGGCCAGCAGGCCCACGCCGCGCGCGATCCACGCGACGGTGCCCGAGACGGCACGGCACTCCCAGATCAGCAGCCACGCGAGTAGCACGCGTGGCATGTAGAAATAACGGTCACCGTTCACCATGTCGTCGCGCTCCCACGTGTCGGCGCGCACGCGATAAAGACTCGCGAGGGTGATGAGGCCGAACACCGTCGCGATGATGGCGCGGGTCGGCCGCTGGGAATCCGCGCGAAACGCGCGCCACAGGAGCGGCGCGATGATCAGCACACCAAGGGCGGCGTGCAGGATCTGCGGCCATGCGCGCACGGCACCGGGTCCGAACAGCGGCCACGTGACGAGCCGGCTGCCGAGGATCGAAAAAAACATCAGTGGGCGGAAGGCCGCCGTGTTGCCCTCAAGACTGAGCCCGGCCCGCCGGAGAAAAAATCCCTGCGCCGCGGCGCAGCCTGCAATTACGGCGAGTGCCAGCCACGCGTCGAGCTGTCGGTCGCGCCACGCGCGCCAGGCGAAGACCGGCAGCAGCACGATGGCGAAGGGGCCGTTCAGACCCACGACCCCGAGCAGCGCGAGATCGCCGAGGCGCTGCCCGGCGTTCGTTGCCGGCGCGGTGAACAATTGCAGCACGAGGAAAAACGCCGTGACCCACTGCACGTTTGTCACGTTGATCAGCACTTCGCCGGTGCCGACCACGAGCACGAAGGCGAGCATGAGCCACGCCTTGCCGGGGAGTTCTATGCGCCGCGACGCGAGCCGCGCGAAGAGCGCGAGGTTGAGCGCGAACGCGAGTCCGTTGTAGATCGCCGGCCACCACGCGACATCGGCGGTGTGACTCGCGATCCACGCAATGAGGCGCGGGAGCAGGTGCAGGTAGCCGTTGTAGGGTTCGAAAAACGCGCGCAGGCCCATCTGCTCGTCCTGCGTGAGAAAAATGCTGCCGTCCTCCGCCCAGAGTTGCGGCGTATGCAGCGCCCAGGGTTTGCGCAACGCGAGTAGCACGGCGCAAACGAGCACCAATCCCGCGAGGGTTCGGGGCGCCTGCAGCCATTTTGCGCGCGGTGAGTCAGCCGAGGTCGAGGACGCGCTCATCCGCTTGTGGGGTGTCTAAAAAAGTCCGTCATTCTGAGCGGAGCGAAGAATCCATTTGGATTTACGTGGCGCGGTTGCGGGTGCGGATATCCTTTTGGATTTTTCGCTCCGCTCAGAATGACGAACGGTAAAGGCCTTCTTACCGTCATGCTACGTGCGGTTCGTCGTGGGTGCCACGGCCAGCTCGCCCGCGGGATACATCGACGGCGTAATTTCGCCGACGGTGACGGGCCAGCTCAGTTTCGTGTCGTGGGTCTTTCGCACGATCGAGGCGGCTCCGAGCCACGCGAGGCTGTTCGGCATCCCGACCGTCACCGACGAGGTGCGGCACGCATGCACGCGCGCCGGCTCGCCCACCACGGCCTCGAGCACCTCGAAGCCAGTCGCGGGATTGAAGAGCGTCTGCCAGCTATGCTGCGAAAACCGCCAGAAATCCCACGGCTCCTCGTGCGGCGGCCAGGTCTGGTGCGTCGAGGTATAAACGATCCCGCC
>JANOAF010000366.1:0-12166 GCA_031411015.1 Opitutaceae bacterium | reverse complement strand
GTGCGCGCGACTTTCAGGATGCGATCGTAAGCGCGCGCGGAGAGCGAGAGCTGCTCCATCGCCTGCTGTAAAAGATCGCCGAGCGTGGAATCGATGACGCAGTGCTTGCGGATCTGGGCGTGGGTCATTCGGGAGTTGGCGGTGATCTTTGTGCCGGCGAAGCGGGTGTGCTGGAGCGTGCGCGGAGAAGGAATACGTTGTCGAATCGCGGCCGAGGTCTCGCCAGGTTTTTCCGTGCGCAGTTCGTTGAGGGAGAGGGCGGGCGCCTCGATGTGGAGGTCGATGCGGTCAAGCAGGGGGCCGCTGATCCGTGCGCGATAGCGCTGCACTTGCACCGGCGAGCACCGGCACTCGCGTTTGGTGTCACCGAGATAGCCGCACGGACAAGGGTTCATCGCGGCCACGAGCATCATCGAGCAGGGTAGGGTGATTTTTCCGGCGCTGCGCGAGATGGAGACTTCGCCGTCCTCAAGGGGCTGGCGGAGCGTTTCGAGGGCGGAACGTTTGAATTCGGGTAACTCGTCGAGGAAGAGCACACCGTGGTGGGCGAGGGAAATTTCACCTGGACCGGGAATCGTGCCGCCGCCGAGCAGCGCGACATCGGAGACCGTGTGATGCGGCGTGCGAAACGGGCGCGCGCCCCACGTCATCTCGCCATTAATGGTCCGGCCCGCGGCAGAGTGGATGCTCATAATCTCGAGATGTTCGTCGAGGGTGGGCGCGGGCATGATGGTCGGGATGCGTTTCGCGACCATCGATTTTCCCGAACCCGGTGGCCCGATCATCAGCAAATTGTGCGAACCGGCGACGGCGACTTCGATGGCGCGGCGCAACGCGTGCTGGCCCTTGATTTCGGAAAAATCGGCGGCGTCGGGCGATGCGGGTGCGTTTGCGCGCTGGCGCGCGGCCTTGGGGTCGAGGGCGGCGAGGGGTTTTTCACCGCTGAGGAAACGCACCGCGGCGCTCAGCGAATCCACGGCGTAAACCTCCACGCCCTCGACCAGCGCCGCTTCCTCGGCGGAGATCGCGGGGAGGAGCAGGCCGCGTTTGCCGAGCGTGCGGGCGAGCCGGGCCATCGCGAGCGCGCCGCGCACGGGCCGTGTGGCACCGGAGAGACTGAGTTCGCCCGCAATCAACCAATCGGCGAGATGCGCGCATTTAAGCTGCCCGGTCGCGGCGAGAATCCCGAGGGCGATGGGCAGATCGTAGAATGGGCCTTCCTTGCGCAGATTGCCCGGGGCGAGATTTATCGTGGTGCGGGTGCGCGGCGGCCGAAAGCCGCTGTTGTTGAGCGCGGTGAAAACGCGATCGCTGGATTCCTTTACCGCGGTGTCGGCGAGGCCGACGAGATACCACTTGGGGTCGCCGGACTCGCCGGCGTTGACCTCCACATGGACAACCTCGCCGTTGATTCCTTGGAGGGCGGCGGAGGTGATCGTTGCAAGCATGAGCGAGTAGCGACGGCGAACCGCCGGCTACGCGCGACTTTTTTTAGAAACGAAAATGGGGATGATTAAGCATTTGCCGCGCGCGCCGCCGGTCTTAATTATCGCGCGCTTCGACGCATGAGAGTAGGAATCACGGGTGGTGTGGGCTGTGGGAAATCGACGGTGGCGCGCGCGCTGGAGCAGCGCGGCTTCCGTCGGCTCGATTCCGACCGCATTGTGCGCGATCAGGTTTTGAGGGAGCCCGCGGTGCTTTTGGCGCTGGGCGAGCGCTATGGGCCGTCGGTCTTGGAAAGTGATCCTGACGCCGGTAGCGGTAGCGTAGGCGGCGGGCTGCGCGTGAATCGGCCGGCGCTGGCTGAACGCGTTTTTACCAGCGATACCGAGCGGCTTTGGTTGGAAAATCTTACCCATCCACGCGTGTTTGCGGCTTGGTCAGAGGCCTTTTCAAGCGACCTCAACGCCCGTTGGGCCGTTGAGGTGCCGTTGCTCTTTGAGAAAGGTTTGGAGAATTGGTTTGATTTCACCGTATGCGTGGCCTGTGCTCCGGCCCAGCAACTCGCCCGACTGGAGCAACGCGGTCTCCCTCGTCCGCTCGCCGGGCAGCGAATCTCCAAGCAACTGCCGCTGGCACGTAAAATCGAGCTGTCCGACTTTGTCTTGTGGAACGAGGGCTCCCCCGCGTTTCTCGAGGCTCAGGTGGACTGTTTGGCCAACGCTCTTGTGGCCGCCTGAAACTTCGCTTGGGCACCCGCGTCTGACGCAGCGCGTGCTCGGCGCCTAATTATCCGAAAATCCCGACATGGCCCTCCCTCCCAAATCTGACGACGATACACCGTCTGCCGCCTCCGCTGCGGCCGAAAAGAAGCCCCGCCGTCTCGGCGCCCGCACTCGCACGGCAAAACCTGCGGCCGCGAAACCGCCGAAACCCGAAAAAACGGCCCCGGCCAAACCCGCTCCAGCCCGCGGTCGTGCCCGGCGCGGTGCGGCCAAAGCCGAGGCTGCTGACGCGCCCACCACGCGCGAATTGAGTTTCGCGCCCGAGCCTTCCGCCGCACCGGTTGCGCGCGAAGTCTTCGTGCCGCGCGAGGTTCCGCCTCCTGTTTATCAACGCCCGGCCGAGCCACCGCAATTCCGCGAACCGCCGGCCCCCGCCCCGGAGGCGCCGCAGGAGGTTCGGCCCGAGCCATCCGTGTCCACGGAATCGCAACGGGTCGAAACTCGTTCCGACTCCCCCTCTGAGTCATCTCCGGCGTCCACTCCGCAACCTCAGCACCAACCTCAACCGCAGCACGGCGGCGGCGGCGGTGGGCGCGGCGACTGGCAAGGGCAACAAGGCCAGCAGGGTGGCGGCGGTTTCGGCGGCCAGGATCGCGGTGACCGTGGATCTTGGAAGCATGGTAAGCGCAAACGTGGCCGTCACGGTGGCGGTCAGTGGCAGCCAGGCGGTGGCGGCGGTGGCGGAGGCGGTGGGCAAGGCGGCCACGGTGGTCATGGTGGGCGGGAACAACTTCCCCCTCAGGCGCCGCCGCCGAGCAACACGCCCGTCTTCGGCGATCTGCCGAATCCCTCGCGCTTCAATGATTTCGCGGCGCTCGATACGCTTGCGGGCGAGCTCGCCGCGGGCAGCGGCACGCCGCTCTCGCTCCACGAACTCTACGCGAAAACGCTCTACGATCTCACCGCATTCGCGCGCCAGCTCGGCGTGAAGTTCGAGGGCGCGCCGAACAAGCGGCAGCTTCTCAACGAAATTTTCAAGTTCGCGGCGACGGAGAAATGTCCCGTGCGCGACACCGGCCACCTCGATCAAAACGATCGCGGGCACTTCATCGTCCACGAGCACGTCAACTATCGGCTCTATCCGGAGAACGCTTATCTGCCCGAGTCGCTCGTGAAGCGCTACGGCCTTAAGCGCGGGCATCGCGTCGAGGTGGTGATTCAGCTCCCGCTCGAGGGCGAGCGTTGCCCGTCCGCCATTCGCATCGATCGCGTGCAGGGGATGGCACCCGACGCCATCGCCAACGTCACGCCGTTTGAGGAACTCGTCCCTTACTATCCGCTGAAACGCATTCTCCTCGAAGACCCCGAGGTCGTGAAGGACATGTCGATGCGCGCCGTCGATATCCTCACGCCGATCGGTTTCGGCCAGCGCGGTCTCATCGTCGCGCCCCCGCGCACGGGTAAAACCGTCCTCCTCCAAAATATCGCCAATTCGATCACGGCGAATTTCCCCGAGGTGAAACTCATCTTGTTGCTCATCGACGAGCGACCCGAGGAAGTGACCGACTTTAAGCGCCACACCAAGGGCGAGGTCGTGTCTTCCACGTTCGACGAGACACCGGAGAGTCACGTCCATTGCGCCGAGATGGTGATCGAGATCGCGCGCCGCCGCATCGAGCAGGGCGAGCACGTCGTGATCCTCCTCGATTCGATTACGCGCCTCGCGCGCGCCTACAACGCGCTCGCCGGCAACCAGGGCAAGACCATGTCCGGCGGTCTCGAATCCAACGCGCTCCAGAAACCGAAGCGGTTTTTCGGCTCCGCGCGCAACATCGAGGGCGGCGGTAGTCTCACCATCATCGCCAGTGCGCTCATCGACACGGGCAGCCGCATGGACGAAATCATCTTCGAGGAATTCAAGGGCACGGGTAATTCCGAGCTCCACCTCGACCGGGGCCTCGTGGAGCGCCGGATTTTCCCCGCGATCAACATCGACCGCTCGGGCACACGCAAGGAAGAGCTCATCTACCACCCCGAGGAACTCCTGCGCATCTACGGCCTGCGCCGCGCCATGCAGGGCCTCGGTCCCATCGAATCGATGGAGATGCTCATCACGCGCTTGAAGAAAACGAAGTCCAACGCTGAGTTCTTGATGAGCCTCGCTCCGAAGTGACCCCGACCACGCCCCAACCATCTTCCACGGCCGCGGATGATTTTGTCATCCAGCTCGCGCTCGATCGCGGGCTCCTGCGGTCGGCGCAAGTTGATGCCGCCCGTGCCATCGCGGCCCGCCATTCGGATCTCGCGACCCCGGCACCGCGGGTGGTGGACCTGTTGGTGAAACAGGGCGTGTTGTCGTCGCGCAGCGTCGCAGAATTACTGGCGGCGGAGTTCGGTATGCCGATGGCGCCCGATTTCACCAACCTGCGGATTACCGCTGAGACGCTGGAGACGGTGCCACGCGCCATCGCGGCGAAGCACCGGCTGATTCCAATCGCCCGGGAGAGTAACCGGCTCCGCATCGCGATCTCTGACCCGTTTGATACCGACGGCATCGATGCGCTCGGCTACCTCGTCAAGCTGCCCCTTGAGACGATGGTCGCCACGCCCGAGGACATCGCGTCGGCGATCGATCGCTTCTACGGGAAGGACGCCAATTCGATCGACGATTTGCTCAACAACCTCTCGGTCAAAGATGCCGAGGGCGACGGCGCCGCGGTGACAACCGAGCCCGGTGCGGCAGTCGATCCGAGCAACACCGATGCGGATGCACCGATCGTCAAACTCGTCCACCAGATCATCCTGGAGGCGATTCAACGCCGCGCCTCCGACATTCACATTGAGCCGCTCGAAAAGCGGTTTCGCGTCCGCTACCGGATCGACGGCGTTTTAATTGAAGTCGAGAACCCTCCCAAGCGGTTGCAGCTTTCGATTATCTCTCGCCTGAAAATCATGGCGAACATCAGCATCGCCGAGAAACGCATCCCGCAGGACGGTCGCATCCAAATCGCCGCCGGTGGCAAGCAACTCGACTTGCGTGTCTCGTCTCTGCCCACGGCGCACGGCGAGAGCATCGTGATGCGTATTCTCGACAAAGAAGGGCTCACGTTGGGTTTGCCCGAGCTCGGCTTCCTCAGCGACGACGCCGCGACTTTCGAAAAGCTAATCCAGCTGCCCGATGGCATTCTCCTGGTCACCGGTCCCACCGGCTCGGGCAAGACGACCACTCTCTACGGTTGCCTGCACTTCATCAATAAACCCGATCGCAAGATCATCACGGTCGAAGATCCGGTCGAGTATCAGCTCAACGGCATCAACCAAGTGCCCGTGCGCCACGATGTCGGGATGACGTTCGCCTCCGCGCTCCGCGCGATGCTCCGGCAGGCGCCCAATGTCGTGATGGTCGGGGAAATTCGCGACCTCGAGACCGCGGAGATCGCGATCAATGCGTCGCTCACCGGTCACATGGTTTTCTCGACGCTCCACACCAACGATGCGCCTGGCGCCGTCACGCGCTTGATCGACATCGGGGTGAAGCCGTTTCTCGTTTCGACCTCGCTTCGCGCGATCATGGCGCAACGCCTCGTCCGCAAAATCTGCAAGATCTGCAAGCGGCCTTATCTGCCCGACGCGAAGGAGGTGCGCTCGCTCAACATCAACCCCGCGCAGGCGTCGAGCGCCACGTTTGCCAAGGGCGAGGGCTGCGCCAGCTGCAACGCCACTGGCTACCGTGGGCGCATGGGGATTTTCGAGATCTTCCTCATCAACGAAGAAATCCAGAAGATGATTTACGAGCACGTCGGCACCGCGAAGCTCCGCGAGAAAGCCCGCGCGAACGGCATGCGCACGATGCGCGAGGATGGCGCGCGCAAGGTCACGGCCGGGCTCACCACGATCGAGGAAGTCGTTTCCATCACGGTGGGTGACTCCAGCTGATGAATTCCCCATGAATTTCGCCCGCCGCATCTGTCGGTCTTCGCCCCCATCGACCACGCCAAGGAGGATCGCGCCATGAGCTATGACATGAACGATCTGCTCGACCTCATGGTCGAGCAAGGTGCCTCGGACCTTCACCTCCAAGTCGGCCAGCCGCCGACGCTGCGCATCAGCGGCAGCATGTCACCGATCGACGGCCCGCCGCTGACGCCGACCGATACCGAGCGGCTGATGCTCGCGATCACGCCCGACGCGCACGTCGCCAACACAAAGCTCAACGGCGGCACTGATTTTGGTTTCGCCTACGCCGAGAAGGCGCGTTTCCGCGTGTCCGTGCTGCGCAGCAAATCGAACTACGGCATCGTGCTCCGGCAAATCCCGCTGAAGATGTTTGGCCTGCGGGACATTGGCCTGCCCGACAAAATCCGCGAGCTGCTCTACCGCCCGCGCGGCTTGATCCTTGTCACCGGTCCGACCGGCTCCGGCAAATCGACGACGCTCGCCTCGATGATCAACTACATCAACGAGGCGCGCGACGGCCACATCATCACCATCGAGGACCCGATCGAGTATTACCACGATCACAAGCGGTGCGTCGTCACGCAGCGCGAGGTGCACGTCGACGTGCCCAGCTTTTCCGAGGCCTTGCGCCGCGCGCTTCGCCAAGATCCCGATGTGATCATGGTCGGTGAAATGCGCGATCTCGAAACCATCGAGGCGGCGATTACTGCGGCGGAAACCGGCCACTTGGTGTTTGGCACGCTCCACACTAACAGCGCGGCGAAAACCGTGGACCGCATCGTCGATGCGTTTCCGGCGAACATGAAGGACATGATTCGGACGCAGCTCGCGTCGTCGCTCGTGGCGGTCATTTCCCAGTCGCTCTGCAAAAAAGTCGGCGGTGGCCGTATCGCCGCCTATGAAATCATGGTCACCACGACCTCCATCGGCGCCTTGATTCGGGAAAACAAAACGTTCCGGATTACGTCTGACATCCAGACGGGCGCCAACCTCGGCATGATCACCCTCGACACCCATCTCATGAGTCTCGTGAACCGCGAACTGGTTTCCCCTGACGAAGCGCTCGAAAAGGCGCAGGACCCAAACGTCATGCGCGAAAAATTCCAGCAACTCGGGCTGAAGCTCCGCGATATTTGAGGCCGTGGGCGGAGTTGTTCCCCTCCGCTGCGCGCCGATTCCCCTCCGCATGTTTCCCAGTCACAGTTCCGCCATCTACGAGTTTCTCAAGGAGCAGCGCCTCGTCGCCCCCGCCCAGCTCGATGAACTCAACGAGGAGCACAAGGCGACGGGCAAGCCGCTCGCGGACGTGGTGGTCGATCTCGGGGTTGTGGAAAGGGAGGTTCTGCTGCGCCGGATTGCCGAGCACCTCGGCTACGACTACCTGAGCGAAGTGCCGATCCAGTTTCCCGGCGAGGCGATCGCGGCGCTCACCGGCAAGCTCGCGCGCGATTATGGCGTGATGCCGCTGCAGGCCGACGAGCAGAACATCGATCTCCTCGTCACCGATCCGTTCAACACCCACGCCGTCGATGATCTGACCTTTGCCCTCGATCGCAATGTGCGGCTTTTCTTCGCCGATCCCGACAAGGTCGACGTGCAAATCAAGCAGCACTATGGCGAGGACGAGGAGAGCATCGACGATCTGCTCCAAGAAATCAGCACCGGGAAAGTGGCACCCGACACGGGCGCGGGCCGCGAGCTCTCGGAACGCGACATCGAGTCGATGGCGGAGCAGACGCCGATTATCAAGTTCGTGAATCTGGTCGTCGGTCAGGCGATCCGCGACAAGGCGAGCGACATTCATTTCGAGCCTTTCGAGCACGAGTTCAAAATCCGCTACCGCATCGACGGCGCGCTCTACGAGATGGCGCCGCCGCCCAAGCAGCTGGCACTTCCCATCATCTCGCGCATTAAGGTGCTCGCCTCGCTCAACATCGCCGAGCGCCGCGTCCCGCAGGACGGCCGCATCAAGATCAACATCGGCGGCCGGGCCGTCGATCTGCGCGTCTCGACGCTGCCCACGCAGTTCGGCGAGAGCGTGGTGCTCCGCGTGCTCGACCAGTCGGCCGTGCGGCTCGACATCGCGCAACTCGGCATGCCCGAGGATGTGTTTAACGGCATTCAGGAAATTGTGCGCCGGCCCAACGGGATCTTCATCGTCACGGGTCCGACCGGTTCGGGTAAGACGACGACCCTTTACAGCGCCTTGCGGATCGTGAACACGGTCGATCTCAAGATCCTTACCGCCGAGGATCCGGTGGAATACGAAATCGAGGGCATCATGCAGGTGCCGGTTAATCCGCTGACGGGGCTCACGTTTGCCGCCGCGCTCCGCTCATTCCTCCGCCAAGATCCCGACGTGATTATGCTGGGGGAAATTCGCGATCTCGAGACGGCGCAGATTTCAATTCAGGCCTCGCTCACGGGCCATCTCGTGCTTTCGACGCTGCACACCAATGATTCGGCCGGTGCGGTCACCCGCCTTGTCGATATGGGCGTGGAGCCGTTTCTCATCGCGTCATCGCTGGAAGCGGTGCTCGCGCAGCGACTCGTGCGGCGCGTGTGCGTGCAGTGCCGGACGTCCTATATCCCGCCGGCTGACTTACTGTCGCAGCTCGGCATCGCCAAGGAGAGCATTGGTAGCCGACAGTTTTTCTACGGCAAAGGCTGCCCCACCTGCAGCCAGGCCGGCTACAAAGGCCGCCTTGGGATCTACGAGTGGCTGCGGATGAGCGAAGCATTGCGCGATCTCGTGACCGAACGCGCCCCGACGCTCGTCATCCGCCAGAAAGCGATCGAGCAGGGCATGCGCACGCTGCGTGACGACGGCCTGCGCGCCATCTTTGACGGCCACTCTTCGATCGAGGAAGTGGTGAAATACACGTGAGCAATCGTGCTGGATTGCCGCGCCCGCCTGCGCTGGGCTCGCAATGACAAACTAAGACCATGGCCAAACTTTCCGTCCGCCCCGCCGATGCGTCGGCTGCCAAGCCCGCGACCTTTGCCGCCAAGGCCCCGGGTAAAGGGCCGCAGATGACGTTTCCCTCGGGCGCCCCACCGCGCCGGAAGAAAGGCATCTCCTTCGGCGCGCCGATCAACGCCAAGGGGCAGGCGGTGTTCACGCGCCAGCTCGCCACGCTCGTGAAAGCGGGCATGCCGATCATGCGCAGCCTCGAAGTGCTGGGCCGGCAGGAAAAACGGCCGGCGTTCAAGGCCGTGATCGAGGAATGCGCGGACAGCATTCGCTCCGGCGGAAATTTTTCGGACGGCCTCTCGGCGCACCCCAAGGCGTTCGACCGGCTCTATGTCAACATGGTGAAAGCCGGCGAAGCGGGCGGCGTCTTGCAGACGGTGCTCGAACGTCTCGCCGTCTTCACGGAAAAGGCCGTGAAGATCCGCGCCAAAATTATCGCGGCGATGGTTTATCCCGCGATCATCAGTTTCGTCGCGGGTCTCATCATGATCGTGCTGATGCTCTTCGTGGTGCCGAAGTTTCAGGAGGTGTTTTTCACCATGTTGAAGGGCAAGCCGCTGCCGATGCTGACGTCATTCGTCGTCGGGATCGCCGATGCGCTGCGGACTAACATCTTCATGGTGCTGTTGGGTGTGGCCGTCGTGGTCGTGGCATTCTGGCTTTTCAAGAAATCGCATTTCGGCACGAAGGTCCTGCACTGGATGTTGCTGCACGTGCCCGTGATCGGCGACCTGTTTCTAAAGGCTGCGATCGCGCGCTTTACGCGGACATTTGGCACCTTGTTGGCCTCGGGAGTGCCGATTTTGCAAGCGCTCATCATCACGCGTGACACGAGTGGCAACGTGCATATCGCGAATGCGATTAACGTCGTGCACGACCGCGTGAAGGAGGGCGACAATGTCGCCAAGCCGCTGGAGTCCACGAATATTTTCCCCGGCATGGTGACGAGCATGATCGAGGTCGGCGAGGAAACGGGTGCGCTCCCCGACATGCTCGTGCGCATCGCCGACAACTACGACGAGGAGGTCGATAACGCGGTCGGCGCGCTCACCTCCATCATCGAGCCGGTGATGATCGTGCTGATGGCGGTCGGCGTTGGCATCATCGTCATCGCGATGTTCATGCCGATGGTGGAGCTGATTAAGAGCCTGAGCGCGTAAGGGCGGGTGGGGGACGTGGGGAATCAGGAAAATTCGCGGACGCTCGCTTGCCTGAGGTCTGGCTAATTCCGCCAATCTTCGACGCCGAGCCCCGGCACGCGGGAGAACTCCTTCGTGTTTTGCGTCACGAAAACCGCGCCCAGCGCCAGTGCATGTCCGGCCAGTAGCGCGTCGTAAGCGCCGATGGGCTGGGCGTTGGGTTTCAGGTTGGCGAGGAACGCCCGCACGAATCCCGCGTGATGCGCCGCCTTCTCGCCAAACGGCTCCACCCGCGGAAACACGCGCTTGAGCCGCGCGATCCGCTCGCGAAATACCTGCACGTCAGGGCGCTTCGCTGCGCCGTATTCCAATTCCGTCAGCACGATTGCCGATAGCCGGCAGGCGCCTAACGATTCCTCCAATCGGATTTTCATCTCCGCATCCTCCGGCCGTCCGCGCAGGAAGCGGGAGAACACGTTGGTGTCCGGCAGGAAGATCATTTCGTGTGGTCAGGAAAATCCGGTGCCGATCCCCACAGCGCCCGTAGCGCCTTCAATCGCCGCGCCTCGGCCGCCGGATCGATGACGATGAAGCCGTCCTTGCCGTAGGGCTCGATGTGGTAGGTTTTCACCTTTGCGTTGAGGCTGCGCGGCAGGCGCAGCGCCTTGGAATTGCCGGCTTGAAATACTTTCGCGGTGAGCGTGGGCATGTGAGCACGCTGTATCTACGGTGCGTTGAGTCAAGATGCCCCTCACGGTCACAAGACAGCCAAGGCTTGGGTTTGCCGACGGCTACTTCGCTCCGCCCGCTCCGCCGCCTCCGCTTGCTCGATCTCCGCCCACGCGGGCGCGCGTCGGGACGCACGTTGCCGTTCGATCACGCCGCGCCTCACCGCGGCAGCCGCAGAATTTCGATAATCTTCCGCCCGATCACGCGACGCCGCTCCAAGCCCACGGCACCGACGGCCGGCGAGCACGCACTCTTCGCCACGAGGTAAAACACGCCGCAGTCCACCGCCGTGCGAAAATCGAGCCCGTCGGCGCCGTTCAACAACACCTGCCACGGCTGGAGACTCACCGCCGGTGGTTTCTTCGAACCGTAGAGCACGTTCACCCGATGCAACTCTGGGTCCCGGCAATCTTCCTCGCACGAGATGACGACCGCCGGATGTGCATCGCGGTCGTGCTCGTTGATCCGCACGCGGACGATGTCCCACTGGTGCAGCGCTCAACGCACCGGCACCGCATCCGCGACCGCACCATTGGCCACCGCGTAATCCGCGGGCCGGCGCTGAAAATAGCCCACCGGCCGCTCGGGGATTGGCTCCGGCACGACAAACTCCGTCAGTTGCACCAGCCGGTTGCCCTTGCGGATAATCACGGGCGTGCCGCGCAACGCTTGGTCAATCAGCCGGCTCATCTTCGGCTGGGCCTCGGTGACGGTGAGGATTTCCATGTGCCGAGATTCGGCCGGCTCGGAAAATCTGTCAAGATGCCGGCCGTGGGACCGCTCTCACTTTCGGCCCTGACCACGGGACACAGCCCCCTCACCGCCCCGCCCCCGCCCGCACCGCCGCCTCCGCCTGTTCGATCTCCGCCCACGAGGGCGCGCGCCAGAAACGCAGCGCCGTGTCGCTTCCGCCTGCGATCACGTTGCCGTCCGGCGAAAACTTCGTGTTACCGAGCGAGGCGGTTAACGAGAGGGTCAGCAATCGCTCGTAGTTGTGCACGTCCCAGAGTGTCAGCGCCTCGAACGCCGTGCTGGAGAGCGCCAGGCGCTGCTGTTCCGGCGAGTAGCCAGCGCTATGCACGCCAAACATGAACCCGGACAACGTCGTCATCTCCTGGTAGGTCGCGGCGTCGAAAATTTTCGCGTAGCCCATCGAGCTGGCGATGACCAATGACTTGCCGTCGGGCGAGAACGTCGAGGCG
>JANOAF010000365.1:0-19832 GCA_031411015.1 Opitutaceae bacterium | reverse complement strand
CGCCGGTTATGGGAGTGGCACGGGCGCCTCGCCCGTGAATGGTGCGGAACACGCGCGAGACGCACGTGCCACGCCGGTGATTGGCTACCTCGCGCGCATGTGTCGTGAGAAGGGCTGCGATCTGCTCGTCGATGCGTTCATCGCGCTCGCCCGTGATCTCGGCGACACCACCGCGCGCTTGAAAATTGGCGGTGCCGCCACGGCGGGCGATGAACGTCTCATTGCCGCCTTGAAGCAGAAGATTGCTGCCGCTGGCCTCGCAGCGCGCGTCGAGTGGCACCCGAACCTTACGCGGGAGGAGAAAATTTCGTTTCTCCGCAGCCTCTCGGTTTTCTCCGTGCCGGTCGCCTATCCCGAGGCGTTTGGCCTCTACGCCATCGAGGCGATGGCTTGCGGCGTGCCGATCGTGCAGCCGGACGCGGCGGCTTTCCCCGAACTCATCGCGGCGACCGGGGGCGGAATCTGCGTGCCCCCGCGCGACGCGCTGGCGCTGGCCCGCGCCTGGCAGGCGCTGCTCGCCAACCCGCTGCGCCGCGCCGAACTCGGGCGCGCGGGTAGATTGGGCGTTGAAAAAAGCTTCAGTGCCCGGACGATGGCCGAACATTTCGGTCGCGTCACCGCTCGCCTCGCGCCGCCGAAGACGTAACCGCCCGCCGATGTCCGCCTCCGAAAAAATCCATTTCCGCCACCGCCGTCTCGTCGAGTTCGCCGATACCGATCTCGCGGGAATCATGCACTTCGCGAACTTCTTCAAATTCGTGGAGTGCGCCGAGCACGCCTTTTTCCGCTCGCTGGGCGAAACCGTCCACTCGGCTGATGGCGCGAAGCACGACGGCTGGCCGCGCATCGAGGTCAGCTGCAAATACCACCGCCCGGCGCGCTTTCAGGAAACGCTCGAGGTCCGCCTCCGCCTCGTCGAACTCCGCACCACGAGCCTCAGCTACGCCTTCGCAATCCACTCCGCCGATGTGCCCGGCGAACCGCTCCTCGCCAGCGGCACCTTCGGTATCATCCACGTCGAACTCGACGCCGCCACTAAGCAGATTCGGAAAACCCCGATCTCCGCTGCGCTCCGCACCAAACTTGAAGCCGCAATGGGTCAAACCGTTTGACCGCGGATTACGCCGATACTGCGGATGATCTAAAGTTCCCCGGCATTTATCCGCGCCATCCGCGTAGTCCGCGGTCAAAAATTCCGACCTCCATCTCTCAGCTCTCAACCCTCAGCGCTCAACTCATTTTATGAACTGGCTCATCTACGCACTCCTCACCGTCATCACTTGGGGCCTCTACGGCGTCTACCTGCACAGCGGGCAGATGGCGATGGGCGATCCCGTCAACGGCCGCTACAAGGCCTTTCTCTTTGTGGGCGTGGCCTACTTCATCATCGCCGTGCTCGCGCCGCTCATGGTGCTGAAAATAAACGGCTCCGACTTTAGTTTTCCGTCGAAGGGTATCTGGCTCTCGCTCTTCGCCGGCGCCCTCGGTGCGATCGGCGCATTTGGCATTCTGCTCGCCTTCGGCGCGAAGGGCACGCCCACCGTCGTGATGGCGATCGTGTTTGCCGCCGCGCCCATCGTGAACGCGATCGCGGCCACGCTCATGCATCCGCCGAAGGACGGGTGGGGTGGCATCGCATGGCAGTTCTGGGCCGGCATCTTGCTCGCCGCCGTCGGTGGCTGCCTCGTGAGCTACTACAAACCCGCGCCCGCCCCGAAGACCGCGAAGGCTGCTCCGGCTGCCGTCGCGGCCGCGACACCCCACGCGCGCTGACGACATGGCTGCGCTCGCGCAGACGCAACTCGCGGCGCTCAACCGCCTCATCGCTGAGATCGCGCCGACGAATCGCTTCTATCGCGGAAAACTCGCCGCGGCCGGCGGGCTCGACGGCTTCGAGTCGCTCGATGCGTTTCGCGTCCGGATGCCTTTTACCACGAAGACGGACCTCGCGCGCGACCAGCTCGAGCATCCGCCGTTTGGCTCGACGCTCACGTTTCCTGAGGAGACCTATACGCGCTTCCACCAGACGAGCGGCACCAGCGGGCGACCCATCATCTGGCTCGATAATGACGCGAGCTGGCAGTGGGTCATCGAGAACTGGAAAAATATCTGGCGCGGGGCCGGAGCGCGCGCGGGCGATTCCGTTTTTTTTGCGTTTTCGTTCGGCCCGTTCCTCGGTTTCTGGTCGGCGTTCTACTCCGCGCAACAACTCGGGCTGCGCACGATTCCCGCCGGCGGGATGAGCAGCAGCGAGCGCGTGCGGTTTCTCCTCGCGCAGCGCCCGCGCATCCTCTGCTGCACGCCCACCTACGCGCTGCGCCTCGCGGATGTCGCGCGGCAGGAGTCGCTGGATCTGCGTGGCAGCGGTGTCGAGGTCGTGATGGTGGCGGGCGAGCCCGGCGGCAGCGGGCCAGAGGTGCGCGCCCGCATCGAGCAGAGCTGGCCCGGTGCGCACGTGATCGATCACCACGGCATGACGGAGGTGGGTCCGGTGTCGTATGGCAGCGCCGCCGATCCGGCGCGGCTCCGCGTGATGCACGACCGCTATTTCGCGGAGGTTTTGCAGCCGGGCACCAACGACCCGATCGCTCCCGGCGAGAGCGGAGAATTTGTGCTCACCACGCTGGGCCGCGCGGCGTGCCCGCTGCTCCGCTATCGCACGGGCGATCTCGTGAAACCTGTTCCGCTGCCCGGCGAGGAGCCGGCGGCGTTTGCGCTTGCGGGCGGTATTCTCGGGCGCGTGGACGACATGGCGATTGTGCGCGGCGTGAATCTTTACCCGACCGCGATGGACGCCGCGGTGCGTGCGCTCGCCGGCGTGCGCGAATATCAGGTTGAGATCGACCAGCGTGGCACGCTCGCCGAAATCCGTGTCCGCTTCGAGACCGATCCCGGCACCGCCGATCTCACGGCCGAGTTGTCGGCTCGGCTACGCGCAGCGTTCCAGATTCGCATTGAGGTGGAGCGCGTCGCGACCGGCACGCTGCCGATTTTTGAATTTAAAGCCCGGCGTTGGAAAATTTTGAAATGACATGATTGAAGTCACCCGAGTTGCCAAAACCTACGAGACCGCCGCCGGACCCGTGACCGTGCTGCGTGATCTTGATCTCAGCGTCGCGTCCGGGGAGAGCGTCGCGATTGTCGGCCCCTCCGGCAGCGGCAAGACCACGCTGCTCAATTTGCTGGGCGCGCTCGACCAACCGACTAGCGGCACCATCGCGATTGATGGCGTGGCGCTGGGCGGGCTTGATGCGATGGCCGCGGCGAGTTTCCGCAACCGCGCCATTGGTTTTATTTTTCAACTGCACTACCTCCTGCCGCAATGCTCCGTGCTGGAAAACGTCCTCGTGCCGCGTCTCGCCGGTGGCTGGAGCGAAGAGGCTCGCACCACGCGGGCCCGCGCCGAGGCGCTGCTGGAACAAGTCGGTCTCCGCGATCGCATGGCGCATCTGCCGTGGCAACTTTCCGGCGGCGAGCAGCTCCGCGCGGCCATCGCGCGGGCGCTGATCAACCAGCCGAAGCTCATCCTGGCCGACGAGCCGACCGGCTCGCTCGACACTGCCACCGGCGAGCGCATCGCGGATTTGCTCCTGAGCACGCAGGCCGCGGCGCATGCCGCACTCGTCGTGGTCACCCACAACCCAGCCCTCGCGCAACGGATGCAACGCACCTGCCGCCTTGAGGCGGGGCGGTTGGTCGCCTGACACCGGACTTTCCGATGACCGCCTTCCGTTACATCCTGCGGAGCGTGCTACACTACCGCTTCGCCTACCTTGGCGTGCTGGCGGGGGCGGCGCTTGGGGCTACGGTTTTGTTGGGTGCGCTGTTTGCCGGCGACTCGGTGGCGGCCTCGCTCCGGCGTATCGGTGAACAACGCATCGGAAGGGCGACGCATGTGCTCGCGTCGGGTGATCGGTTTTTTCGGCAGGCTTTGGCGGATGATATCGCGACTGCGGCCGGCGTGCGCGCGGCTCCGGCGCTGATTGCGCGGGGCACGGCGACCAATGCCGCCACGCGTGCGGTGGCGAGTCAGGTGCAACTCGTCGGTGTCACGCCAGCATTCTGGTCCTTCGCACCCGAGCCCGCAGCGCCGACACTATCGGCCGAGAAAGCGGAAATCGCCGTCAACGCCGTCCTCGCGGGCCGCCTCGGGCTCGCCGTCGGTGACACGTTGGTCCTCCGCCTGCAAAAGCCCGGTGTGCTCGCGGGCAACGCGCCCATCGCCGGGGCCGAGGGTAAACTTGAAACGCTGCGTTGCAAAATTGCCGCGGTCGTCGGCGAGGCGGCCTTTGGCCGCTTCAACCTGGCGGCGACGCAGGTGCCGCCGCTCTCGGTGTTTCTCCCCATCGAATTGTTGCAGACGGCGTTCAACCGCGCCGAGCGGGCCAATTTGCTTTTGCTCGACGGAGCCAAGCCAGAGGCCGCGCTCGCTGATTCGCTAGGGCGCGTTCTCCGTCTCGCCGACTACGGCTTGACGCTCAATTGGCGCGATCAACCCGCCGTTTTCGAAGTCGGCTCGGATCGAATTTTTCTCGATCCGCCGATGGCGGAAGCGATCACGCGGGTGGCTCCGACGGCGCAGCCTGTCGTTTCTTATCTCGTCAATGAACTCCGCGCGGGCGATCGCGCGACGCCTTATTCGATCGCGACGGCGACGACGAATGCGGCCGCGCCGTTTCTACCGGCTGATCTGGCGGCGAATGAGATCGTGATCAACCGCTGGCTTGCCGACGACCTGCGCGCGAAGCTCGGTGACGAGGTGCGCGTGACGTTTTTCCAAGTCGGCGCGGGTGATGCGCTCATCGAGCGTGAAACGGCGTTTCGCGTGCGCGCCGTGATTCCGCTCGAAGGCCTTGCCGCCGATCGCGGGTGGATGCCGGACTTTCCCGGTATCAGCGACAGCAAGCACCAGAGCGAGTGGGACCCGGGCCTGCCGCTCAAACTCGATCGCATCCGCCCCGTCGACGAGCGCTATTGGGACGATTATCGAGGCGCGCCGAAGGCGTTTTTCTCCCTCGCTGCCGGTCGTGACATGTGGGCGACGCGCTGGGGCAACCTCACGGCGCTGCGGATTCCGCACGCGCGCGACGCGGCCCGCGAACTCGAGCGCACGCTGCTCGGCGCGCTGCGGCCGGAGATGAATCAATTGCTCCTGCGCAATGTGCGCGCGAGCGCGCAGGCTTCGGCGAACTCGGCGGTCGATTTCGGCGGGCTGTTTCTCGGCATGAGTTTTTTCCTGATTTTGGCCGCGCTGGGTTTGGTCGCGATGCTGTTTCAACTCGGCTTGCTGCAGCGCAACCGTGAAGAGGCCTTGCTCGGCGCGGTGGGCGTATCGTCGCGCCAACTCCTGCGCTGGCGGCTCGGTGAAGCGCTCGTGATTCTACTCGTCGGCGCGGCGGTCGGCCTGCCGCTCGCCGCACTCTACACGCGGGGTATTTTGCGATTCCTTGAAACAATCTGGGCGGGGCAGGGCGGTGGATCAGTTTTTGCCTTTTCCGCCCAGCCGTCCTCGATCGGCATCGGCGTGGGTGCGTTTCTCCTCTGCTCGCTCGGCGCGTTGTGGTTCGCGATGCGCAGGCAAACCAAGCGCGCCCTCTCGATCCGCTTGGCGGCGGGTGTGGAGGAAACCGCGTTGCCAGCCAAAGTGCGCCGCACGTCGAGGATTGTCTCGCTGGTGTCCGCGCTGGCCGGAGTCGGGGCGCTCGCAGCGTCGAATCGCGGGCTGCCCGCGCAGGGCGCGTTCTATCTCGCGGGATTTGCGGGCCTCGTCAGCGGGCTGGCGTTGTGCCGCGCTGGGTTCGCCCGTGAACGGGTCGGAAACACGAGTGGCGCGCTCGCGGCGGGGGAGCTCGGCGCGCTCAATCTCCGGGCCCGCCGCTCGCGCAGTCTGACGGTCGTGGGCCTCATTGCGACGGCGGTGTTCATGGTGCTGTCGGTGGCGTCGTTTCGGAAACACGTGGGAGCTGACTGGCTGGAGCGCGGCAGCGGCACGGGCGGATTTGCATTTTGGGTCGAGACGACGATGCCTCAAAATCACCCGCGCGATGGGAAGACGACGGGCTTCGAGATTTTCGAACGGCAGGCGGCCGACCTCGGCGAGATTGTTCCGCTGCGCGCCGGCGCGGGTGACAACGTCAATTGCTTCAACCTGAACACCACGCTCCAACCGCGGCTGCTCGCAGTGGATGCCGCGAAGTTCGCGACGCGCTCCTCGTTCAAGATTAAGGTGGCGAGTGACTGGAATGTGCTGCGCGATCCGACGGCGAGTAGCGCAGTTCCCGCGCTCGTCGATGAAACGACGCTGCTCTGGGCGCTGAAGCGCAAGGTCGGCGATGTCCTCGTCTACGCTGATGAAAACGGGCGCGCTTTCGACGTGCAGATCGTCGGCACACTCCCGGACTCGATTTTCCAAGGTCACATGATCGTGGACGAAGCGCTCTTCCTGAAAAAATATCCCTCGAGCGCCGGCTATTCGCTGTTTCTCGCGGACGCGAAGGGTTCGACCGGTGTCGACGCCGTGCGTGAAAAACTCGCCGCGGCCGCCGCCGATGCCGGCGGCAAAGTGGAACTCACGCGCGACGTGCTCGCCGCGTTTCACGAAATCGAAAACACCTACATCGCGATCTTCACCGTGCTGGGGACGCTCGGCGTCGTGCTGGGCAGCCTTGGGCTCGCGATTGTCGTCGCGCGCAATTTGCGCGAGCGCCGCGGCGAGTTCGCGGTGATGACCGCCATCGGTATCCCGCGCGCGGTCTTGGGGCGGATGGTCTTCGCCGAATTCGGCCGTTTGATCGCGTGGGGCACCGTAATCGGCGCGGTCGCGTCGGTCGTTGCGATCTGGCCCAGCCTCACCGCGTTGCCAGCGGCGCCCACGCTCGCGGTCGTGGGCGTGATGCTGTTCGGAATTCTCGCGCTGAACCTCGCGTGCGGTTGGTTGATCTTCCGCTGGTCGTTACGCGACCTGCGGCCGAGCGTGGTGCTGGCGGCGGGATAGCAATCCAAACTCGGGCTCGTCTCATCACCTTCTTCCGAGAGTGTCGGGAGGCGAGTCAGCGGAGTCGGTTTTCCAGTAGCCAGGCCACATTTTGAAGGGCGCGACCGCGACGATCCAGACGTGGTCGGGCCGGTCAACGTAGATGACAGCATACGGAAACGGCCCGCGGAAGTGACGGCGCGCTGGTGAATCGAAGGCGCGATAGAGCGTCGGCTGCGCGCGCACTTCGCGCACGAGTTGGTCAAGCATGTCTTAGAAGCGCTGGCCGAGCTGCGGAGTGATGGCCGCGTAATGTTCGGCGGCGGCCTTTGCTTCCGCGAGTGCTTCGCGATGGAAGCGAAACGGCTTCACCGTCCGACGATACGGCGCAACTCCGCCATCGCTTGCTCGCCCGGCACGCCTGGCTCTGCACCGCTCTCGATTTCAGCGACGCGGCGGCGCGTTTCGGATTTCCACGCCGCTTCAATCTCGGCGTCAGGTGCGCGGAAAGTTTCAGCCAGGAGCCGATCGATGAGTTCGGCAGATTGTTCGCGCGGCAATTGCTGCGCCTCGGCAACTAGCTGGTCGAGCGTCAGGGACATGCGGGCAGAGTGGAGGACGGCGCTTGATTTTCAACTCTCGCGTTCAAACGACCATGAAACGAAATCACTACTCCTTCAAATCTTCTGCCTTCGGCTCAGGGAGGAATTGCGTGAGGATGGCGCCGACGAAGGCGTAGGCCCCGGCGACGCAGGCGCCGACGAGGGCGACGCGCGCGGGGTCGGGTTTGTCGGAGGCGGAGAGCGTGAGCGTGATCCACGCGGCGGCGGTGCCGAGCACGCGGCCGCCGATGTTGGCGGCGAAACTCTCGCCGGTGCCGCGCAGATGCACGGGAAACACGAGCGGGATGTAATTTCCCCAGAAACTGAATTGCGCCACGGTGAACACCCCCGCGACGAAGATACCGGCCTTGATCATCCCAAGGCTGTCGGCGTTGCCGAGTTGCCCGGAGATCCACCAGAAGAGGAGCGGCACGAAGATGAGCGACGGAATTTGAAACACGCGAAACAAGGTGCGGCGGCTCACGATGACGACGGCGAGCACGGCCAGCAGGAAGCGGCCGACGAGTCCGCCGATTTCCTGCCAGAGCGTGACGCCGGCGACCGTCTGATCGCTGGCGTTGCCGGCAGCCTGGCGCATTTCGCGCTGGGCGACGGGATCGGGTTTCTTGGCGGCCTTCGCGGCGGCCATGGCGGCGGTGCCGGCTTCCTTCGCGGTGGCGCGGATGGCGACGTGGCCGGCCTCGGTCGGGGTGTTGAGACGTTGCGCGCCGATGATCTGCGGGAGCTGTTGAATCGCGCCGAACGCAATGCCGTAGCTGGCGGCGAAAATCAGGGTCGTGAGGATCGTGGTCTTGCGCAGCTCGGGCGCAAATAGCGCGGCGAGGCTCGGGCGCTTGAGCGTGCCGGCTTCGCGCTTCTGTTGCCAAGCGGGCGACTCCGGGAGGAAAGGCCGAATGAGGAGGAGGGGGAGGGCGGGGATGACGCCAGAGATCAGCGTGTAGCGCCAGGCCTCGTGCCCGCCCGCGATGGCCGGCAGGCTGAGCGCCCATTTGGCCGCGAGGATATTGGCCCCGGCGACCAGCAAGCCGCCGAACGAAGAAAACGCTTGGGTGTAGCCGAGGACCTTTTCGCGTTGGTGCGGGTTGGTGAAAATCTCCGCGAGCCACGCGACCGCCGCGACGAATTCCACGCACACGCCGATGAACACGAGACAGCGGAAGAAGAGCAGTTGCGGCAACGATGTCGCGAAACCGGCCGCGCACGCCGCGAAGGCATAGAGCAGGATGCTAAACGTGAGCACGCGCCGGCGTCCCAGCAGATCGGTGAGGTAGCCGCCCAGCAGGCCGAACACGCCGCCCGCGAGCGCGGGGACGAAGAAAAGGGTCCTCGCCCAGCTCACATATTCCGCCCCGCCCGGGGACCACAGACCGGCCGCCTGGGCGCGGTCCATGCCGCCCGCGACCAGCGCATCCACCAGCGGGGCGCTCAGCGCGGCCATCGCAGGCTTGATGATGAGCGGCAGCATCAGGAGTTCGTAGATGTCGAAGGCGAAGCCGATCGCCGCGATGATGCAGATTAGCCAAGCGGTGCGGGAAAGGGCCGGGGCACCGGAGGCGGCAGAGGTGGGGGCGGAGCTCATGGGATACGGAATCGTGCCGGGAAGAGACGCAGGGACTCAAGCGACGATTCGGGATTTCTCACGTGCGTTGACCGCTGACCGGTCGACCGCAACTTTCGCCGGGTTGTCGCGTCAGCCCGCGAATCCCAGCCACCCCGGTTTAATCTCCCGTATGAAAGTCTCCCGTTCTTCTCTCCTCCACGCCGCCGGTCTGATCGTGGTTTCTCTCACCGCTGCGGCAGCGGAACTTTCCTCGTGGCCCGAGTGGCGCGGCACGTCGGGAGCCGGGATCGCGCCGGGGGCCACGCCACCTACGACGTGGAGCGATCAGCAGAACATCCGCTGGAAAGCGAAGGTCGGTGGCCTGGGTTTTTCCACGCCCATCATCTGGAAGGATCGCGTTTACCTGCTGACGGCGATCGAAACCAGCGAGGATCGCGCCCCCGCGCCCGCCCCGGAGCCGAGCGCACCCGCAGTTGGCGGCGATCAAAAGGGCAGGGGCGGGAAGAAAGGCGGCTTCGGCGGCGGGACCAGGCCGACCAAAGTCCACGAGTGGGCCGTCGTCGCGCTGGACCGGAAGACCGGCGCGATCGTGTGGCAGAAAACTGCGCGCCGCGAGGTGCCGCACGAGGGCCGCCACCAGACCAACAGTTTCGCCTCGGGTTCGCCGCTCACCGACGGCGAGCACCTCTACGCCTCGTTTGGATCGCGCGGACTTTATTGCTACGACCTGCAGGGAAATCTGAAGTGGGAAAAGGATCTCGGCGACATGCAGACGCGAAACGGCTTTGGCGAAGGCTCTTCGCCGGCGCTGGCCGGCAATCTCCTCATCGTCCCGTGGGATCAGGAGACCGGCTCGTTCATCGTCGCCCTCGACAAAAAAACCGGGGCCGAGGTTTGGAGGCAGGCGCGCGACGAGCGCACGAGCTGGTCCACGCCGCTGATCGTCGCCGTGGGCGGAAAACAGCAGGCGGTCCTCCCCGCCACGAAACGCACGCGCAGCTACGATGTCGCGACCGGCGAACTGATCTGGGAAGCCAGCGGGCTCGGCGCCAATGTCATCCCCTCGCCGGTCACGGGCCACGGCTTGGTTTACGTGACGAGCGGGTTTCAGGGTTTCTACATCCAGGCCATCAAGCTCACGGCCCGCGGCGATGTCTCGGCCGGTCCCGACATCGTCTGGCAGCAGAGGAAGGGCACGCCCTATGTCGCCTCGCCGGTGCTGTCGGGCGACCGGATTTTTGTGACGAAGGAGCGCGAGTCGTTCCTGTCGTGCCTCAATGCGCTGACCGGCGAATTCCATTACGTCGATCAGCCGCTGGAGGGCATGCGCGGCGGCATCTACGCCTCGCCCGTCGCGGCGAACGGCCTTCTCTACGTCGTCGGTCGCGAGGGCCTCGTGCTCGTGCTGAAGGACACAACCAAGTTCGAGATCGTCGCGAAAAACCAGTTGAACGACCGCATCGACGCCTCCCCCGTGATGGTGGACAAGGAACTCTTCCTCCGCGGCCACGAATTTCTCTACTGCATCGCGGAGGGGTGAGCGTCCGGTGCTCGGCCGCGAAGTGGCGAACACGGGGCGGGGTTCGTCGCGCGGGTTTTTTGCGAGCGCCCCGAGGCTCTGCGTCGTTTCGACTCCTCAGTCCGCGCCGTATTTGACCCCGCAGCCGTAGGGCTGCGTCGCGGCCTTCGCCACCGGTTGTCCCGCTTTCAAGGCAGCGAGCGCCGCCTTCACGTAGTTGTGCGCGGAGGTGGTGTTAGCGAGGCTGGCGTTCGGCTGATCGTCGATCGCACCCTGATAGGCGAGGGTGCCGTCGCGTGCGATCACGTAGAGGTGCGGTGTCGTCTGGGCACCGTAGAGACGTCCCAGTTTTCCTTCGACGTCGCGAATATAGGCCGTGGCGACCACCCCCTGCTTTTTCTGCCACTCCGCTGATTTCGCGGGATCGAGGTCGCTCATCGAGCTGGAGTTGATCTGCAGCCAGACCGCCCCGTCCGCGGCGGCGGCCGCCTGCGTGACCGGCAGATTGCCGCTGCGGTAGTGCCGGCCCACGATGGGGCACGTCGGATTCAGCCATTCCAAAACCACGACCTTACCCCGATAGTCGGCGAGCCGGTGCGCTTTCCCGGCGAGATCGGTGACGGCGAAATCCGGCGCCGGTTGGCCGGACTCAACCGTCGTGCCCGTCACCCGCGGGAAACAGGCGAGAGCGAAGACGGCGGCGCACAGGAAAGTTTTGATCGAAGATTTCATGCGAGTGCGGGAGAAAGGCAGAAGGGCATTATCCAATTTCCGAGCCACCGCGACGCGAGCCCGTAGTTAGCTTATGGTGAGCGGTTGCACCGGCCGCAGGCCATGAGCAAGGGTCGAGCGAAACGAGGCGCGCGTCGAATGGCTGCCCTGATCCTGTCCCGAACGCGAAGGAATGTTATGTAACAGGCCGACTTTCGAGTAGAATCACCAGTGAGAGTTCTCTTTTGATCTCTTTTGAGACGATTGTGATCAAATTCCCGGGTTACTGCATGCACTCAAACTGCGGCGCATTTGTTGCATTTGCTACAGTCGGGTGGGCGGTATTTCTCCGTCCGCTCAGCGGAGATGTTGTAAACCTGACGGCGCGAGTGCTTCGTTTTCGATTGTCAGGATGAAAAACTAGGCAGTTTTTTTGACCGTAAACGATGCGATGAATTACATAAAGCGTTGACGAAAAAATTGCCCGGTCGATTGAGACCCGGAAGGGTGCTTTGGCGTTTTCAGCAAAGGACTTTGGGTATGTGGGCAATCGGCCGGCAGATCGGACAAGGACTTGCCCGGTTAGTTGGGAGAGGGATTGCTGTGACGCGACTGGGTGCATGCGATGCCGTCATAGAGAGTCTCATGAACAAGCCTAAAGCGGTGCGTTGAAATCCACCTTACAGGAAACGCCTGAGAGTCCCCGAACTTCGCCTCTTCGACTCACGGAGGACTGCATCGCTTGGTCGCCCGATTGAGTTCAGTCGTGCCCAGTTCAAGAATCAGCTAAACTTGACGTGGTTCATTTTTGAACCACGCTTGCGGCATGAAAACACTGAAAGACCCCTCGACCAAAGACGTCGTGGCCATCAAGCGCACGATATCGAAAACCTTGCGCTCTCGCTTGCGGGAGCGGGGTGTCACGGTGGCGTCAATTGCTCGTGATACTGGGACCAGCCGCACTGCGATCCGTCGGGTCCTCGACGAGGACAACACCTCCATTACGTTGCACACGATGGTGAGAACTGCGTTCAGCCTCGGCTATCGTGTGCGGCTGGTCTTGGAGCCCTCGATCGAGAAGATCGAACGCGTCGCCCCGCCGGTGGAAGTCGAGCCTCTCATGCGGGAGTTGGGAGACTCGTTGGACCGTCTGCCGATGCGTCGATGAACATTATCGTTCCGCACCAAATTCGAAAGAAAGAGCTGGGTGGGGAAGTGGCGGTCGAGGTGCGGAAGCTCTTTGCGAAACTCAAGGAGAAGCCCGAATTGGCAGCAGGTATCAGCGCGCCCGGGCTTCCTTCCCGAACGACTCTCCACAAGGTCTACGCCACTACGGAGAGTGGCGCGCGGCGGTTGTTGTTTTTCTGCCGTCGCCCCATGCCAGTTCCGGCATCGGGCGGTGTGCCCCAGACACCGGCGGCAACACCCGACCGCTGGGTTCTACTGTTTTACCGGAATAAGTCGGACAGCGTCGGAAAGAACATGAGCCCCCAGAACGCCGACTTCACGCGGCAGTTGGCCAAGAACTTGAGTCTGGCGATCCAAGACATCGCGAACAGCACGGCGGACAACCCTCGGTATGATTTATTCTGATTCGAGATTGCGACAGCTCAAACTGACCGACCGATGACGGAAAGACTGCCCTACCGCACAGCGCGTGAGACCGAGCGTCGGCTAGGCTTTTCCTCCGACATCGTGATGCGCGCGGTCGTCGGGTTGGAAGCTGGCGGCGTTTTGGGGAAAGTGGGTAACGGCAGGTGTGACGGCGTATTCTGTCCGCGCGCGAACCTCAATATTCTGGATGAGCCTGCCCGCTTGGTGCCGGAAACTCCCGCGGCGCATCGTCGGAGAACCCCCAGGTAAATGGACCTTTCCCAGCGGCAAAAATGCCTGGCCGATCTCCGCCTAAAACTGGCGGCGCTCACGACGGAGATTGTGAAGACAGAAGATGAACTCGCAGCCTTGGAGGCCGATGCGCAACTCCCGCTCGGTAAGGCTCCATCAACCGCAAAAATACCGCGGACACCGGCCGAGAAAATTGCCCTGTTTATCGATCTGTTCGGCACGCGGCGTTCGGTTTACCCCAAACGTTGGGAGAACAGCAAAACCGGTAAGAGCGGCTATTCTCCCGCATGTGACAACGACACTTTTGCGAATCGGCAGAGTGGAATCTGCCGGAAACCGAAAGTGAAATGCTCGGAGTGCTGTCACCAGCGGTTCCCTCCGCTCGCCGAACACGCAATCGAATCCCATTTGCGAGGCGAACAAACGCTCGGCGTCTATGCGATTGGCGCAGACGACACCTGCCGGTTTCTCGCGGCCGACTTCGATGGCGAGGGTTGGCGGGACGACGTGCTGGCCTATCGCGAGGCAGCCGAGCGGGTTGGGGTCACGGTCGCCATCGAGCGTTCACGCTCGGGCAACGGCGCGCACGGATGGATTTTCTTCGCTGAACCCGTGCCTGCCGCAATCGCGCGGAGATTGGGAACGATTCTGGTGGCGAAAGCCTCGGCCCTGCGACCGACGTTGGATTTGGGCGCGTATGATCGGCTGTTTCCGAATCAAGACACGATGCCCGCCGGCGGGTTTGGGAATCTGATCGCGTTGCCTCTGGCGAAGGCTCCACGACGGCAGGGCAACACGCTATTCGTCGATCCGCACATGGAGGCGTTCGAAGACCAATGGTCGTATCTGGCCGGACTTCCTCGCCTGAGCCGGGAGGGCTTGGAAAGAACTCTCGCCAGAATTGCGCCAGTGGCACCGCTGCCACCGCCCCAGAAAACAGGCGACGCGCTCGACTACAATCACGACTTCGTTCTGCAAAACGACGCGATGGTCCTGGATCTGTCGCATCCCCGAATTCGCGACCGAATGATCGCGGGGGAAGTGACGGTGCGACTTGATGCGCAAATTCACGTGCCTCGCTCACTGCCGGCGCCGGTGCTGGCGGCACTGCGGAGGCTCGCGACGTTTCCCAATCCGGTCTTTCACGAGAAGCTGCGGCTGCGGTTTCCCACTTTTGACACGCCGCGATTCCTGTTTGCCGGCGAATGGCATCCCGATCGACTCGTGCTGCCGCGCGGCGTGTTGGATCGAAGTCTTTCATTGTTGGAGACGGCTGGTGCGACCGTGGTCGTGCAGGATGCGCAGGAGACCGGAACGCGCGTGTCATGGAAATTCCAAGGTGAGTTGCGGGAAGGCCAAGAGGCGGCGGTGAGAAAGATGCTCTCGGAAGATCATGGAGTGCTCTGCGCCCCGCCCGGTGCGGGAAAGACAGTGATGGGCTGTGCGCTGATCGCACGAGCCCGCACGTCCGCCCTGGTGCTGGTTCACCGGGCGGTCCTTGTGGATCAATGGCGGGAGACGGCCATACGGTTCCTTGGATTGAAGCGAAAGGAGATTGGCATCTGGCGCGGGCAGTCCCCTCGGCTCACCCGGCGGCTGGACATTGCGATGCTGCCGTCGCTGGCCCGCGCGGAAGATCTGGCGACGACGATGGCCGGTTACGGAATCGTAATTGTCGATGAATGGCATCACGTGCCCGCAACCTCCTTTGAGGCGGTGCTGAAAGCGTGCCCCAGTCGGCGAATCTACGGACTTACGGCCACTCCGAAGCGCAAGGACAGGCTGGAGAAACTTCTCTTCGCCCAATGCGGTCCGATCCGGCACACGCTGGTCGATGCTCCGACCGGTGAGGTGCGGACCGTGAAGGTTCGCCGCACCTCCGTGGCACTGCCATCCGGTGGCGGACCACGACCGCCGATCCACATCGTATGGGAAGCTTTGGTGCAGGATGAAAGCCGGATCAGGGTGATTGTCGCCGACCTGGTGTCGTGCGCGGCCGCGGGGCGTTCACCGCTCGTGCTGGCTGATCGCAAAGTCTATCTGGACCGTTTGCAGCGGGCGTTCTCCACGCAGGCAGCCAGCATTCTTTGCCATCGGCTGGACGGTCAAATGGGGAAGAAGGCCAGGAGCGAA
Organism: Opitutaceae bacterium; assembly: GCA_031411015.1. Taxonomy (GTDB): domain Bacteria; phylum Verrucomicrobiota; class Verrucomicrobiia; order Opitutales; family Opitutaceae; genus ER46. The sequence continues at coordinate 4,467 of JANOAF010000365.1, read as the reverse complement.
GTGCTGCGACAGATCGGCGAGCACTACGATGGCGGCACGCCGTTCGTGCTTTTCGCAACTGCGTCTCTAATCGGCGAGGGGTTTGACCTGCCGCGATTGGATACGCTGGTCTTGTCGATGCCGCTGTCGTGGAAGGGGCGGTTGGTGCAATACGCCGGCCGACTTCACCGACGGCATGAAGCGAAGGGTGCCCCGGTCATCTTCGACTACTTGGACGAAAATCACGCGATCACCAATGCGATGTTTCGCCGCCGACTGGCCGGTTACAGGGAACTCGGCTATGCCATCGAGATGCCGCCGGGAGACACACCTGCGTGGTTCGGGAACGAGAAGCACGCGGTCGACGGAATGCTCCGCGATCCAAAGCAGTTGAGTCAGGACTGAGCGCAGTTCACTCGCATCGCAATCGCGGTGGGCTCGAGGGAAGTGTGCGGAGCTTCCACCTGAGGATATTTTGGATTGCACCGACAATCTGCCATCGGGGCACCAACGATAGACCACCGAAGCACCGACAATGCGCCAACGAACCACCGACGATCAAAAATTGGCTGCCCGACATGGATTCGAACCATGACTAGGCGAGTCAAAGTCGCCTGTGCTGCCATTACACCATCGGGCAAAAGTATCGAGCGAACACGGTGCTTTGGTGGCCTCGCCGGTCAAGGATGGAAACGGTTCGGCCGCGGGCGGTGCGCAAATCAGGTTGAGAGCATCCGCTCAAACTCACGGCGGGACGCCGGTGCCACCGCAGGCACCGGGCTGACCTCACTTCCTGTCCCGCCCCGCGCGGGGGCTTGCCCTCGGTGCGTCGGTTGCGGCACAAGCGAGCATGATTCGCGCGCTTTGCCTGCTGCTCCTCATGGCTTCGCACGCGCTGGCGGCTGTGCCGGTGCCAGTGCCGTTGACGCGGGCGCACGCGCACAATGATTACGAGCATGCCCGGCCTTTGGCCGAGGCGCTGGAGCGTGGCTTTTGTAGCGTTGAGGCTGACGTCTATCTGGTCGAGGGCCGGCTGCTCGTCGCGCACGATCGCAAAGAGGTGAAGCCGGAGCGCACGCTCTCATCGCTCTACCTCGATCCGTTGCGGGAGCGGGTGCGGCGCAACGGCGGCAAGGTTTTTTCAGGGGGGCCGACGATCGTGCTGCTGGTCGATGTGAAGTCAGAAGCTGGGCCAACTTACGCGTCGTTGCATCAGGTGCTCGCGAATTATGCGGAAATGCTGACGACGTTTCGTGACGGCCGCATGGAGCCGCGCGCGGTGACGGTGATAATTTCAGGCAACCGGGCGGCCACGGAAATGGCGGCGCAGACTCTGCGCTATGCCGCGGTGGATGGCCGCGATGCGGACCTCAGGACGAATCCGCCGGCGGCGCTCGTGCCGCTGGTGAGCGAGAATTGGCAGAAACTTTTCAAGTGGCGCTGGGAAGGCGCGATGCCGGAGACGGAGCGGACGGCGTTGCACGCGTGGGTCGCGCGCGCGCATGCGCAGGGGAGAAAGGTGCGCTTTTGGAATACGCCGGATCGGCCGGCCGCGTGGCGGGTGCTGGTCGAAGCCGGCGTCGATGTGATCGGCGCGGATGATTTGGCGGGGTTGCAGCAGTTTCTCCTGCAAACGAAACCCTGATTGAGGCCGCGCGGCGGGCATAAAAAAACCGCCGGCGCGAGGCCGGTGGTTTGGTGGGAATGAAATCGAACGTGCGCTCAGCGGCGCGCGCCGGTGCGATTGATCGAGTAGGTGAGGAGGATGGCGCGCTTCTCGCCGATGAGTCGGTTGACGCGAAGGTAGTCGTGGTCGAAGAGGTTGTTCACGTTAAGTGCGAGATTGTGGTCGATGCCGCCGCGGGAGGGGAGCTTGTAGCGGAAGCCAACGCTCCAGAGGTTGAACGACGGCACGCTCAGGCGCCATTGGTTGGTCGAGCGCGTGACGACGCGAGAGCCGTTCGCGAGAGTCGTGTAGGTGTCGCCCGCGTTGGGCAGCTCGGTGGGAGTGCGGGCGACATAGGCGACGCCGATGTTCGCCGAGAAATTTTTCAACGCACCGGTGGGCGGAGCGAACTTCAGATAAACACTGCCGTTCTGCGGCGAGATGCCGTTGGCGCGGCGGCCGACGGCGGCGGGCGAGGCGGTGCCGAAATCCGTGTAGACGGAGTAAACGTGGCCCCAGCTGCCGCCGGCGTAGAAGGTGTTGTTGATGCGCCAAGTGACATCGATCTCGTAGCCGCGAACGAGCTGATCGCCTTCGCGGCGGACCACTTGGACGAAGTTGCCGGAGCCGAGGGGCGTCTCGACATTGTCTGTGGCGGTAACGTTGTGGCGGTTCGCGTAGAAGCCGCTGACGGTGTAATTGAGGCGGCCGTCGAGCAGCTCGCCCTTGAAGCCGTAGTCCCAGCCGTCGGCGATCTCGGATTTGAAGGTGGGGTCGAAGTGATTGGCGGCGGTGTCGTTTTGCGAGACGAAGTAGCTCTGGCTGTAGCTGGCGTAGACGCGGAAACCGGGCGTGACCTTGTAGTTGAAACCGGCGTTGGGTTTCAGGAAATCCACTTTCTTGTCGATCATCGTGCCGGTCACGTAGCCGGCGGGTGCGGTGAAGCCGAAAAAGTCGCGATCCCGGAAGCGCACATCGTCGTAACGCGCGCCGGCAAACGTGAGCAGACGGCCTTCGAGGAACGAAGTCTGGTGGCGCAAGAGGCCGCCGAACACCGTGGTGCGGCGTTTCTGATGGCGCGTCTTCTGCCCTATGGTGGGATCGAGATTCTTCGGGAAGTAGGCGATCGGCGCAATGGGAGCGTAGTTCTTGTCGAGGGTGACCGTGCGGACGGCGTTCCAGGCGACGAGGTCGGGATTGGTGGCCCCAGCGTAGTTGAGCGACGGGTCCCAGCGGTAATAGTCGTTAATGTCGAGCGTCACGAGCGTGCGGTGCTCGATCTTTTTATTGTTGGTCCAGTAGTGGGCGAGCAGGTCGCCTTGGAAACCGCCGCCATCCTCGATGATGCGCGTGGTGTTGGGCGTGGCGCCGCGGGCCGTGGTGATTGGGGCGACGGTGCCGTTGGCGGCAGGCGCGGGGTTGATGTTAAGGGCCCCCCAACCGGTGTTCTGATTGAAGTCCCAGCGGCGCGCCCAGTAGCGGTTGGCGGCGATGCGGGTGCTCCACACGTCGGAGAATTTCTTGTCGTAGACCGCGTTGACGCCGGTGTTGCCGCGGTCGAGCTGGCTGATCGGGCCGAAGGGGTTGTAGCGGGCGAGGTTCGTGGCATAGCCGATGGCCTCGTCGTCGAGGTTCGAGGCGGTGCCCTTCAGATCCGTGATGAGCGGGGCGGCGCTGTTAGGTGCATGCCGCATCTGGAGGAAGTATTCGAGGGAGAGAAAGAGGTTGGAGCCGTCTTTGAAATCGTGGCTGAGCGCGAGGTAGTATTCCTGGTTCCGGTTGCGCGCGTAATCCATGTCGAACTCCTTTTGAAACAGAGTGCCGGTGAGGATGTAGGAAGTCTTGCCAAGCGCGCCCTGATAAACGGGACCGGTGGACTCGAGGCTCACGCGTTGGGTGCCCTCGTTGCCGTAGTTGAAGGAGAGGCGCTGGCTCTCGCGCGACTTCGGCTGTTTCGAAACCATGTTGAGCATGCCACCGGGCGAAGTGCGGCCGTAGATCGCGGCATTGGAACCCTTGATGATCTCCATGCGATCGACGTTGCTCGCACCGTAGCGACCGAGGCGGAAAAAACCGTCGCGTAGCTGCGAGCTGGCACTGAATCCGCGGAGGTTAAAACTGCCGCCGACATCGAGGCCGGTGAAGCCGCCGATCTGGATAACGTTGTCGGAAAGCTCGAAGATGCCGAAGTCCTCGAAGAACTCGCTGGTGAGGACGTTCACCGTGTAGGGCAGGTCGATGATCTTCGTTTTTACGCGGCTGCCGGTCATCGTCTCAGAGGCGATGTAGCCGCGGTCGGCTTCGGCACTGACGGAAAATTCCGAGAGCTTGATCACGTCTTCGCTGGGTTTGGCCGGGCTGGAAGTGGCGGGAGCCGCCGCCCCTTGGGCCAGCAACGGCTGGGCGGGGAGCAGAGCCAGCGCGACGAACGCGCAGGCGAGGGTTTTAGGCAGTGGTAGGTTCATGGGTTGGTCGGGTGGAGCAGGGAAACGATGCGCAGGGCAGGGTAAAAGCGGAGAAAAATTGGGTGGTGTGGACGCAGGTTGCAACGAAAGGATAATAGTTATTATTGAATTCTCGGCGGAGTCGGAGGAGCGCTTCAATCGACGGCAAAGTAACCGCAGGATTGCGTCGCTGTCGGCAACGCTTCACCGTGGCGTTGTATGTCCACTTTTGCCGCTGCACCGCTTGATCGCTTTTCGGTCCCCGACATGGGGGGCCATTTTGGCCGCTATGGCGGCGTGTTTGTGCCGGAGACGCTGATGACGGCGTTGCAGGAGTTGGGCGCAGCCTACGAGATCGCGCGGGAGGACCCGGCGTTT
>JANOAF010000364.1:0-3453 GCA_031411015.1 Opitutaceae bacterium | reverse complement strand
CCGCGCCGATCCGCCGGGCGCAGCAGGCGATCACGACATCGGTCATCGGCAGCGTGATGCCCTGCCGGTCCAACCTCCACAGCATCGCCTCGGCATCCGCCCACAGCTTGTTGTCGGTGGGCACGTAAAGCATCACATCCCAGCGCGCGTCGAACTTTCGCAGCAGCGCCGGATCTTTGAGCCCGCGCCCCACCTCGCAGCGGATGATCCCGCAGGTGGCCACGTCGCGCGTCATCGCGATCGTGGCGAGTTCCTGCATGGGATCGATCCGCTGCTTCAGGTGCTCGATATACCAGCAGCTATCGACGAGAACGGGGCTTGGTCGCATAACGAACAGAGGTGCGTTTGATGGGTGCGGTGGTGGATGCGCCCAGCGCCTCCGCCACTTTGGCCGACTCTTCGTGATCCGCCCAAGAGTTCTCGTCGATGGCATTTTTCCAGTCGATCGGCCCGATGTCTTCGGACAAGAGGGCGAGCAGTTTATTCCTGCGATCCACTTCCGCCAAAGCGGCGTGAATAGCATCGGTCTTGGTCTTGGCTCCGGTGGTTTCCATGACGCGGGTTAATAATTCGTCGTCAATATTTAATGTGAGTTTCATATGGTGATCATACATACGCGATATGTATTAACAACATCTTTTTCTGTATTTTTACGTCAAAGGGATTTCATTCAGGTTCACGCTGCGTCTTTCCGCCGCCGACCGATCCGCTGCGGCGATGGTGCGATGCGTGGCAAAAGCGTCCGCGAAACTCGTGAGCGGCATGGTCTTCCCAGAATCGAGTGCGTCGAAAAATGCCTGAAACTGCGTCTGATACGGGTGATCGCTCACGTCGCCGCTGTCGAGCATCCTCATCGAAAGCTCGCTCCACGCGGCTTTGTTCAGACCCGAAATTTTCATCGAATGAAATTTGTTGTCGAGGATCGAACCTTCGCTGCCGACAAGGTGCGTGTGGAAATAGTAAGGCTGGATGCAGTCGATGACCGACGCCACCTTGCCGAGCCGGCCGCCGCTGAACTTCAAAATCGTGACGGAAGTCGTCGCATACTCGTATTGCGCAAACGTCTTGTTCTGCGAACGCGTGTGATAGCTTGTGACCGACTCCACCTCGGTGCCCATGCAGAGCAGCAGCGCGTCCATCGCGTGGCAGCCGGCAGACAGCAGGCTGCTGCCGCCGTTTTTCTTGCCGGTATTCCAGCGGAACTGGCCATACCACGGCCCGATGCCGTGGTAGTAATCGACCTCGCCGTAGTGAATCGCGCCGAGGAGCCCGGCATCGATCACGGACTTTGTGACCTGAAACTGACTGGAGAAACGGCACTCGAAACAGACGCAGGTTTTCACGCCAGCCTTTGTCACCGCGGCGTTCACGGCCTTCGCGTCCGCAAGCGCGAGTGTGACGGGCTTTTCGAGGATGATGTGTTTCCCGGCCTTGGCGGCGGCGATGATGTGCGCGGCATGCTGGCTTGGGTAGCTGCACACGGAAACGACATGGATATCCTTCCGCTTCAACATCGCGTCGAGGTCAGTGAACGCCTCGATGGGGCTGCCGTGGCGCGCGCTCAGCGCCGCGTTGTCCTGCGGGCGCGAGGAGTAGATGGCGGTGACCTGCGCGTGGGCGGTGGCGTTGATGGCCTGGATGTGGGCGGTGCTGACCCAGCCATAGCCGATGATCGCGACGTTGTATTTCTTCATGGGGATGCGTCACGTTCGCCTGAAACCACACGTCAGGTCGAGTCACGAATGCAACTCGCTCGAACGGGTGAGCCGCGACCATGAGAAAAACCTTTCGCTATCCTCCCCAAACCGGTTCCCTTGCGCCGATGCTTTCGCGGACCCTCCCCGCCCTTTTTGCCCTCGCCACCACGCTCTCCGCCGCCACCGCGCCGGTGGACTACGTGCGCGACGTGAAGCCGATCCTCGCGCAGACCTGCTACAAATGCCACGGTCCCTCGCAGCAGAAGGGCGGTCTCCGCGCCGACACCGCCGCGTTTCTCCGCGAAGGCGGCGATGCCGGCACGGCACTCAAACCGGGCGACTCCAAAGCGAGTATCATGGTGCAAGCCATCCTCGGCACGCACGACGACATCTCGCGGATGCCTTACAAAAAGCCGCCGCTCTCCGACGCGCAGGTCGCAATCATTCGCGCCTGGATAGATCAAGGCGCGATCGCACCGGCCAACGAGGAGCCGGCGAAGGACATCCACTGGGCCTTCGTTCCGCCCGAAGCGCCGACCGCCCCGAAGGTCGCGCGCACCGATTGGTCGCGCAATCCCATCGACACCTTCATCCTAGCCCGCCTCGAAAAGGAAAAAATCGCGCCCGCGCCCGAGGCCGATGGCGTGACGTTGCTTCGCCGCGTGAGTCTCGATCTCACCGGCTTGCCACCGACGCCCCCGGAAGTCGCCGCGTTCGAGTCCGACTCAATCCGCAATCCGCAATCCGCGATCCCCAATCTGATCGAGCGCCTGCTCGCCTCACCGCACTACGGCGAGCGGTGGGCGCGCCCGTGGCTCGACGTCGCCCGCTACGCCGACTCCAACGGCTACTCGATCGATGCGCCGCGTCAGATTTGGAAATACCGCGACTGGGTCGTCAATGCACTCAACCGCGACCTGCCCTACGATCAATTCGTCATCGAACAGCTCGCCGGCGATCTGTTGCCGAATGCGACGGCCGAGCAAAAGACCGCCACGGGTTTCAACCGCAACACCCAGATCAACCAAGAGGGCGGCATCGATCCCGAGCAGTTCCGCATTGAGTCCGAGCTCGACCGCGTGAGCACCTTTGGCACGGCCTTCCTCGGTCTCACCGTCGGCTGCGCGCAGTGCCACGACCACAAGTTCGACCCGATCAAGCAGCGCGAATTCTACCAGCTCTACGCGTTCTTCAACAACACGGTCGAGGACGGTCACGGGAAAAATACTCCCGGCGGCACGATCTCATTCGCCGCCGACAAGAACGATTCCCCTACCAACTCCGCCGCCGAGGTTGAGGAGGCGCGGCTCGCCGTCGAGCGCCACATGAACACTCACGGCAGCGAGGCGGCAAAATGGATGGCCGCACTGACCGTCGAGGAGCGCGGCAAGCTTCGCCCCAATGCGCTCAAATCCGCCGTCGAGATTCCGTGGGAGAAGCAGGATTTCGCCCAGCGCCGTGCTGTCTTCCGGGCTGCTCGCCGCGACGACTCCGAGTTCACCACGGCCGACGGAAAACTCGCCGCCCTTGAGCGCAACGAGGCCCGCCGCGTCACCACGCTCGTCATGTCCGAGCTGCCCCAGCCGCGCGATAGTTTCCTCTTCATCAAGGGCGATTTCACCCGCCGCGGTGAACCCGTCACGCCGGGCACGCCGAAAATTCTCCCGCCGCTCGCCACGCCGCCAGATCGCACGCCCAACCGTCTCGACCTCGCGAAGTGGCTCTTCGACCCCGCGCATCCGCTCACTGCCCGCGT
>JANOAF010000363.1:0-5016 GCA_031411015.1 Opitutaceae bacterium | reverse complement strand
GGGGGGCCCACACCCGGGTACGCGGCGTCGGGGCGGGGTGGGGGCACCCCGCCTACAACAGCAGAAGCAGAGCGCACTTTTTCGAGCACGTTGTAGAGATCCGTGAGGCCGATGCCGTGCTGGGCCTGCGCGCGCTTCCGGTGGGCGTCGAGTTCCTCGGCCAGCGCGCGGATTTTCGCCTTCTGCTTTTCCGTGCAGTCGGGGAACGGGAAGGGATCGAAGCAGCGGGAATTCTGGTAGCGAGGATCGTTGCCGACTCCCATGCGCCCACCAGCGGCTAGCGTGAAGCAGGTGTGGATGTGACTGCTAAGAACCCCGAGGAAGAACGCATCTGGCAGAGCGACAGAGATGACAGCGCCATCCGGCACTGTGCTTGAGTCTAGAAAGACGAAGAACCGATGCTTCGATACCTCACTGGTCGCGATGTAGCGGGGGATTTCTGCGACAGCTTTTCTCCACTTCGGAATCGTCTCGCCCCAAAGCCACCAGTTCTCACGTCGAGATTTCCGAGCGTTTTGGTCCCGCAGGGGCTTCACCGTCGTAAGAACGCGGTGGTATAGAGAGGGAGCGCAGTCTCTCGCTTGCTCTGCCGTCAGCCCGAAAAAATCGATGACCTTCGCTCCGCGTGGTTTCTCGGTTAGGTCGCGACCATTGCGGAATGGTCGCAATCTGGTTTCCAAGTTCTTCGACTTTTTGAGATCGAGGTCGGCAAGCTCGCTTGGAATTACGATGAAGCCGTCGCCGACGAGCTTGGTCCCCATAAATGAAAGAGCGTCGTTTGCCTTGAGGGCAACGGCTCCCGACACGTTAGTTCCGGTGGTAACATCGGATGAAATCGCGCCGATTTCGAGTGAGAGTTGCACCGCTGTTTCGCCCTCGTCCGCGGGCTTCTCATGTGTGACGCGGTGCAGTTTTATTTCGGGCTTTGGCAACGCCGATGCGCCGACGGTCATTGCAATCCGAACCGCTGCGCCGTCAGCAGTGTCCACCCACGGATGGTCGGGAATGGCAAATGCGAGATAGAGACCCGCGTCCATCGCGGCCTGCACGATGCGACGATTGAAGCTCTGGCGAATGCTGTTGGTCGTGATGAAGCCGAACCGTCGGGCGCGACCGGCAACTACTTCATTCGCCGCCTTGTGCCACCAGAACATTACGAAGTCGGCTGTTTCAGACATCTCGGGATAAGCCGAGCGCAGCGTCTCGGCATATCCGTCACCGAGATCGTCGCGCATCCGTTTGTTTCCAAGAAACGGTGGATTACCCACGATGAAATCCGCCTGCGGCCACTCGGAAGGACGCGGGTTCACGAACACATCGAGCGGGACGACGGCTTTTTCGTCGGGCACTTCGCGGCTTGTTACGGGATCGACCTTCATCGTCTTCCGGTTCCAAGCGAATCGGGTCTTGCCGTGTTCGTCTTTGGCGAAGTCCTTCTCGTCGTAGGCGAGGACGGCGTCGCGGTGCTCGATGTTTTTGAAATTCCGCAGCACGGGCTCGTGCGGGAGCGCGTCGCCGCGGGTGCGGAAGTGCCATTGCAGATAGCCGATCCAGAGGACGAGTTCGGCGATGGAGGCGGCGCGGACGTTGAGCTCGATGCCGAGGAACTGGTGCGGATCGACCGTCTCGGAGGCGAGGTCGAGCGGGAGCGGGTCGCCGAGCTGGCCGAGGGTGTCGAAGACTTCGCCTTCGAGCCGCTTCAGGTGTTCGAGCGCGACGTAGAGAAAATTGCCGGAGCCGCAGGCGGGATCGAGCACCTTGACGGAGCAGAGCTGGTGGTGAAAGGCGCGGACGGTGGCGCGGGCTTTCGCGATCTCGCCGCGCTTGGCTTCGGTGATGGCGGCGGCTTGGGCGGCCCGCCAATCGTCGCGCAGCGGCTCGACGACGGTGGGGAGCACGAGGCGCTCGACGTAGGCGCGGGGCGTGTAGTGGGCGCCGAGCTTATGGCGCTCGCCGGCCGTGAGCGCGCGCTCCAGCAGCGTGCCGAAGATGGCAGGCTCGACGTGGCGCCACTGGCAAGCGGACGCGCGACGGAGGAGACTGAGCTGCGTGCCGTTGACGGGCAAAGCGCGGGCATCGGAGAAGAGACCGCCGTTGAAGCAGAGGAGCTTTTTCTTCAACAGGCCGGAGAAGCGGCCTTGGTTCATATCCTCAAAGAGGAGGGACAGCATCGGCACGAACGCGCCGGGGTCGTCCTTCACCGAGTCGAGGAGCTGCTTGAAACTCTGGTTGGGCAGCAAGCCGACATCCTCGGCGAACATGCAGAAGAGGCAGCGGGAAAGAAACGCGGCGACGTCCTTGGCGTCGTGGTTTTTCTCGAAGGACTTGGCGAGTTCGGCGAGATGGCCGGCGACCTCGCGGGTGACGGCGGCGGAGATTTTCGACGGGTCGAGGGCGCGCGGGTCGAGCCAGACGGCGCGGAGGCGTTCGCGGGCCTCGGGCTTGGCGAGGTCGGCGAGGCGGATGCGGTGCGAGCGGGCGTCGGGAAACGGGAGGTAGGCTTTACCCTGCTGCGAAAAATCGGCGTAAAGTTCGAAGACGTGGCCGACATCGACGACGAGCAGGAAGGGCGGCGTGGGCTCGCCTTCGGGGAGGTTGCGCGCGTAGCGGTCGGCCTGGCCGCGGGCGGCGAGCATGGCGTCGTCCCACGCCTCGGTGCCGCGGGCGATTTTGTTTTTCCTGGCGGCGGCGGGATCGCCAAGTGCGAGGGCGAAGTCCGTCTGCTCGGTTTTCTTGTCCGCGTATTGCTTGGCCTCGAGCACGAAGGCGCTGCGTTTGTAGAGATCGATGCGGCCGGTGGTGGATTTGCCGTCGCGCTGGGGGAGTGGCACGGCGCGCTCAAAGACGTAGGCGTTTTGCTCGGTATCGGGGCCGGCGGGATCGGGGCGGGGCGCGCCGAGCACATCGCACAGCTCGGAGAGGAAGAGCTGGTAGTTGGCGCGCTCGGCGGCTTGCGCGGCGGACCAGCGCGCGATGAAGGCGGCGACTGCGGCTTCGGAAATTGAGGGAGCGGGCGGGGACAAAGGGTAGTGGGAGCTCAGGCTTGGGAGTCGGTAGGGGTCGTGGGCTTTCGACGCACTGTGGCGGGAGCCGGCAACAGGCGCGTGTGAAAGCCCATCTCGCGTTTTTCCGAGGGAGTCGTGGGCGCGAGCAATTGACGAATCGCGGCGAACAATTCGCGAATCGCGCCGTCGTGAGTGGCGAGCTTGCGCTCAAGCTCCGTCATCTTGGCCGCGAGCTCGCGATTGCCCGCCAGCAGCTCGCGCAGCCGGACGAAGGCGCGCACAATCGCGACGCTTACGACGACGGCGCGCGGGCTGCGGAGCACGCTCGCCAGCATCGCGACACCTTGCTCGGTGAAGACGGTGGCCGGCTTGCGGGTGCCGCCGCGACCGGGCTTTGATATTCCAGATTGGAATATCAAAGCCCGGCTTTCCTCGGAGGTGAGGCGAAACGCGAAGTCGTCGGGGAATCGGTCGGGATTGCGCGCGACTGCCTTGTTGAGATTGAAGGTCGTGACGCCGTAGAAACGGGCGAGGTCAGCGTCGACCAGCACGCGTTTGCCCCGCACAATGAGGATGCGCTGTTGAATGGTCTCAGCGGGGATGAGGTCGTTCATAGGCCCAATGCACCTGAATACTAACCAAGCTGAGCCTTGCGCGGAGGTGGCGGCAAGATCCGCAACCCCAAAGCTGGCGGGATATCACGCAAACGACTGGAAAAGCGGGGACCAGATTTCACGAGGGCAGCGGATGAAGCACCCAGAACGACGGAGGGGGAAGTCTTTTTGTGAAATGCCCAGCCGGTTTCGCAAAAACTCGGACGAAACATCGCGCCCGGTGTGGCGTCTAACGCCTCTATGACCCCAAAATTCTGTCGTCGTCACGTCGTCGCGCCCGGAGTGGCGCTCCTGATTTTTTCCTCGGTCAGCAGTCACGCGGCCAACGCCGTGCCCAACGCGCCCAGTATCGCGCCCGCGCCGATGGTCGATGCGCCGCTCGCCCCGGCAGTGAGTGACACGCCGGGTGAGCAGCCTTCCCCGCAACACGCGTGGGTGCCCGGCCACTGGCGCTGGAGCGAGGGCGCCTACGTTTGGGAAACGGGCCGTTGGGAAGTTCCGCCGGTGTCCGGAGTAGTATGGCGTGCACCGCAGTGGAGAAAGGAAGCGAACGGCTTCGTCTTGGTGGAAGGATTTTGGGGTGATTCCCCGCCGGTGCCGACGACCGTCGTCCGCGCGGCACCAACGCCGGCCGCGCCGGAAATAATCTACGCCCCCACGCCGCCGCCGCCGCTCCAGCGCGAGGTGATTTACGAGCGGCCATCGCACGCTCACATCTGGATTGGCGGCCACTGGGGCTTCCGGGCCGGACGCCACATCTGGATCGGCGGACGCTGGGATCTGCCGCCGCGGAGCAACGTTGTGTGGATCGAGCCGCGCTGGGAGAGCCGCGGTGGGCGTTACGTTTTTGTCGATGGTTACTGGCGCGATGGGGTCGTGGTGACGTCGGCTCCGCAGGTGGTCGTGGCCGCCTCGCCTGCGCCGGGAGTTGAGATCGTGGTCGCCTCGGCCCCGCCGCCACCGCGCCGCGAAGTGGTTTATGCGCAGCCCGGTCGCGACTACGTTTGGATCAACGGCTATTGGTCGTGGCGCGGTGGTCGGCACGTGTGGATCGCGGGGCACTACGAAATGCCGCCGCGCGGTCAGCGCGTCTGGGTCGAACCGCGCTGGGAACGCCGCGGTGGCAGCCACATCTTTATCGAGGGCCGCTGGTCGCTCTGAGGTTGTGCGGAAGCGGATGGGCCCCAATCGCGGAGGCGCGGAAGGACGGAGGCGCGGAAAATCGGAATCAAGGAAAGAGGGGCGGGATTTTTTCCGTGCCTCCGCTCTTCCGCGTTTCCGCGATGCGCAGAAATAAAAAGGCCGCGAGCGAACTCGCGGCCTTTTGCGGGGTGGAGCGCGTTGACCTCAACGCGCTGGGACTGCCGGCGGGCGGCGTGAAGCGCGTTGGGGTCAAC
>JANOAF010000362.1:0-6089 GCA_031411015.1 Opitutaceae bacterium | reverse complement strand
GCCGAGCGCGCGAACTTCGAGGGTTCGAAGTTCGTCATGTCCCCGCCGCTGCGCGACGCCCGCAATCAAGTCGTGCTCTGGAACGCACTCGCCAGCGGCCTCGTCAGTACCGTCGCCACGGATCACGCCCCGTTCGATTTTGAAAAGCAAAAACCGATGGGGCGCGACGACTTCACCAAAATCCCCAACGGCATACCCTCGCTCGAAGAGCGCGTGAATCTGCTCTACACCCATGGCGTCGCCCGTGGCCGAATCGACCTGCACACCTTCGTGAATGTCGGCAGCACCGCCGTCGCGAAGCAGTTCGATCTCTTCCCGCGCAAGGGGACGATTCAGCCCGGTGCCGACGCGGACCTCGTGGTCTTTGATCCGGACTACCGAGGGAAAATCTCCGTGAAGACGCAGCACATGGCCGTCGACTACAGTGCCTTCGAAGGCTGGCCGCTCGAAGGCCGCGCCAGTGTCGTGACCGTGCGCGGCCAAATCGCCGCGCGCGACGGCAAATTCACCGGCACCCTTGGCCGCGGGCGATTCCTCCAGCGGAAGCCGAGCCATTTTTAACCACGAAATACCCGAACCACACCAAAGACTTCCAAACCAGAATGGCCCAAGGAACACACAGAATACACGGAAGGAATTTATCGGTGCGGATTTTTCCGTGTATTCCGTGTGTTCCGTGGGCCGCCTCCGTCTGATTCCATTTCGTGTGGTTCGTGTATTTCGTGGTGACCCCTTCTGAATGTCTTCCGAACTGATCGATTCCACTGCGGCCCTCGCCGGCGAGCGCGATTCGCGCCTCTACAACGACGATCTCGCACCGGTGCCGCCCTCCGGCCGCAAGTGGGGACTCGGTTCGATCGCTGCGCTGTGGATCTCGATGGCCGCGTGCATCCCGACTTACATGCTCGCCTCCGGCTTGATCGGCAGCGGCATGAACTGGTCGCAAGCCGTCTTCACGATCTTCCTTGGCAACGTAATCGTCGTGGTCCCGATGATCCTCAACGCCCACGCCGGCACGCGCTACGGCATTCCGTTTCCCGTTTTCTGCCGTGCTTCGTTCGGCACCACCGGCGCTAACATCCCCGCGCTCCTCCGCGCGCTTGTCGCCTGCGGCTGGTTCGGCATCCAGACGTGGATCGGAGGCGATGCGATCTACAAGATTTTGGGCGTCTTCTTTCCGTCCATTACCAGCGGCACCCCGCTGCCAGTGCTTGGCATCAGCCCGGCGCATTTCGCCTGCTTCCTCTTTTTCTGGGCGATCAACATGTGGGTCATCTGGCGCGGCATCGATACCATCCGCGTCCTCCTAAATTTAAAAGCCCCGCTCCTCATCGCCCTTGGACTCGCGCTTCTCTACTGGGCTTACCGCAACGCCGGCGGCTTCGGCCCGATCCTCTCGCAACCGTCCGCATTCGATGTCGGTCAACCGAAGGCCGGACAGTTCTGGTCCGTGTTTTTCCCGTCGCTCACCGGCATGATCGGTTTCTGGGCGACGCTCTCGCTCAACATCCCCGATTTCTCGCGCTACGCGAAATCGCAGCGCGATCAGATTCTCGGGCAGGCACTCGGCCTGCCGGCGACGATGGCGCTCTACTCGTTCATCGGCGTCGCCGTCACCTCCGCCACCACGATCATCTACGGCAAAACCCTCTGGGATCCCATCGATGTCATCACGCGGTTCAAAAACCCGCTCGTGCTCGTCGGCGCGCTCTTCGCCCTCTGCCTCGCCACGCTCGCGACCAACATCGCCGCCAACGTCGTCTCGCCTGCGAACGACTTCGCGCAGCTGGCCCCAAAGAAGATTTCCTTCCGCCTCGGCGGCCTGATCACGGGCCTCATCGGCATTCTCATCATGCCATGGAAGCTCATCGCCGATCCCAGCGGCTACATTTTCACGTGGCTCATCGGCTACAGCGCGCTCCTCGGCCCCATCGGCGGCATCATGATAGCGGACTATTTCGTTTACCGGAAAAAGCAGCTCAACGTCCCCGCGCTCTACTCCACCGCAGGCGAATACCGTTATTCCGCCGGCACCAGTTGGGTCGCCGTCATCGCGCTGCTCGCCGGCGCACTGCCGAGCCTGCCCGGCTTCCTTGTGAACGTAAAACTCGTCGATGCTGCGCGCGTCCCGGTGTTCCTGCTCTCGCTCTACAGCGTAGCTTGGCTCGCCGGATTCGCCATCGCCTTCGTCGTCTATCTCATCCTCCGCAAACTCGCCCCAAACCGTTAACCGCGGATTACGCGGATATCGCGGATAGCTGCAAAAAAACGTGTCTTTATCCGCGCCATCCGCGTAATCCGCGGTCGAACATTCCTCATCGCTCTTCCATGAAATCCATCCCTCTCCCTGCCACACCGCACCAGCCTCAGCCCTATGCCGGCCCGTCCGCCGCGCAGGTGCTTGCCCAGCGCAAGCAGTTCCTGAATCCCGGCCTCTTCCTCTACTACAAGCAGCCGATCATGATCGTGGAGGGAAAGATGCAGTATGTCTGGGACGACACCGGCAAACGCTACCTCGACGGCCTCGGCGGCATCGTGACCGTCAGTGTCGGCCACTGCCACCCGCATGTCCTGAAGGCCATCAACGCGCAGAACGCCACGCTCCAGCACTCGACGACGATCTATCTCAATCCGAACATCGGGGCCTACGCGGAAAAACTCGCGAGCAAGATGCCCGGCGATCTCAAGGTCTGCTACTTCGTCAACTCCGGCTCCGAGGCCAACGACCTCGCTCTCCTCATGGCGCGGCTCTACACCGCCAACTACGTTGTGATCGCGCTGCGCAACGCCTACCACGGTGGCAACGCCTCGGGCATGGGCGTGACCGCGCACAGCAATTGGAAATTCAACGTGCCGCACTCCTTCGGCGTTCACCATGCTTCCGCTCCGTATCCCTACCGCGGCCACTTCGGCTACGACGACCCTGACGCCGGCCGCAAATACGCCGACGACGTCAAAGACCTGATCAACTATGCCACGCCGGGCAAAGTCGCCGCGTTCATCGCCGAGTCGATTCAGGGTGTGGGCGGCTTCGTCGAGTTTCCCCAAGGCTACCTCAAGCACGCCTACGAGCACGTGCGCGCGGCCGGCGGCGTCTGCATCGCCGACGAAGTGCAGACCGGCTTCGGCCGCACCGGCACGCATTTCTGGGGCTTCGAGACGCAGGGCGTCATCCCCGACATCGTCACCATGGCGAAAGGGATCGGCAACGGCGCGCCGCTCGCCGCCGTCGTCACCACGCCAAAGATCGCCGCGATGATGACGCAAAAGGTCCACTTCAACACGTTCGGCGGCAATCCGGTCGTCAGCGCCATCGGCAAGGCCGTGCTCGAAGTCATCGAGCAGGAAAAGACGCAGCAGAACTGTCTCGAACTCGGCGCCTACATCCTCGCCGGCCTCGAGAAACTGAAAGCGAAGCATAAAGTCATCGGTGATGTGCGCGGTAAAGGCCTGATGCTCGGCATCGAGTTCGTGAAAGATCGCGCCACGAAAACGCCCGGCAAGGAGGAGTGCGCGCAGGCCGTGGAAAACGCCCGCGAACTCGGACTCCTCCTCGGCAAGGGCGGCCTCTGGGGCCAGACGATCCGCTTCGCCCCACCGATGAACATCACGAAGGCCGACGCCGACTTCCTCCTCGCCGTCTTGGACGAAGCGATCGGGGCGGTGTGAGGCGGAGGTAGCGCTGTGCTTCGGCCCGCGCTTCCCCGAGCCGCCGTCGTCGAGTTCGGCCGACGCAAACCCGCACCCGCCGCTCCAGCCTTGCCGCGCCCCGGCCGGCCGGTGTTGATGTTACGTGTGAACGCCCCTGCCCCCGACGCCGCGATCCTCGCCATCGAGCGTCCGCACAAAAATCTGTTCACCTGCTACGTGCTGTCGCTGCTGGTGTTTCCGCCGCTGCTGCCGATTTTGATTCTGCCGCTCTATTTCCGTTATCACACGATGCGCTACAAGTTCACGGATGAGGGCATCTCGATGAGCTGGGGCATCCTGTTTCGCCGCGAAACCATCGTGAACTACGCGCGCATTCAGGACATCCACCTCCGCTCCAATTTCGTCGAGCGCTGGCTCGGCCTCGCCAAGGTCATGATCCAGACCGCGAGCGGGAACGCCGGGGCCGAGATGACGCTTGAGGGACTCCAGGAGTTTGAGGCGGTGCGCGATTTCCTCTACGCGCGAATGCGCGGCGTGAAGGATCATCCGACGGCGCCGGCCTCCGCCACGCCGAGCCACCCCACCCCCGACGCCGAGCTGGCCGCGCTGCTGCGCGAAATCGCCGGCGAATTGCGCGCGCTACGCGAGGATCTCGGCCGCCACCCGCGCGCCTAAGCCAGAGCGCCGCCGCGATGTATTCCCGCCTCCGCGATTCCGTGCTGCGCTGGCTGCGTGTGCCGCCCGAACCGCAGCCGCCGGCGGGCGCGCCCGCGTCGTTGCGAGTTTTTCGCGCGGGAAAAAACTATCTTAAGCTCCGCCTCTGGACTTGGGCCGCCGCGCAGTTGGCCGCGCTCGCCGGCATCGTGTTTTGGACTGTGGTGCTGATTCAGGTCGAAGGCGCAGCTAGCGCCCAACGGGCCGCCCAGGCGGCGGCCCCGCTCACCGCACTGCCCGCCGCGAGTAATCCCACTGCCGAACCCACCGCCACCCCGTCCCCGAAATCCGATCCCAAGGCGGCACGCAAACGCGCCCCGCGCGTGCGCATTAACAGCTGGGTTGCCTTCAAGCAGGGCATCGTCGATGTGGCGCTGCGGCTGCCGCCCTGGGCCTTCCCTTTGATCTGGTTCGCCAAGGTGGCCGGTATCTCGCTCTACCTCGTGCAAATTCCGTTCACCTACGCAGTGCGCCGACTCGACTACGAGCTGCGCTGGTATGCGGTGACCGATCGGAGTCTGCGCATCCGCTCGGGCATCGTGGCCGTGCAGGAATCGACGCTGAGCTTCGCGAACATCCAGCAGGTCGTCGTCTCGCAGGGCCCGTTGCAGCGGCTGCTCGGGCTCGCCGATGTGCGCGTGCAGTCGGCCGGCGGCGGCGGTGGCGATGCGCACGAGGGCAAGGGCGGCGGCGACTCGCTGCACACGGCCGTGTTTCACGCGGTCGACAACGCCTCCGATATCCGCGACCTCATCCTCGATCGTCTGCGCTGTTTTCGGGCCAGCGGCTTGGGCGACCCCGAGGAGGCGCACGCCGAGCTCGCACCGGCGGCACCCGCGCTTTCGGGCGCCGTGACGGCCGCGCGTGAGCTGCTCGCGGAGGCGCGGGCGCTGCGCCGCGCGCGGTGATCGGTCTTGCGTGGCGGCGGTCGGGTCGTTTGTAACCGCGGGCTTTTCCCACCATGTCATCTTTCCACGAACCGGAATCCCAAGCACAGGACAAGAAAGAGCAGGCCTCACTCTTCGAGCGCGCCCTCGAAGGCTCCATCTTCGCCAGCCGCTGGCTGCAGGCCCCGCTTTACGCCGGCCTGATCATCGCTCAGATCATCTATGTGCTGCAGTTCATGCGTGAGCTCTGGCACCTCGTGCATACGTTCGTCGGCCCCGGCGATGTCGAGGCGGTGAGCACCAAGATCATGATCGGCGTGCTGGGCCTCATCGACGTGGTGATGGTCGCCAATCTCGTGATCATGGTCGTCATCGGCGGCTACGAGACTTTCGTCTCCCGGCTTAATCTCGACGGCAAAGCCGACAAGCCCGAGTGGCTCAGTCACGTCAACGCCGGCGTCCTCAAGATCAAGCTCGGCACCGCGCTCATCAGTATCTCGTCGATTCACCTGCTGAAGACCTTCATCGAGGTGCGCGAGATCTCGGGCAACATCCCGAATGACGCGATCAAGTGGCAGGTCATCATCCACTCCATTTTCCTCGTCTCCGCGATCATGCTCGCGTGGACGGACAAGGTCATGATGTCGGGTGTCAAACACGCCGAGGACAAGCACGGGGGAAAGGCTCACTGAGCTTGTAGGCGGGGTGCCCACACCCCCCCGCGGTGTTATGCGGGGTGAGGGCACCCCGCCCACAACGGTTAGCGTGTCAATTTCAAAAACCGCTCGCCCGCCGCGGGGAGCGTCGCGGGTTTCTTCGCGCAGTTGAGCCGCACCT
>JANOAF010000361.1:0-4577 GCA_031411015.1 Opitutaceae bacterium | reverse complement strand
GGGTGAAGGCGGCGGCGAGGGCGGGCTGGGTTTTCCGCGTGGAGGCGAAGCCCTTCAGATAGTCGTGAATTTCCTCGCCGAGATCGTAGAGCGCGAAGCTTGCGAAGTCGGAGACCAGCACCCAGCGCGGGCGCTCGTCGGGCGCGAGGGCGTCGATGTAGTCGAAGGCCTGGCGGGCGGCGCCGCCCTTTGCAGCGGAGAGGTCTCGGCCGGTGGACTTCATCTCGACGACGAGCTTGCCGGGCCAGAAGAGATCGATGCGGCCCTCGCCGCGGTCCTCGCGTTCCACGCGGTGTTCGAAGTAGGCATCGACGCTGCGGCGGTTGCGGCCGAAGACTGCGAAGAACTGGTCGAGGAAAGTCTTGGCCTCGGCCTCCTCGCGCTGCGGCCCAGCCCAGGCCTTGGCGAACGCGAGGGCGCGGGATTTCATCTCCTCGCGCGAGAGTGTCACGACGGCTTGGGTAGTTGACGCGGCGGACATGCGTGGGGAAGTGCGACGAGCAGAAGGGAGAGGGGAAAGCGCCGCAAGCGTGGGCTTTTCTTCGGTGATTGGATCCGCAAGGTGGAAGTATGAAAATTGCAATTCCAGCGATGTTGGAATTGAAGGCGCTCCTGCTGCGTGCGCCGCGGCACACCCTCGCGGTGGCGGAGAGCATGACGTGCGGGCGAGTGCAGGCGCGCGTGGGCTAAGTGTCGGGCGCGGCGAATTTTTTCTGGGGGCATCAAGGCATATTCAATCGAGCAGAAAGTCGCGCACCTTGAGGTGCAGCGCGCGGCGGCGAAGATCGGCGCCCCGTCGGTGTGATCAAATACGACGTGAGCAGTGAATGAAAATCCGAGATTTCTCCCGCAGTGATGTCGCCTGAAGTCGCGTAAGCGACTTTGCACCGGCCGTTCGAGTAAGTGATCGTCTGGTTCACCGTGAAAAGGGTAAGCGTTGAAGACCCGTGAACTGTCATATCCACCCCAGAACCCGAGAGTCGATAGGTCGGATATTCAAATCCGCCGTTTCGGACGATGAATTTGCCAATGCGGAAAACGGACCTCACGAATGCCTCCATACCGTCTGCCGGCTTGTCAGCTCACTGTTGCCACAAAAATGTGGCAACAGTAGAGACCGGTTTAGTGGTTTACCTCTGAGAAACGTGGTGCCCGGGGCGGGACTCGAACCCGCACGCTCTTACGAGCAAGGGATTTTAAGTCCCTAGTGTCTACCATTCCACCACCCGGGCGCAGACTGCGGATCAGGAAAAGGCAGAGACTCGATTGATTCCAGCCAAACCTCACGCGCGATGTAAGGCGGAGCGCGGTCAGCCGGACCGCGTTTTCCAATCCGGCACGGTCAGGCTGGCCGTGCTACGGCGCAAGGCTCCCGTCTTTCCGAATCACCACCCCGCCGCCTGACCGTCTTTCCGGCTCTCGCTGGCACCGAGGTAAACTTTGTTTTTCGCGTCCCACCGGATCGCTTGGTAGCCGCCGAAGCCGCCGAGATCGATGCGCAGATCGTGGCCGCGGCGTTTGAGCTCGGCCTGCGTCGCCCACGGCACGCCCGACTCGAGGTTCACGAATCCGCCGGTCGCCATCTTCGGCGTGTCGTAGTCGGTCGAGCCCTCGTGCTGCCAACGCGCCGCGTCGCCGGCCTCCTGCAGGTTCATCCCGAAATCGATCAGGTTGACGACGATCTGCACGTGGCCTTGCGGCTGCATCGCACCGCCCATCAGGCCGAAGCTCGCCCACGGCGCGCCGTCCTTCATGATGAACGCCGGGATGATGGTGTGGAACGGCCGCTTGCCGGGCGCATAGTTGTTGGCGTGGCCCTCCTGCAGCGTGAACATCTCGCCGCGATTCTGAAAACCAAACCCGAGGCCTGGCACCACCACGCCGCTGCCCATGCCGCGATAGTTACTCTGGATGAGTGAGACCAAGTTGCCGTCGGAGTCGGCGGTCGTGAGATAGATCGTGTCGCCCTCCTGCAACGCGGGATTGCCGGTGTCGTAGGATTTTCCGGCGCGATCGAGCTTGATGAGGGCACGGCGCTGCGCGGCGTAA
The DNA here is from genome assembly GCA_031411015.1 of Opitutaceae bacterium. Classification (GTDB taxonomy): domain Bacteria; phylum Verrucomicrobiota; class Verrucomicrobiia; order Opitutales; family Opitutaceae; genus ER46. The sequence goes on along the minus strand of JANOAF010000361.1, from coordinate 2,528 downwards.
TCTTTGGCGAGCAATCCCTTCAACGGAATTTTGGAAAACTCCGGGTCGGCGTAGAATTTCGCGCGATCCTCGAAGGCGAGTTTCTTGGCCTCGATCATCACGTGGAGCGCGTCGGGCGAATTGAAACCCATCGCCTTCAGATCGAAACCCTCGAGGATGTTCAGCATCTGCAGCGCGGCGATGCCCTGGCCGTTGGGCGGGAGTTCGTAGACGTCGTAGCCGCGGTAGTTGACCGACACGGGCTCGACCCAGTTCGACGTGTGCTTTTCGAAGTCAATTTTCCGCAACCAGCCGCCGTTGGCCGCGAAGAACGCATCGATCTTCGTGGCGATCTCGCCGCGGTAGAAAGCGTCGCGCCCCTGATCGGCGATGAGGGCGAGAGTGCGGGCGAGATCAGGATTTTTGAAAATCTCGCCCTTGGCTGGCGCGCGTCCGCCGGGCGCGTAGGTCGCCATGAACGCCCCGGGCTCCTTGCCAAGGAGCGGCACGCTGCGATCCCAGTAATACGCGATGAGTTCGCTGACCGGGAAACCCTCGCGCGCATAAAGAATAGTGGGCGCGAGCAGCCGCTGCATCGGCAGGCGGCCAAATTTTCCGTGCAGCATGAACCACCCGTCGACCGCGCCCGGCACTGAGATCGGGAGAAACCCGCGCGGTGGAATCGTGGTGCGGCCGAGCTTCGCGAGTTCGGCTTTGAGCTGCGTGGCGCTGAGCCCGAGCGCGGAGCGGCCCGAGGCGTTGAGTCCGTGGAGCTTTTTCGTCTTCGCCTCGTAAACGATCGCGAAGAGATCGCCGCCGATGCCGTTGCTCACGGGTTCCATCAGGCCGAGCGCGGCATTCGCCGCTATGGCCGCATCGATGGCGGAGCCGCCCTGCTTGAGCACGTCGAGCCCGACCTGCGTCGCGAGCGGATGGCTGGTGCAGACCATGCCGTGCTGCGCGATTACCTCGGAGCGCGTGGCGAACGGCCGGCCGGTGACGCGATCGACTTGGGCGGCGAGTGGTATCGTGGAGACACTGAAAACCGCCACGAGGGCGGCGAGCGACTTGGACACACCGAGGCGAACGCGGCGCGACGAGGAGAAGTGCATCGTCCGACTGTGGCCAGGTTGCCGTGCGGGTCAACGGGCGCGAACGGGCCGCGTGGCCGAGGAATCCACGGCGAACCGGCAGGTTGGAGTAAGGCTCGCCCGATAGATCTGCCGTCGCCGGACGACAAGACGGAGGCTTGGGGTAGGCCGGGTCTGTGACCCGCCTTCGGGGACGCTGAGTGTTCGCACCAAGGGCGGGTCACAGACCCGCCCTCCCATAAACGGCCCTACGACTTGGCCGCCTTCTTCGCCTTGCCTGGCGGCGGGGTGTATTCCGGTTTCGTCGGATCGTGCTTGGGGTTGGGCGTGGGCATTTGGGCGCCGACTTCTGTGCGCCACGCATGGAGGCGGGCGCGGAGCTGCGCGACGAGTTCAGGTCGCGCAGTAACGAGGTCGCGGGTTTCCCCGATGTCTTCGCGGATATTGTAGAGCTCGACATGCATGTCGTTGAAAAACTCCACGAGCTTGAAATCACCCGAGCGAATGGCGCCGTAGGGCATCGCGCCGCCGAGCTGGTAGTGCTGGTGATGCGGGTAGTGCCAGAACAGCGTGTCGCGCGTCGGCTTCGGGCCGCCGCGCAGCACGGACGCGAAGCTCACGCCGTCGATCGCGGTGCGCGCGGCGCTCGTGGGGAGGCCGGCCATTTCCGTGAGCGTGGGGAAAAGGTCCATCGTGATGACCGGGTTGTCGGTGACGCTGCCGGGCTTCGTCACGCCCGGCCAATAGACGATGAGGGGCACGCGCACGCCGCCTTCGTAGGCGGAGGCTTTGCCGAGGCGGAGCGGGACGTTCGAGGTGGTGGGGACGCGGCCGCCGTTATCGGAGGTGAAGATGATGATCGTCTTCTCGGTGAGGTGGAGTTCGGCAAGTTTGGCGCGCACCTTGCCGATCGCGGTGTCCATGCTTTCGGTCATCCCGTGGAAGTCGTCCGCACCCACCCGCTCCCAGAGGAATCCTTCTGGTTCAATCTCCTCGGCAAAGGCTACCCCGCGCCGAATCGCAGCTTCCGCTGGTGTACCGATCGCATGAAAATTCGGCCCACCTCGGCCTTCATCCGCGAGCAGGTCAGCAAAAGCGGCGAAGCGATCCTCCTTCTCGGCGTCCGCAGCAGCGAATCCGCCACGCGCTCCGCCAGCATCGCCCGCCACGCCGACGCCGGCGGCAGCCATCTCTCCCCGCATTCCGATCACAAAGGCGTCTGGATTTTCTCCCCCATCAAAGACCTCACCACCGACGAAGTCTGGTGCGCCCTCATCAATAACCGCCCACCGTGGGGCGGCACCTACCGCGACGTCATCACGCTCTACAAAAACGCGCTCGGCGGCGAATGCCCCTTCGTCATCAGCACCGACGAAGCGCCTGCCTGCGGTAGCAATTCTGCCCGCTTCGGCTGCTGGACCTGCACTGTCGTGGAAAAGGACAGCTCCATCGAATCCC
>JANOAF010000360.1:0-3365 GCA_031411015.1 Opitutaceae bacterium | reverse complement strand
GTGCGCGCGATTTTGCTGCGGTTCGCGGAATGTTATCCGCGCTGGCTGGTGCACAATGGCTACGGCGAATTCGCCGACATGGACCCACGCGTCGCCGCGCAATTTATCAACAATCTGCCCGAACCCGAGCTCGTTGCGCCGCCGAATCGTCCGGATCGGAAACTCCACACGGGCTACTGGACGGCAGGCCGCGCGAGCGGAGTGGGGCAGGAGTCGGGGTTCGTTCGCCGCGTCGTCGAGGCCTACGATTTCACTTACACCGCGCGGCTGGCCGACGGCTCGCCGCTCTACTCTGACGCCGAGCGCCGCCTGATCGAGCGGGACCTTTTGCTCGAGAGCACGCTGCTCCTCGTGAGCGACAAGGCGATCAACAACAAGTCGGTGGGCAACCGCACCGCGGCGGCGCTCGTCGGCTTGTGCGTCGGCCATCCCGGGCTTGTGCGTTTCGGGTGGGATGGATTTCAGCAGACGATCGACGAATGGTTTTTGCCCGATGGCACGACTTCGGAATCGCCCGCCTACGCGACGATGACGCTCGGCAACATCTGGGACATGCCGCAGGCGCTGCGCGGCTACACCGAACCGGCGGCTTACCGCGCGCCCGACGGAAAGCGTCGTGTGGCTGTCGATCTCTATCACGGCACGGCCTACGAGCGCGTGTGGGAAAATTGTTTCAAGGGCCTGCAGGGCGACCTGACGTTTCCGGCCTATGCCGACTCCTATCGGGACTCGCGACTCGGCGCGAATTTCGTGGAGCTGATGGCGGCCAACTATCCCGAACGCCCCGAATATCTCGCGCTGCTCAAGGAAACCTGTGGCGACGATCTCGCGAGAGGTTACGCGCCGCTCGCGCTCTACTATCGTGAGCCGGGGCTTGAAAGGAAAACGGCTCCGCGGATTACGCTGCCGGATTTTTGTCCGCCCGATCTCCGCATCGGGCACATGCGCAGCGGGGTCGACGGACGGGAGAGTCTGCTGCTCCTCAGCGCGAGCCGCTGGGGCGGCCATCACCATCAGGACAGCCTCAATCTCACCTACTGGAAAAACGGCCGCGAGCTCCTCTCCGATCTCGGTTACCTGTGGGATCACCCGCTCAAGCACCAGACTTCGCGGACGGTGGCGCACAACACCGTCATCCTCGACGAAAAGGATCAGCTGACGAAGGAACGTGGCGGCGACGTGACGTTCTTCCGCACCTCGGAGCACGTCAAAGTCATGGAGGCGACGTCGCAGGCTTACGCTCAGGCGAAAACTTACCGTCGCACCTCCGCGCTGATCGATCACGGCGCAGGGCGGAGTTACGTCGTGGATTTCTTCCGCGTCCAAGGCGGGCAGACGCAGGATTTCGTTTACCACGCCGCGGCGAAGACCGTGGAGATTTTAGATCGCACGACCGAGGCCACATCGACCGCGATGAAGCTCTACGATTTCAGCGCCGTGCGTTCCGTTGCGGGCAGCGACGTGTGGCGCGCGGCGTGGTCAGCCGGTCCGGATCAAACGTGTGTCGCGTGGAACGTGAGCCCACCCGGCGAACGCGTGTTCGTCGCCGACGGCTGGGGCCAGCGCGATTGGAAAAACTCCGATCTCGGCGCGACGCTCGCTTACATCGTGCGTCGCACCGAGGGCGACGGACTCAAGTTGTTCGTCTCGGTCTTCGAGGGCGTTGCCGGCGGAAAGCCGTTCGTGCGCTCCGTCGTGTCGCCCGCGCCCGGCGTGCTCGCGATCGAGACGGCGCTCGGGACCGACTACGTGTGGTCTGATCCCGCGGGTGGGGTGAGATCGCTTCCGGCCGTCGCGGGCGGGCGAGCGCTGCGCGGACCCTTTGTCGTCACCTCCGTGCAAGCGGGCCGGGTCGCGTGGACCTATGAAAATTAGCCCCCACGGTGAACGCGGATTGGAATCAGTAGCCGCGTTCCGTCACGACGGAATTTTGCAGCGGTTCACCGCGTTCGAAGCGCGCGAGGTTTTCAAGAAACACGTCGACCTTGCGGTCGGTCTCGCCGGGAAAGCGGCCGCCGGTGTGCTGCGAGAGGAGGACTTTCGGGTGACGCCAGAGTGGGCTTTCCGCGGGCAGCGGCTCGATGGCCGTCACGTCGAGCACCGCGCCGCCGAGGTGGCCGGTATCGAGGAGAGCGACGAGGGCGACTTCATCGAGCGTGGAGCCGCGGCCGACGTTGCAGATGATGGCATCGCGCTTGAGTCGCGTGAGACGGGCGTGGTTGAGAAACCCCATCGTCTCCGGTGTGTGCGGCAGAGTGTTGATCAGGAGATCGGTTTCGCTGAGCGCACGGTCGAGTTCGGCGGCGGTCGAGAGCGAGCCGGCCCGCGCGGTGCGGGAGAAAAACGTCACGCGTGCATCGAACGCTTCGAGCACCCGCCCAAGCCGCTGCGCGATGGCGCCGGCACCGAGGATGAGCACGTGCTGGCCGTCGAGCGTGCGAATGGCGGGCTCGACCTCGGTCTTGATCCAGCGCGCCTGCGGCTGCGCCGCGAGCAGCCGTGGGAGCTGGCGGTAGAAGGCGAGGATGCCGGCGAGCGCGGCCTCCGTGACCGCGCGGTCGTAGAAGCCGGCAAGATTCGTCAACTGCACCGCCGCGGCGCGCGATGGGCGGTTGATTGCGAGGTAGGCATCGACGCCGGCAGAATCGAGCTGCACCCAGCGCAGGCCCGGCGCGGCGTCGAGCCACGCGGCGGGGACGTTGCCGAAGATGACCTCGGCCGCAGCGATGGCGGCGCGCTTTTCCGTCTCGGGCAGCGCGGACCCAAAACTCACCGCGTGCCCGCGCAGCGCAGCGCGCAAACGCTCGCGCGGTGTTTCCCCGAGGCCGGCGACCATGATGCAGACGTTCATCGTCCCGCGAAAAAAGGCCAAAGCCCGCGCGGCACAAGACGCGAGTGTGACGCCGTGGGATTAACGAGCAGTGAGGTCAGCACGGTGCCTGCCGTGGCCCGGGCGTCCCGCCCGTGAATTGACCACCACGGGCAAGATGCCCGTGCCACTCAAAACGGTTTCCTCACTTCCTCCTACACCCGATATCGTGGGTCGCACACTGTCAGCTGGCATTGCGGGCGGACTCGTGCCATCGCCTTCCTGCACTCCATCTTTCCGCCCCATGCCCCGCCTGATTCGCGCTTCAGACAACCGCAACCAACCGCTCGTCACGCCGCGCGGCGAAGTGACGGCGCTGAGCTATTTCAATCTGCTGCGCCTGCGCGCGGGCGAGTCGCACGCGCTCGAGGTGCCAGGCTGCGAGCTTCTGTGCGTTGTGCTCTCGGGGCAGGCGGACATCACGGTGGGCACGCAGTCATTTTCCGGCGTGGGTCGGCGCGTGGATATTTGGAGCGGGAATGCGGACTCGGTTTAC
>JANOAF010000359.1:0-5605 GCA_031411015.1 Opitutaceae bacterium | reverse complement strand
AGCCACTGCGCGGCGAAGCCGACGAGCAGCGTGTTGCGGGGATCGACCGGGACGGCAATCACGGTGTGGGCGCGCGCCTGCGTCGTGGAAATCTCGCCGAGCCGGCGCGAGCCCTCGTGTATGTCGGAGCGGCCCGCGTGGGAAAATTCCACGAGATTGTCGTAGGTCGTAGCGCCGGAGCGCGGCGACATGGGCGTCTGGGCATGGAGCGTCGCGGCGGCGAGCGCAGCGATGGCGAGGACGAGCAGTGCGGTTCTGTTTTTCATGGGCTGGAAGATTTCTGTGCGCTGACGGACTCGACCGGCGTGGCGGCCTTGAGGTGCAGGCCGGCGAGCGGGGTGAGTTCGATGGCGGTGTCGCTCGGCGCGCCCGCGTCCGCCTGAAAGTTGAACGCGAGGCGTTGCGGGCTGGGTGTGATGCGGAAGAAGAGACTGCCGTGCGCCGTCCGGCCGGGCGCGATGCTCAGAGGCAGCAAGAGGCGGCGGCGGTTGAACTCGGCTTCGACCTGGTGCTTGCGGTGGATGTTCATGTAGAGGGTGCCACCCGCCAAGGCCGGCAATGCGAAAAAGGCGGCCGTGCCGACTGCGCCGGCGGTGGCGACACTGCCGCTCACCGTGCCGCCCCACGCCGTGCCCCACGCGGCGGTCCATGCCGCGCCGAAGCCGGCCGCGGTGCCGACGCCGAGTGCAAAATAAGTGCCCGTCTGGCGGAGGGCGTTGCTCTCCCACCAAGCCTTGCTGAGTTTTTCGAGTTTCCACGGATTGTCGCCGGGCGGCAGCGGTTCGTGTTTTCCATCGTGCAAATGTGCGGCCGTGACGACGAGCGGCACCGGGCCGGGATTGCGCATCGCGAACACATATTCGTCCCAATACGCCTCGCGTTTCCACGAGCCGGGGCCGCGGTAAACGATGACAGTGCTGAGCGTGACGGCGGGTGTCGCCGACGGGGAGGATGAAGGTGCGGCAAAAGTTGCGGCGGCGGTTTCGGATGGCGCCCCCGAGCTGACCGACGCTGGCGCAGCGTTGGTGAGATTGAGCGGCACGGCAGCAGGCACGGATTTATCGGCGAGCTTGTAGCCGCGGGTGACGCAGCCGGAGAGCAGGGCCGCGGCGGCCAACAGTGCGAGGCAGGCGAATGTTTTCATGGCGGGAATGGACTCAACGTGAAGCGGACAGAAACAAACGGGGTAGCGCGGTCGTGAGCGGTTCGTAATACGTGATGAGCAGCACGCCGAGGAACATCACGAGCAGCAGCGGGAGCACGGCGCGGATGACTTCGCCGAGGGGTTTCTTCAGGCGCGACGAGGCGAGCAGGAGATTCAAGCCGGCGGGTGGCGCGATGAAACCCAGCTCGAGGTTTGCGAGAAAGATCACGCCAAGGTGAATCGGATCGATCCCGAGCCGCGCGCCGATCGGCACGAGCAGCGGCACGAGGACGATGATGGCGGCGTAGATCTCGACGAAACCCCCGACAAAGATGAGCACGACATTCAGCCCGAGGAGAAACATCCAGCGCGACGGCATGTGCGCGAGGCTCCAGTCGGCGAGGAGATCGGGCACCTGCGCATAGACCAGATAGTTGGCGAGCCCGAGGGCCACGCCGAGGATCAGCAAGATCCCGCCGACGAGCAGTCCGGCCTCGGCCATCACGCGCCGGCCGTCGCGCCCGAGATGCAGATCGCGGTGGACGACCACCTGCACGAAGCACGCGTAGGCGGCGGTGATGGCCGCGACCTCGACCGACGAGGCCCACCCGGCAAACAGCGGCACGAGCGACACGGCGGGCAGCGCCAGTTCCCATTTCGCTTCCCAGACTGCGCGCCGCGCCGTGAGGAAATCGAAACTTTGCGCGGGCGCGCCGCCCTTGCGCCCGGCCCACAGGCCCCAGGCCGCGGTGAGCGTGATGAGCAGCACGCCCGGCAGAAACGCGCCGAGGAACATTGCGCGGATTTCGACGTGCGCGACGATCGCGTAGAAAATCACCGGGAGACAGGGCGGCAGCAAAACGCCGAGCGAGCCCGCACCGGTCATCATACCGAGCGCGTCGCGTTCGGAAAAATTAGCGGCCCGCAGCACCGGCATGAGCAGGCCGGCGAGCGCGAGAATCGTGACGCCCGAGGCACCGGTGAATGCGGTGAAGAACGCGCACACCAGCGCCGCCGCGATCGCGGGGCCGCCGCGCACGTGGCCGGCGAGGGCGTTGAACACCGCGATCAACCGGCGCGACGCGCCGCCCTCGGCGAGGAAATAGCCCGCGAGCGTGAAGAGCGGGATCGCGGGCAGCGTGGGGTTGACGACGAGCCGGTAGTGCTCGACCGGCATCGACGCGATCGGGAGGGCGTTGCTCCAAAACAAAATCAACCCGAGCCCGCCCAGCAGCACAAACACTGGCGCACCGAGCACCGCCGCCGCGAGCAGCAGCGTGACCACCGGCCAGAGCAGCGCCGCCGGGTCCACGGGTGCCCATGCGCCCAGCGCCAGCAACGCTACCGCGGCGAGCGCGGCGAGCCCGCGGCTACGCCACGACGGCGCGGCGTGGAAGAGCATCCGCCCCGCAATCACGGCGAAGCCGACGGGCAGCACCAGCTCGATGGTCCACAGCGGAATGCCGCAGAGAAAGGGCCGGGCGGCCGCGCGCGCGACCGCGACGAATTCCGCGCTGGCCACGCCGAGCGCGCCCGCGACGGCCGCGGCCACGGTGTAGCTGAACCACCGCGCGCGCACCGCCCAGACGCCTTTCAGCAGCGTCGGCACCGTGGAAAAGGCAATGAGCCGATCCTCGCGGGTCGCGAGCGCGCTGCCGGCCATGCTGACAAACAACACGAGGTGCTGCACGAGGGTGGACGACCCGGCGAGGCCGGTGTGGTAAACCTTGCGCAAGAAAATCTCGACGAGCGGCAGCAGCACCATGGCGCCGAGCGCGAGCGCAAGAAGCGCCTCCTCCGTGGCGTGCCAGCACGCGAACGCCGGCGCACGGGAGTTGCGGCCGGGCGCCGAGGCTCCGGGGTAGGGCAGGTCTTTGACCTGCCCTGGATCGTGCGGGGTGTTCGACGAAGAGGGCGGGTCGGAGACCCGCCCTACGCCGGGCAGTGCGTTGATTTGGCACGCGTTCATGGCGCCGAGGGGTTCGTGGCGCGGAAATCGCGCAGGTGTTGCTGGACGGCGTCGAAGATGTCGGCCGGCACGGTGTTGCCGCGAAGGCGCGGATAAAGGTCGTCCCGGAGCTGTTCCCATTGGACCGCGGCGGGCGGCGGGAGCGCGTGGATTTTGAGACCGTTCTTTCTCATGACGCGGATGGACTCTTCGTCCTCCGAACGCCCCGCGGCGCGGATTTTTTTGCCGGTCTCTTCGGCGGCAGCCTGCAGCCGCGTGCGCAGCGGCAGCGGAATTTTTTCCCAAACTTCGCTGCGCACGATCACGGCGCCGACGATCGGGCACCAGTTCATGTCGAGCATGTGCCGGGCCGGGCCGTAGATTTGGCCGGCGAGCGCGATGAGCGGCGGGAGCGGGGCGGCGGTGATCATCTTCGTTTGCAGGCCCATCAACAGATCGGTGGTCTCAAGCGCCACGGGCTGACACCCGATCGATTTCATGATCGCGATCTGCGCCTCGCTGCCGGCCCACACGAAGGTCTTCATCCGTCGGATGTCCGCGGGCGTGATGACGGGCTCGGTGGAGAAAAATCGCACCCATCCGGCATCGGCCCAGCAAAGCACGGCGAAGCCTTTGGCGCGCAGGCGGGCCTCCAACAGCGGGCGCATTTTCTCGCGCACGTGATCGATCTCGGCCCACGAGCGGAACGTAAGCGGCATGAGCTGAAGGCCGGCCACGTCGGCGCTGATCTCGGACAGGCCGACGACACTGAACAGGCCGGCGTTGAGCTGACCGATCCCAATCTTATTCACCATGTCCGATTCGCCGCCGAGGCGGCCGTCGGGGTGGATGATGAGCTTTACGGCGCCGTCGCTGTCCTTGTGCCACTGCTGGCCGAGCGCCAGCAGGAGACGGTATTGCTCGGTGCCGCTCGGGAGGATGGTCCCGAGGACGATTTGACCGGGTTTGGTAGCGGCCCCGGCACTGGCGGCGGCAAGGGCGAGCATGGCGCGCGACAGAAAGCGCGCGAAGCGGCGAGCGGGGAAGGGGCGAAGCGGGCGGGGAGTTTTCATGGGCTTGGATTCGGGAGAGTGGCGGGGGCGAGAAAAAGATCGTCGATGCGCGCGAGCAGCCAGCGGGCGCGGCGCTGCATGATGAGGTTGACGAGGCGCGAGGCGGGCTGCGCATCCGCATTGATCGAGAGTGCTTGGCGGAGCAGCGCCTCGAAGCGCGCGCGGTCCTGCTTTTGCACGCACACTGCCTCGGCGAGGGCGACGAAGGGCGCGGCCGCGTGGCCGCCGCCGAGCGCGAGGGCGCGGTTGAAATGATGGTCGGCCCGCGCCGCGGGATCGCCGGGCGCGCCGGCGCGAGCCATCTCGTAACTGATCAGCAGCGAATGAATCGCGCCGCGGTCAAACGCCTCGTCGAGCGCGAGCGCGCGGTCCAGCAGCGCCTCCATTTGCGGCAGCTCGGCGATGAGATCGGGGCGGTCTTTCTTGATCGCGATGGCGGCGGCCCACGCGGCGGCGGTCCAGTAGAGCAGCGGCACATCGGTCACGCGGCACGCGCGCACGGCGGCGCGCGGATCGGCGCGGAGCGCGGCGGCGAAATCCGGCTGCCTGACCGCGAGCCCACGCAGGCCATAGTCACGCGCGCGGAGAAAGAGCCGGCGGCCGCGGTCGCGGGCGGCGCTCGCGGCGGCGATGTCGGTGCCCTCGAGTTCGTCGGCATCCTGCTGGACGAAGGCGTAGCCGTATTGGGTAAAGCCGCTCGCGGCGGCGAGCAGCAGCCCGCGGTGGTGCGGTGTCTCGGCGAGGAGGCTCTCCATCATTTTCAAACTGAACGGCGCAGCGGCGCGGATAAGTTCGGGATCTTCGTCGGCGGAAAACGCGGTGCCGCCCGACGCGAGCGCGTCGCCGAGCTTGTTCACGGCGGTGCGTTTGAGCGTGGTGCAGCCGCTGGCCAGCAATGCGGCGCAAAAAAGCGGGACGGCGCAAAAAACTGGGGCGCTCATGGCGGGTCAGCGCGCGACGCGGCGGAGGACTGCGGGGCACTCGGCATCGAAGACCGGTCCGAGCGCGCCGGAGATGAGCGCGGTTACCTGCTCGGCCTTGGGCGAATCCAGCAGGACATCGCTGCCGTCCAGCTTGCCGAAAAGTTTCCCGGCGCCGACGAGTTCGCCGAACCGCTTCACGTCCGGCCACCAGAGGAGCACCTGATCGGGCTCGTGGCGGAGGCGGGCCCACACGTAGGGCTTGGAGTCGGCGTCTTGGCCGTCGTTGCGCAGGCTGGCGAAGAGCGTTTTTCCCGACTCGGTGATGAAGACGGTGTAGATAACCAACGTCGGTTTGCCGTCCTTCTCTTCGACGCCGGCGAGCTGCAGTTTGCCCGCGACGGCGTCCACGACTTTCACTTTGGCGACGGCTTTGTCCATGACCCACGTGCCCTCCCAGTCGGCGGCGACGAGGGCGTGCGGTTTTTCGCCGACGGGACGGAGAACGTAAACGCCGGAG
>JANOAF010000358.1:0-20968 GCA_031411015.1 Opitutaceae bacterium | reverse complement strand
GCGCCACCAGCCAAAACGCCGCGAACATGGACAACCTCTATTCCCAACTCGATCCGCCGCGCCACAACAAGGGGGCCGCCTATGAGACCGTCGATGAACTCCGCCTGATCAATGGGGCCATGCTCGACCTGATCCTTGGTGAGGACACGAACCGCAACGGTGTGCTCGATCTGAACGAAGACGACGGCGAGGCCTCCGCGCCGCGCGACGACCAAAACGGCCAACTCCTCGCCGGCGTGCTGGAATACGTGACCGTTTACAGCCGGGTCCCGACAACGTCCGCCTCCGGCTCGCGCCGGCTTAACGTCACCACGCTCACCACGCAGCAAGCCCGGCAGCAGATGCAAACGCGCCTGACGCAGCGCGGCATCACCACGCAACGCGCCGCCCAGATGCTCGCGCGGATTCCTTTCGACCCGCGGCTCCCGCAAAACCCCAGCACGATCACCAGCGTCGCGGACTTCATGGTCACGACCCAGATGACGGCGGACGAGTTTTTGCTCGTGCGCACCGACCTCACGGCCTCGACCACGGCCGCAGCGGGTCTCGTGAACGTGAACACCGCGAGCGAAGTGGTCCTCTCCTGCCTCCCGGGCATCGGCGCGGATCGCGCGGCCGCGCTGGTCTCCTATCGGCGGTCAAATCCGACCGCACTCACTTCGTTCGCGTGGCTCACGCAGGTGCTAAGTAACGCGCAAATCCGCCAGGCGGGCCGCTACATCACCGACCAATCCTACCAGTTCAGCGCCGACATCGCGGCGGTGGGCGTGAACGGCCGCGGCTATTGCCGTGAGAAAGTTGTTTTCGATACGAGCACCAGCACACCCCGCATCGTTTTCCGGCAGGATCTCACTTCCTTTGGGTGGGCTCTCGGCGCGATGACCCGGCGCGCCTTGAACGGCATTAAGGACATATGAGCATGAAGCGGAAAACCAAGAAACGCGCCCAGTCCGTCCTCGGACTGACGCTGAGCGACGGCCAGTTGCGGGCGTTTCACGTGACGCGCGCGAAGGGCGGCCTCGAAGTCGTGAAAGCGGCGAGCGCGGCGCTGACGCTCGATCTCCTCCACCCCGAGCCGGAGCTCGTCGGGCGCGAAATCAAAAACCATCTGGAGGAGGCGGGGATTCGCGAACGCCACTGCGTGGTGGGAATACCTGCGCGCTGGGTCATGAGCCAACACGGCAAAGTGCCGGAACTCGGAGCGGAAGACACGGCGAGTTTCCTCCAGATTGAGGCCGAGAAGGGATTTCCCGTCGACCCGGCCCAGCTCCAGATCGACCGCTCGTTCCAAAACTCGACCGCGGGCACCTTTGTCACGCAGCTCGCCGTGCGCCGCGAGCAGCTTGATCAACTTTCGGCGGTGCTCACCGCCGCCGGTCTAAAGCCCGTAAGCTTCTCCATCGGCCTCGCCGTGCTGCCCAAGGCCATCGCGCCGGCGGGCGGCGGCGGCCGCATCTCCGTCGCGGTTGATCCCGCGGGCGTGACGTTTCTCATTTCAGCCGGTGGTGGCATCGCCGCTTTCCGCACGTGTGAGGCGAACATCGAGTCCGAAGCGGGCGAGAAGATCGTCAACGGCGCGGCGGTCGCGCGCGAGTTGCGCATCACCTTTGAGCAAGTCCCCGCCGAGCTGCGGTCGGAAGTGAAGGAACTCGTCCTGACGGGAGAGCCCACGCTGGTCCGGCAACTCACCGAAAGTTTCGGTGACTGGGCCAAGGCCGCGGGGCTGACTCTCTCGCGCGGAGATTTGCCGGGAAAAAATCTCGCCGCCGAAACCGCGGAACGCCTCGCCGGCCACTGGTTGGAAAACAGCGCGCCCGATCTGGAATTTCTCCCGCCGCACCCGAGCCGTTGGTCCCGGCTCTTGGCGCGCTACAATTCAAAACGGCTCGCGACGGCGGGTTTTGCGGTGGCCGCCGTGGTGGTGTTGGCGTTGGCCGCATTTGGCTGGCAGGAATACCGACGCTGGACGCTGCGCTCCGAGTGGGGCGACATGCAGCCGCAGGTCGTGAGGCTCGACGCGGTGCAGCGGCAAATCGACGAATTTCGCCCGTGGTATTCCGATACCCGCAGCCTGGTTATCCTGCTCCGGGTGAGCGAGTGCTTCCCCGACAACGGCAGCGTCACCGCGAAGAGCTTCGAGGTGCATGGCACCACGACCTCCATCGTTACCATCAGCGGCACCGCGCGCGATAACGCGTCTTTGCTGCGCGTGCAGGAGCAGTTGCGCAGCGCCAAGGAAGTTCAAGGCCTCAAGATCGAACAGATCCGGGGCAAGACGCCGATGCAGTTCACCCTCACCTTCCGTTGGAAAAACAGCCCCGGCACATGAATCTGAATCTTCCCAACCGCCAAAAGTTGCTCGTGATCGGCGCGGGCATCATGATCGCGCTCTACGTGCTCAACAGCATCCTGATCGAGCCCCTCACCGCTACGTTCAAGGCGCACGCGGCCGAAATCACCAAGCTGAAAGCGGACGTCGCCCGTGGTCGCGGCGCCATCGCCCGCGCCAAGACGACCGAGAAAACCTGGGACAATATGCGGTCCAACGCGCTGCCCAAGGACCCGGCGCAGGCCGAGCAGGACGTGATCTCGGCGTTTGATCGCTGGGGCCGGGCGAACAATATCGAGCTCAGCTCCATTCGCCCCCAGTGGAAACGCGGCGCCAAGGACACTTATTCCCTGCTCGAATGCCGCGTCGATGCCACGGGCACGATTCCGACGCTCAGCCGTTTCATCTACGAAGTGGAGCACTCACCCCTTGCGCTGCGCGTCGACTCGGTTGAAATGACTTCGCGCGACGACTACGGTCAAAAACTTACCCTCGGCCTCATCGTCAGCGGCCTCCGCCTCTCGCCCTTGGAGCGCAAACAACAATGAACCCGCGTCACTCCCTCTTCATCGCGCTGTTCGCCGGCGCGAGTTGCGCCTCGGCCGCGGAACCGGTAACGACTCCGCCCCCGGTCCCTGCGACCACTCCCGCTGCGACCGCCGCGCCGGCACCCCCGCGCCGTTCTCGCACCGAAAGCAGCGCGAAGACGCCCGCGCGTGCCGAGGCCCCGGCTACCCCACTCACCACGTTCGAAGGCTTCCGCCTCATCAGCGATCGGAACATCTTCAATCCCAACCGCACCGGCCGCCGTGATCGCCCCACCGAAGAATCGGCTCCGCGCCTCGATGTGATCACGCTCGTCGGCACGATGGAGTCCGACCGCGGACTGCGGGCGTTTTTCGAAGGCTCCTCCTCGGCGTTCCGCAAGGCCCTGCGCGTCGGCGAGTCGGTCGAGTCGTTTAAGATCACCCAAGTTTCCCCCACCGGCGCCGAGCTTGAGCGCGAGGGAAAACAATTTTCAGTGCGCGTCGGGCAGCAACTGCGCCGGCCCGACGGCGGCGAATGGAACCTCATCGCGGCCGACGTCGTGCGCAGCGAAGCCGCCGCCGCGGCGGCGAAAGCCAATGCCGGAAAAATCGATCCCACCGCCCCCGTGGCGATTCCGGCGAATGCCGACGACGTCACCCGACGCCTGATGGAAAAGCGCAACCAAGATTTGAAAAAATGAAAACCACCCACCTCACCCCCACGCTCTGCCTCGGACTTGCCGCACTGACCGCCGGTGCCTGGGCCCAGGCCCCCGCGCCCGCTGCCGCCCCGGCCGCCGTTCCCGCCCGTGCTCCGGGCGAACTGAAGTTCAACTTCCGCGGCGCTCCCCTCGAAACCGTGCTCAACTACATGAGCGAGGCCGCCGGCTTCATCATCGTGATGGACACACCCGTGCGCGGCAACGTGGACATGTATAGCGCCCAGCCCGTCACCAAAGAGGAGGCCGTGCAGCTGCTCCAAATCGCCCTCAGCAAAAATGGCTACACCGCCGTTGTGCAGGGTCGCACGATTGTCATCTCGTCGAAGGACGACGCAAAAAAGAAAAATCTTCCGATCCGCACCGGCAACAACCCGGAGGAAATTCCGATGACCGCCGAGATGTTCATCCAGATCATCCCGCTGCGCCACCTGGACGCGACGACGGCCGCCCGCGACCTCGGCACCCTGCTCCCCGGCTCCTCGGCGATCACCGCCAACACGGACAGCAATTCCCTGCTCGTCACCGATACCAACATCAACCTGAAGCAGGTCGTCACCCTCGTGAACGCGCTCGACAGCTCGAGCGATACCGTTTCGACGATGAAAATCTTCAAGCTGGTCAACGCTGATCCCTACGAGATGGCCACGCTCCTCACGAATCTCTACGCGGCACCCGCCAGCAACGCCAACGGCGGGCGCGGCACCACCACCAGCGGACGTGGTGGCACGGGCGGATTCCCTGGCTTTCCCGGCGGTTTTGGCGGCGGGTTTCCCGGCTTTGGCGGCGGTGGCGCTCCGGGCGGCGGCACGGGCGGCACCAGTGGCCGCAGCGGTCGCACTGCCGGCGGTGGTGGTGGCGGCACCACAACCCGCAGCGTGCCTGTCGTCGCCGTGGCGGACCCCCGCACCTACTCGGTGATTGTAACGGCAGCGAAGGAAGCGATGCCCGACATCACCGAGATGGTCGCGCAGCTCGATTCGAGCTCGGCGCGGAAACAGAAAGTCTTCGTTTACACGATGGAGAACGCGAACGTGAAGCAGGTGGAGACGGTGCTGAAGAATCTCTTCCAGAGCAGCACCGGGCGCACGACGACCAACAACCAGCCCGATGCCCTGACCACCCGCGCCACCCAAAACGCGCAGCAAAACACCACGCAAAATCTCCAGCTCGGCACCAACAGCGCCGCCACTGGCGCTCGCACCAATTGAGCGGGCGAACCCTTCACCCCTTGAGCACGAAAAAATCTCTGACCATGAATTTCCGAACCTCCCGATTGCACCGGCCCGCGCTTGGCACCGCCGCAGCCGTCCTCTTTCTCGCCCTCCCCTTCGTCACGCTGGCGCAGACCCAAGGCGCTCGCGGCGGCACCACGACGGGCGGCGGTGGAATTACCGGGGGTGGCGGTGGCGGCGGATCCACCAGCGGCAGCAATCGCTCCTACCAAAACACCACGATGGTCGGCGACGCGATGATCTCGAGCGACGTCGACACCCGCCGGCTCATCGTCGTGACCGACGATGCGACCAACGAAAACATCAAGACCATCATCGCCAACCTCGATAAGCCGAAGCCGCAGGTGCTCATCAACGTCGTGTTCATGCAGGTCACGCACGACGACAGCTTCGACCTCGGCGCGGAGGCGGTTTACAAGGGCCCCATTTCCATCAAGACCAATCCCGAAGGCACCGCGCGCACGAGATTCGGCGTCGCCCAGCAGCTCGCGGACAACTCGGTCTACGGGGCGTTCTACCAGCTGGTCGGCCGGGATATCACCGCGACGATCCATGCGATCTCGGCGGTGGCCAAAACGGAAATCCTCTCGCGCCCGTCGATTCTCACCCGCAGCAACCAGCAGGCGACGATCCTCGTCGGCCAGACGATTCCCCTGCTCGCCAGCTCGACCACGAACACCAACTCGAACGCGATCACGACGACCGTGAACTATCAGGACGTCGGCATCATCCTGAAAGTCACGCCGTTCATCACGTCGAACGGCCTCGTCGAAATGATTGTCTCGCCGGAAATTTCCTCCTTGAGCGTCACGACGATCAACAACCAGCCCGTCATCGACAAACGCTCCGCCGATACGGTCGTGGTCACGCAAAGCGATCAGACGATCGTAATCGGCGGACTCATCTCGACGCAAAAGAACGACTCCGAAAGCAAAGTCCCACTCCTCGGCGATATACCGCTGATCGGTGCGGCCTTCAAACGTAAGACCACCGGCAAGGTCAAAACGGAGCTCCTGATTTTCCTCACGCCCCACGTAATCGCCACGCCGGACGAGATGGGCAAGGTGACCGACAGCGAACGCGGCCGGCTTGAAATGCCGCTTCAGACCTTCGAAAAGGCGGACCTCAACCGGTTCATTCCCGCCCCGAAGAATTGAGGCTTGGATCGGGCGCGGTTCCGGCGTGATAACCACGCCCGCCACCATGGGCCCGTCCACCGCCAATCGCCGCTTTGCGATCGCCGCGCTCTTCCTCGCGGCGGTGCTGGCGGTGTGCGGCTGGCAGGCGCAGGAGCACGTGCGTTTCGAACGCGCCGCCGCCCAGGCCCTGATCAATCGCGGGCGCGACATCACCTCGACGCTCGGCGTCGTCGTGCGCTCGCAGCGCCGTTTCGGTGGCATCGTCTCGAAGGATCGCCTCGAAGCCACGCTCTTGGATCTGGTGCGCCCCGGCGACCTTGAGGCCATCGCGATCCTCGGGGCGACGGGCGAGACTATCGCCAGCGCAGGGCCGCACGTGGAACTCACGCCCGAGATGTTGCGCGAGCGCGGCGTCTTCTGGCGCGACCCCACGCTGACCCTGATGAACGTGATGGACCTCGGCTCCACCACCGCGGAAGACGCGACCCGGCCGCCGCCTGCGATCGTCGTGAGCGACCCGCGGGCGTTTCGTCCGGCCGCCAACCGGCGGCCCCCCGAGGGCACCGCGCCCAAGGATGGCGAGCCCGCCGCCACGACGGCCTCGCTGCGCTCGCCGTTTGGCCGGCCATCGTGGATGAGCCGCGAGGAATACGATGCCGTGATCCAAAAGCAGGGCGTGCATAGCCTGGTGATTTCACTCTCGACCGTCGAAATGCGCAGTGCGGTGCGCAACGACCTCCTGCTGCGCACACTCGTGAGCCTGCTGGCCGCGGGCGCGGCGCTCGGGGCGGCGCTGGCGTGGCGCAACCTCCGCAAAAATTCCGAGCTGCAGATTCGGCTCGTGAAGGCGGGGGAGATGAACACGCACCTCAGTGGGATGAATTTCGCCGCCGCCGGTCTCGCCCACGAGACGCGCAATCCGCTCAACCTCATCCGGGGCCTCGCCCAGCTGATCAGCATGCAGGCGAACGATGCGCCGAAACTAAAGGAGCACGCCGCCACCATTATCGAGGAAGCGGATCGCGTGACGGTTCAGCTCAACGAGTTCATTCACTACTCCAAACCGCGCGAAGCCCACCTCGCGCCCGTCGAGCTGTCCGCGTTGGTCGCTGATGTCGCCCGCACGCTTCAGCCCGATCTCGAGGAGAAACAAATCCTGCTCACGCCCGCCACCACTCCACTCACGATCGAGGCCGACACCGCACTTTTGCGGCAGGCGTTGTTCAACCTCCTGCTCAACGCCACGCAGGCCGTCGGCCCCGGTGGCCGTATCGACGTTCGCTGGATGGCCGAGTCCGCCGGCGCCGCCACGCTCGAAATCACGGACGATGGTCCGGGCGTGCCGCCCCCCGAGCGCACCGCCATCTTCAAACCCTACGTGACCATGCGGCCCAAGGGGGTCGGCCTCGGCCTCGCCATCGTGCAGCAAATCGTCTCCGCCCACCGCTGGGAAATCGTCTGCACCGAAAACTCGCCGCGCGGCGCGCTGTTTCGTCTCCGCCATTTGAAAATCACGGCCGCGCCACCTCCCGCCTCGAAGTGAAACCCGCGCGCATTCTCATCGTCGACGACGATCTCGGGCAGCGCAGCCTGCTCGAAACGTTTCTTCGCGCCCAAGGCTACGAGACGCAATCGGCCGCGTCTGGCGAGGCCGCGTTGAAATTATTGGCCGAACAGAGTTTCGCCATGATGGTGAGCGATGTCCGGATGCCAGGCATGTCGGGCATCGAGACGCTGCGCCGCGTGCGGCAAAAACACGCGGCGCTGCCCGTGCTGCTCGTCACGGCGTTTGCCGATATCCGCAGCGCCGTCACCGCCATGCGCGACGGCGCCGTCAACTACCTCGCCAAACCGATCGATCTCGACGAGCTCATCACGTCGGTCCGCCTCGCTCTCGATCCGGGTGGCGAACCCGTCGTCGCAGGGCTGAGCCAGCCGCCGCTGCCGGCCGGAGTCATCACGCAGAGCCCGCTGATGCAGGCGGTGTTTCGCGACGTCGCGGTCATCGCGCCCACGGACACGCGCGTGCTCATCACCGGCGAAAGCGGCGTCGGCAAGGAAGTGATCGCCGAGGTGATTCACGCATGGGGCCGCCGCGCCGCCGCACCCCTGATCAAGGTCAACTGCGCCGCAATTCCGGAAGCCCTGCTGGAGAGCGAATTGTTCGGCCACGAAAAAGGCGCGTTCGCCGGCGCCGACCAGCGCCGGATCGGTCGCTTTGAGGAAGCGGCGGGGGGCACAATCCTCCTCGACGAAATCGGCGACCTGCCGCCCGCGCTCCAAGCCTCGCTCCTACGGATCATCAACGACGGCACTTTCCGCCGCGTCGGTTCCGCGCACGACCAGCCGGCCACGGCCCGCGTGCTCGCCACGACGAGCCGCGACCTTGAGGCGCAAATCACGGCCGGACGATTCCGCGAGGATCTGTTTTATCGGCTCAACGTGATGGAGATTCACCTCCCGCCGCTGCGCGAGCGTCCCGAGGATGTTTTGCCGCTCGCCACGCACTTCATCGGCCAGTTTTCGCGGCAGAAGCCGCGCTTCTCCGCAACCGTCGCCAGTGCCCTCACCCGTTACCGCTGGCCCGGCAATGTGCGCGAGCTACGCAACGCGATGGAACGCGCCGCCCTCCTCTCGCGCGGCGAGATCGTGCTGCCTGAGCATCTGCCCGCCAAACTCGTCGCCACGCCCGCCGGCCCCGCCCCGGAAGGCGACGCCCAGCGCCTCGAAGAAATCGAGCGCGAGGCGATCCTGAGGGCGCTCCGCAAAAATAACTACAACCGCACCGAGACCGCCAAGGAGCTCGCCATCAGCCGCCGCGCACTGACCTACAAGCTGCAGCGCCTCCGCGCCGAAGGGATGGCGGTCGATCAGCCGGCGATGCCATACTGAGGAAATGCCATCGCGGAGCATGAACCGCTTCGGATAAGTCGCGCGACAAAGCCGACTACCTCTCCGCGACTACCGGCCGAAATGGCGCTTGCGAAAGGCCCGTCCCGAACCGGACTTCAGGTAACGTTCAAACTCGATGGCGTGCCGTGCATTCGCGAACGCGTGGTATTGCACGAGATTCCAAGGCCGGTTTTTCGTGGTATGTGCCGAGCGCCCCGCGTTGTGATCGGCCAGCCGCGCCCGCAAGTCATCCGTGCGGCCCACGTAGATTTCCGCCGGTTCCCGCACCGATTCAAGAATGTAAACGTAATGCATGGCAAAGATTGCACCCCGAAGGTCCGGCCCGCCTCCGCCTGCGGCTATGGCGGGCAGCCTTCGCTCACTATTCTCATTTCATATTCGGCAATTTCGCTGGCCCCGCCAGCCGAAGCTCGGTCGCGCAGCGGGCGAGCGAAGGCTGGTGCCCGGGAGCGGACTCGAACCGCTACACCGTGAGGCACAGGCTTCTGAGACCTGCGTGTCTACCAATTCCACCACCCGGGCAAAAGGGGAGGGGCAAGAGACACGGGGGGCCGGCCCGGCGCAAGAAAATTGATTTCCCTCACCCGCCCTCGCCGCCACACTCCGCCCTCCCATGAAAAAAGACGCCGTCATGTCGAAGATCCGGGCTGAGAAAGTCATCGCGCTCATCCGCGCCGATTCGCCCGACGGGCTGCTTGATTGCGCCCGCGCACTCGCCGCCGGCGGACTCACCAGCATCGAGCTCACGATGACGACCCCCGGCGCGATCCGCATGTTGGAAAAAGCGACCGCGGAACTGCCCGATTTTCTCTTCGGGCTCGGCACTGTGCTCGACGCGGAGACGGCGCGCATCGGCATCCTCGCCGGCGCGAAGTTCATCGTCACGCCCGCGCTGCGGCCCGAGGTCATCACGCTCTGCCAGCGCTACAGCGTGCCGGTCTTCAGCGGTGCATTTACCCCCACGGAAATCATCACCGCTTGGGAAGCCGGCGCGGACGCCGCGAAGATTTTCCCCGCGGAATTTTTCGGCCCCGGCTACATCAAGTCCGTGAAGGCCCCGCTACCGCAGGTCGAGATGGTGCCAACGGGCGGCGTGAACGAAAACAACGTGGGCGAATTTCTGAAGGCGGGCGCGTTTGCGACGGCCGCCGGCAGCTCACTCGTGGACGCCAAGGCCTTTAAGGAAAAGAACTGGGCCGCCATCACCGCGAAAGCCAAGGCGTTTGTCGCGGCTGTGGCCGCGGTCAGCGCGGCGAAGTAATCCGATTGCGCGTCGCGCTTCACGCCGCGCGCATTTTCCCGCGATGCGCTCGCCGCCCCCGTGTGTCGTTTTCATCGCCCGCACCCACGCGATCGTGGGCGGCACGATCGTCGTTTCGGTCGCCCTTCTGCACGTGTGCACCCGCCGGTTGCCGCAAATCGAGTTCGGCCCGACGACCTACAGCGTCGCGGGCGGACTCGCGGCGCTCTACCTCGGCACGGCGGCGCTCGTATGGTTCGGCGTGCCGCCGGGACGCCTGCTGGGGCGCATCTGCGCGCTCCTCTATCTGCCCCGATTCAATTTCGGTTCGCTCGTGTGGGAGACCATGAACCGCGAAGAATTCAAGGCGCACTTCCGACGCGGCTAGCGTCGAGTGCCAGTAACTTCGCGATGTCAGGAATTTTTTTCACGCGGCGGCCGGTCGCGTCGCGCACGAAATAAGGCTCCTCCTCGGGCTTCGCCTCGATTTCATCCTCGTCGGATTCGGACTCGTCCTGCTCGTCGATCACGTCGCCATCGGCGTCGGTGAAGATCCAGTCCTGCTCGGCGTCGAACGCGTGCGACAGTCGCCGCGCCTGTGGATTGAGCGCGAGCGCGGGGTTCTTCACGTGGCCATCCTTCACGAACTCGAAGAGGCAAGGCACGAACTGGTGTTTAAAGTGGGACTGAAATTCGCTGAACCATTTGTTCGAAACACCCTCGCGGCGATTGAGCAGCACCACATCGGAAAAATGCACGCACGCATCGAACCATGCGCGCAGCGACGGATGGCGCTCGGCCAGCTGGCAGTTCACAACCGTGAGCACGCGCGCCAGCTCGCCGCCCTGCGCCTCCAGCCACGCCTTGAACACCTCGATCTGATCGATGAGATTACCCGCCCCATCGGTCACAAAGAACACGTTGGGGACTTCCGCCGGCAGTGTGCCCACAATCGCGCCGTCGTCCCAACGCCAGCGGGTCACGCCCGGCAGTTTTTCGTCCGCCGCGCACGCCCCCTCCGACTCCGGCAACATCACCGCGACCCGGTCCGTGGTCTCAAAGCCACCGGCAATCAAATCCGCGATCACATCGCGTCGACCGGAGCCGGCGGCACCGAGGATGAAATAGACGAGAGGTTTTTCAGACGCAGCCATGAGTAACAGCAAAAACGGGAAGGCCGGGAAGACAAGGCGCAGAACATTTTCCCGCCGTCGCTCCGCCCATCCGTTTCAAACTCAGAACTTAAAAACCCCGCACTGCGCGTGCTGCCGCATCCAGTGATCGACGAGCACGAGCGCCGTCATCGCCTCGACGATCGGCACGGCGCGCGACACGACGCAGGGATCGTGGCGACCGCGGCCGATGAGTTCGGTGGCGGCACCATGGATGTCCACCGTGTGCTGCGGGCGGAGGATCGTCGCGGTCGGTTTGAACGCCACGCGAAACACGATCTCTTCGCCGTTACTGATGCCACCCTGCGTGCCGCCGCTGCGATTGGTGACGGTGCGCACCCGGCCGTCGCGCGGTTCAAATACATCGTTGTGCTCGCTACCGCGCATTCCGGCGCCGGCAAAACCGCTGCCCAGTTCAAAACCTTTTGTCGCAGGCAACGAGAGCATTGCCTTCGCGAGATCGGCCTCCAGCCGGTCGAACACCGGTTCACCCAGCCCCGGCGGCACGCCACGCACGCGGCACTCGATCACGCCGCCCACCGAATCGCCCTCGCTGCGCACGGCCTTGATCCGCTCGATCATTTTTTCCGCAGTCGCCAGGTGCGGACAGCGCACCGCCGTCGCCTCCACCTCGGCCAAGGTGGGAAAATGCTCCAGCGCCTCCACCGGCATCACAATATCGTGCACCTGTGTAAGAAACGCGCGAATCTCCACTCCCCCGCCGCCCGCACCGGGCTCTGCCCTTGCTCCGCCCAAGGCCAAGATTTTCCTCGCTATGGCCCCGGCGGCCACGCGCCCGATCGTCTCGCGCGCGGAGCTCCGGCCGCCACCGCGATGGTCCCTAATTCCAAATTTTGCCTGATAGGTATAGTCGGCGTGCGACGGCCGGAATTTGTCGCGCATCTCGTCATAAGCGCCCGGCCGCTGGTCGGCGTTGCGCACGAGCAGGGAAATGGGCGCGCCGGTCGTGCGGCCCTCAAAGACACCGGCGAGGATTTCCACCCGATCCTCCTCCTTGCGCGGGGTCACGATGTCGCTCTGGCCGGGCCGGCGACGGTCCAATTCAGCCTGAATATCGGCCGCTTCGAGCGGCAACCGCGGCGGGCATCCGTCCACGACCGCGCCAACCGCAAGGCCGTGGCTCTCGCCCCAAGTGGTGACAGTGAAATTTTTCCCGAACGTGTTCGGCATCGCAGCGCGGGAGGGTTGGCGGCGCTTACTAGACCGGCAAGCGGCAAATCCGCCCGCGCACCAAGCCAACTTCCCGGCAACAAATGCACCGCGATGCCGTCCCACCATTCCCACAAGACCGTTTACAAGTCTGACGCTTTGACTTCTTTGTGGGCGTCCCAGAGCGCCGCCCGCCACTCCAAAAATTTTCCACCTGCATGACTTCGCGTCTCGTCCGTTTGTGCGCCGCCTTCGCCGCGGTCGCTTTGGTGTCCGGTGCGTTGGCCCAAAACCCGCCACCCGCCACGCCTGTTTCGCCGGCGCAAGCCAACGCGCTGCCTCCAGCCGTTCCTTCGATTCCACCGGTCGGCCCCGACGAACCAGTCTCTTTTAACCTGCCGGCCGCCGACCTCAATACCCTGCTCGAACTGCTCGAGCAATTGACTGGGCGGATGGTTCTCCGGCCCGCACAGCTCCAAGTGGTTCCCGAATACAATCTTCGAATCACCAAGAAGGTCTCGAAAGCCGAAGCGGTTCTCGCCATCGAAACCGTCCTCGCGCTGAACCAGCTCGGCATCGCGCCTCAAGGCGAGTCGTTCATCAAGATCGTGAACTTGCAAAGCCTTCGGCAAGAGGCGCCGGAGTGGATCGATGGCACCACGCTCAATCGTCCCCCCACCGGGAGGGCCGCCACCAAGCTCTTCCAACTCGATTTCATGCGCGTGCAAGAATTCATCCCGATGGTGCAGGCGGGAATTTTGAATCCGCTTTATGGCCAGCCCGTGACGTTTCAAAACGCAAACTCAGCCCTAATCACCGACAGCATCAGCAATCTCCAGCGCGTCGAAATGCTGCTCCAGCAAGTCGACAAACCGAGTCTCGGCGGCACCAAACCCAAGGTCTACCCCGTGCGCAACGTGAAGGCCGGCGAGCTCGTCAACAAGCTCCGTGGCATTCTCACCGGCCCACTCCAACAACAGCTCGGCACCGCCACCTCCTACTACGCCGACGACCGCACGCAGCAAATCTTCGTCGTCACCGACCCACGGCAGTGGGATTTTTTCACCGAGCTCATCGAGAAACTCGACCAGAAGTCGGACCCGAACACCCGCATCAAAGTTCTCTATCTCAAGCACGCCAAGGCCAAGGACGTGGTCGACGTTCTCACCCGCATCATCTCCGGCGTGTCCTCAGCCCAGCAAAAACAGAACACCGGCACCGTGCGCCCCGTCCAACCCGGCGCGCAACCGATGCAGCCGCTGCCCGGCGCTCCGGTCGCGCCCCAGCCCATCGCGGTCGCCGGCAATAGTGCCAATGTCGAAAACGTCGGCTCAACGGAATTCAGCCCTTTCATGACCGTCGTGCCCGACGAGCGCAGCAATGCGATCGTTATTTATGGCACGTCCGATGACATCCGCCTCGCCCAAGAAATCATCGACCAAACCGACATTCAGCTCGCGCAGGTGCGCATCGAGGTCGTCATCGCCGACGTCACGCTCGACGACAACCACGAGTCCGGCATCAGCGCTCTCGGACTCAAGATCGATGGCAGCAAGCTCGTCGGTTTCTCCGGCAGCGATCCGACCGTGACTGTTTCCAACGGCACGATCACCCGCCCCGGACTCGACCTCGCCGCTGAAATCTCGATCAAGACTTCACCGCGGAAGCGCAACAACTCGATCATCACCCAGCCCTTGACCGTCACCAGCCACGGCAAGGAGGCCAAATTCTTCAGTGGCGAGACCCGGCCCGTCGTGACCGGCACGATTCAATCGGCCGCCGGTGCCACCACCGGCCTCTCGTCCAGCTCGACCGTCACTCAGCAGAAGATTGGCACAACGCTCACGGTCACACCCTTCATTGGCGCCAACAACTCCGTGCAGCTCGAATTGACGCAATCGGTCGAGGACGTGACCGGCGAGGTGAAGGTGGACAACAACACCCAATACATCATCGGTAATCGCGAATCGAAAAACTACGTCAGCTCCATGTCGGGCGACATCCACGTGTTCGGCGGCTTCAGAAAGAGCGCCGCCATCAACGAAACCAACCGGCTTGGCCCGATTCCCTGGCTCGGTGATCTCTTCGGCTCGCGCAAAAGATCCAAAACGCGATCCGAACTCGTCTTCTTCATCCGCGCCACCGTGCTCGTCAACAACCCGGCGATCGACAACGCCGAGGTGATGAAACGCGTCGAGGGCCTGGGACCGACCGCGCGCGATGCCATCAAGGGTGCACTCGATCCCAATTTCACGCCGCCGAAGCCAACGCTTCTCGAAAGGATTTTGCCGTAAACGCCACGGAACGGCGCCCTTTTCATGACCGTGCTTGTATCGGAAAATCTGCCCGCCGCCCTCAGCGCCTCGCTTAGCGACGAACAGCGTCAGGCCATCTCCGAGGCGCCGCGCGAAAAGCGCCTCGAAACGCTCGCCGCCGCTCTCTCGCGTCCCGAGAACGAAGTCCTCACTCGACTCGCCGCCGCCGCGAATCTCGGCATCGCCAGCAATCTCGAAACCGATCCCGAGGCCCGCGGCCTGCTGCCCGCCCGGCTCGTCCACGAGTATCAGATTATCCCGATCAAGTTCGCCGCAACCGGCGAAGCCCAGAGTTCAGAGCTGAGAGCTAAGAGCCTGAACTCCGACGCCGAAAACTCCGGCTCTCAGCTCTCAGCTCTCGACTCTCCGCTCCACCTGGCCACCGCTTGGCTGCCGGACGAGGTGATGACCGACTGGCTGCGCACGTTCACACCCCGCCCGCTCGTGTGGCACCTCGCGGTGCCCGAGCGCATTCACCAGCTGATCATCGAAAATTTCGGCGTCGGCTCCGGTTCGCTCGAGAACTCCGACGACAGCTACGTCGCACCCGAAGCCCAAAAGGAAAATGAAGAGATCGTCGACGAAGATGCCGCGGTCGTGCGCTTCGTCACCGACGTAATTTCGCAAGCCATCGAGGATCAGGCGACCGACATCCACTTCGAGCCGCAGGAAGGTCAGCTCCGTATCCGCTACCGCGTCGACGGCCTGCTCGTGCCCGTGCCCGTGCCGGAAAATCTCCTGCGTTTCCAAGACGCGATCATCTCACGTCTGAAAATCATGGCGCGGATGAACATCTCCGAAAAACGCCTCCCGCAGGACGGCCGCATTAATTTCAAGGCCGGCGGCATCGTCCTCGACATCCGCGTCTCCACGGTGCCGACGATTTATGCGGAGTCGATTTCACTGCGCCTCCTGAACCAGAAAAAGGAAGCCTACACGATGGACCGCCTCGGCATGAACGCCGAGGAGCAGGCCCAGATCGTCAGCATCCTCGACTACCCACACGGTATCATCCTCGTCACCGGCCCGACCGGCTCCGGCAAGAGCACCTCGCTCAACGCCTTTCTCCGCAAAATAAATTCCACCGACCTCCGCATCATCACGATCGAGGATCCGATCGAGTATGAAGTGCCCGGCGTGAACCAGATGCAGGTGCGCCCCGAGATCGGGCTCACGTTTGCCGACGCGCTCCGCCACGTGCTCCGGCAGGACCCCGATGTGATCATGGTCGGCGAAATCCGCGACAAGGACACCGCCGAGATCGCCATCCGCGCCTCGCTCACCGGTCACTTGGTCTTCTCGACGCTCCACACGAACGACGCACCGGGCGCCATCACGCGTCTCGTTGACATGGGCATTGAGCCCTTCCTCGTCGCCTCCGCCATTGAGCTGGTGATTGCCCAACGCCTCGTGCGCCGACTCTGCATGGAGTGTTCGCGTCCCGCGCCGATCGCGAAGGTGAAGCTCCTCGAAAATCTCGCCATCCTCGGCTGCGATCCGGCCGAGGCGGAGTTGATCACCTCGCTCAGATCACCCGTCGGCTGCGACCGCTGCCGTGGCACCGGCTACCGTGGACGCATCGGTATCTTCGAAATTTTCCGGCTCAACGACGAAATGCACGAACTCGTGCTCAAGCGGGAAAGCACACGCACCCTCGCCGACTGCGCGCGGAAACACGGCATGCGCACCCTCGGCCAGAGCGGCTGGGAAAAAGTGAAGGCCGGCCACACCACCTTCGACGAAGTCCTGCGCGTTATTACCATCACAGAGAAGTAGCGCATGCCCCGCTTCGCCTACACCGCCCGCGACCGCGCCGGGAAATCCGTTTCCGCCGAGCTGGAGGCACCTGCCCGCAAGGACGCGCTGCGCCTGCTCGCGGCGCGCGGTCTGCAAGTGGCATCTGTCACCGAGATCGCGACGACGTCGGCGAATAAGAAAGCTCAGCCGGTCGCCAAAAGCGCCGCTCCGGATCCCGCCGCTTCGCCCACCCGCACCGCTCTGATCGGCAGCGCGAAAGAGCCGACGCGAAAGGAGTGCCTGCCTTTTCTGGAGGCGCTCTACGATTTGGCGACGAGCGGACTCTCCGCCGGCGAGGCGGTGCGGTTGCTTTCGGTGCGCATCAAGGAGCCGCGGCTGCGCGCGCTGTGCGTCGGTATCTGGGAGCAGATCAGCGAAGGCGCGCCACTCTCGCGGGCGATGGCCGCGACGCCGCAGATTTTCGATCCATCGATCACAAATCTCATTCAGGCGGGCGAAGCCACCGGGTCGCTCAACGACACGCTTGCGCGTCTCATCGCGCATCTCACCGAACAGCGCGAGCTTCGCCGCCAGCTCCTGACGGCCCTCGCCTACCCGATCTTCATGGTGGTGGTCGCCGGCGGTGTGGTGCTTTTCTTCCTCACGTTCCTGCTGCCGCGGCTGAAGATTTTGCTCACGTCGCTCGGCGGCAAGATGCCCGCGTCCACCTCGATCCTGATTGGGTTTTCGAATTTTGCCCTGAGCCTCTACGGCCTCGTCACCGCGATTCTGCTGGTGAGCGCGCTCATTTCGTTTTTCGGCTGGCGGCAGACCGCCGCCGGCCGCGCCGCCACCGATGCGTGGTTGCTCAAGCTCCCGCTTGTCGGACCCTTCGCGATCTCGCAGACCGTGCTCGCGTTTGCCCAGACCCTGTCGGTCCTGCTCGAAAACGGCATCACCGCCTCCGAGGCGCTGCGCATGACCGAAAAACAAATCGGCAACACCGTGCATCGCGCCGCGTTCAACACCGCGACCGCGCGCGTGCTCGAGGGGGAGGCACTTTCCGTCGCGCTCACGCGCACCAGCTGCTTCCCCGATCTGGTGCTCGACAAGCTCGCGGTTGGCGAGAACACGGGCAACCTCGTGCCGAGCCTGAAAAAAATCGCGATCACCTATCAAAAGCTGATCTCGAATCAACTGAGCATGTTCACGAAGGTGATCGCGAGCGGCGTGCTGATGGCCGTCTTTATTTTCGTCGGCTTCATCGCCTTCGCGATCGTGAGCGCGGTGTTCAACGTCAGCGCGAGTTTTAAGATGGGCGGCTGAGGCCCGGCGGCGCGGGCTACGGCACTTCGTAAACTTCCACGAGGGCGACGCCCGTGCCGCCGTCGGCACCAGCGACCTGCACCGAGTAGCTGCCCGGCGGGAGCGTGATCGCGAGCACCGCGTCTTTCGACGCCGCGGGCAAAGCAAACGCCCCGACCGCCGTCGCGAGCGCGACGACATCCGCGTTACCGCCCCAATTGTCGTTCAGGTTGATCTTGGTGGAGCCGCTGAAGACTGAAAGCACCGGGTCGGCGAGGACGCCGGGCACACCAAACTGCGTGAGCCCGGGGCCGACGGCGCGAATGAGCACGGTGCGCGGCAGCGCGCCGGCGATGTTGATCCCCGCGATCAGAATATCGCCACCCGTGCCGACCTGCGTGCGGGCGGAGACGTTGGTCAGTCGCGGCGTGGCGTAGGTGAAACTGGCGGACGCGGTCGTGTCGTAGAGTTCCGCGAGCGCCACGCCGGTCGCCCCGCCATTGCCCGCGACCTGCGCCGTGTAGGCCCCGGACGCGAGTGCCGGATCGGCCAACGCGGCATCTTTGGAAGCGGCAGTCAGGGCAAATGCGCCCACGCTCGCAAACGTGGTGGCTAGCGGGGTGCCACCACCCCAGTCGTCGTTCTGATTCAGCCGGGTGGCGCCGGAAAAGATCTCCAGCCGCGGATCGGCGAGTGCACCGGGCACACCGAAAGCCGTGAGGGCTGGCCCGATGGCGCGCACGAGCAGGCCCTTGCCGCCCGTCGTGCCGACGCCACCCACAACAAATCCGACGATGAGCGTCTGCGCCCCCGCACCGGCGACACTGCGAATCGAGAGATTGGCGACGCGCGACGGACTGGCTGGAGGCGCGACGACCGAGAGGACGGCGCGATTCGAACTAACGCCTTGAAATGCCTGCCGGGCGGGTGCCGACCAGCCGGAGGCGACGAAGTAATAGTTGTTCGCATCGGCCGCGCCGACATTACGCAAGACCAGCGACTGGCCGCTGGCACCGGGCACCAACACGTTGCTGTTGCTCTTATACCACGTGAAGGTGGCGGGCGGGTTCGACTCCGCTGCCGCCGCAATCGCCACGGTGCCGCCCGTGGGCGCGGAAAGCGCGCCCGGTTGCTGAATAATGGTCGGGGCGCGGACTTGCGAAACTGCCGGCAGCTCAACCTCAGAAAAAACCTCCGCGATGAGATCGTGGAGCGTGCGGTCGTAGGCCTTCAGCTCCTCACGATTGCCGACCGGGATATGGATACCGTCGGAGGGACTGCGATAGATGTTGCAGTTGAACCAATCCTGCACGCCCTCGGCCCAGTATTCGTCGACCGTCGAACCCGCATAGGAATTGGCGTATTTGCCGGCGGCCCGCGCGGCGTTATAGGCCGCGGTCAGTCGCGTGAGCCACGTGGCATCGGTGAAACGCAGCCCCATGATGTCGACCCCATGCGCGAACTCGTGCACGAGAATATCCTCGCCGAGATAGCGATCGGTCAGGGAGCGCATGACATTTTCCTCCGCACAACTCAGCGCCGGTCGCTCGATCGTGGCGCCGAGCCCGCGCGCCCGCGTGTTCCAATCTGTGCCCGGAAATGCCGTGTAGAGATCGCTGTGCTCGGGGATGTCGGTGGTGACCTCAGTCTCCGCCATGACGGCGACGCGCATGCGGTTCTGCACCATCCGCGCCGCGACCTCGGGACGTTTGGCGAGCATCACCGCGACCACGTCGTAGACCCGCTGCAACGCCTCGTCTGGCACCTTGGCCGAGCTCACAATCGGCAGATCGCGGTAGACGAGATATTTTTTGTAGAACGGGTTAAGCCCCGCGGACGCGGGCGGCGCGACGACCGTGCGACTCGATGTTTGGGCAAAACAACTCGTCGCGACCGACGCGAGCGCAACACTGACAACGAAGGGCAAGGGTCGGCCCAGAGCGCGGAGGAACATGCCGCAAGGAAGGTTTGTGCTGCCAGATTGGCAAGGTTCGACCGGGCTTAACCGGAGGTTAGATTAAGCGGATCGGAGTGGCATGGGCGTCCCGCCCATGGGCTCGGAGAACGGAGGCGCACGACGCCCTCGGGCCACGGGCGGGACGCCCGTGCCACTTCCCGGACCCGACCCACTTTCGGCTACAGCCGGTCCCGCCTACGGCACTTCGTAAAGTTCGACGAGGGCCACGCCCGTGCCGTTGTTTACGCCTGCCACCTGCGCGGTGTAGCTGCCGGGCGGCAGAGTCACGAGGAGCATCGCATCACGGCTCGACGAATCGGAGAGCGCAAAGGCACCCACGCTGGCGCCGACGGACGTGAGCTGGGCATCGCCGCCCCAATTGTCGTTTTCACGAATGACCACCGCGCCGGAGAAAAGCTGGAGGCGTGGATCGGCGAGCGTGCCCGTTACACCAAAGACCGCGAGGCCCGGCCCGATCGCGCGGATGAGAACGGTGCGGGCGGTCGTGCCGCCGACTACAAATCCCGCGATCAGAATATCGCCGCCGGAACCGATCTGCGCGCGGGCGGAGACGTTGATCAATCTCGGGTTGGTCGCGGCGGGCGCGACGGAGGCATCGTAGATTTCCGCCAGGGCGATTCCCGTCCCGTTATTTTTTCCCACCACTTGCACAGAGTAGGACGAGGAGGTCGGCGACACTGCGAGCGCGGCGTCGAGACTCGTGGGCGACGCCAAGGCAAATGCGCCCACTTGCGTCGCGCGCGCGGGCACCTGCGGGTCGCCCGCCCAATCATCGTTGGTGGCGATCGTCGTGGTGCCTTGGAAAACGTTCAGGATCGGATCGGTGAGCACGCCAGTGAGTCCGAACTGTGTGAGCGAAGGGCCGACGCCACGTAGCAACAGCGGTTTCGTGCCCGTCGTGCCCGCCCCGCCGACCGCGAAACCCACGATGAGCGTCTGCGCTCCCGTGCCGGCGTTGGTGCGGATCGCGAGGTTGATGAGGCGGCCGGAGTCAGCGGTCGCCGGCGTCACGGTGAGCGTCGTGTCGGCGCGCGGTGCTTCCCCGCTAGCATTCGATGCGATCACGGAATAGCGCCCGGCGCTGGCGGACGTAACATTCGGGACGACGAGCGTGGCGTTAGTCGCCCCGGACAACACTGCGCCTTCACGCTGCCACTGATAGACGGTGGCATCACGCGCCACGGCGCTG
>JANOAF010000357.1:0-13277 GCA_031411015.1 Opitutaceae bacterium | reverse complement strand
ATCTGGGAGGGCCGCCAACTCGTCACGGCCGCCACGAAATCCAACCGCGTCGTCCAATGCGGCACCCAGATTCGCTCCGGCGCCGGCTTGCAGGAAGCGGTCGCTTGGGTGCGTGCGGGCAACCTTGGAAAAATCACGGCGTCACGCGGCTTCTGTTACAAGCGCCGCGACACCATCGGCAAGACCGAGGGTGCCCAAAAAATTTCCGACACGGTCAATTACGATCTCTGGTGCGGTCCCGCGCCCAAGACCGATCTCCGGCGTAAGCGCCTGCACTACGATTGGCACTGGCTGCACGTCACCGGCAATGGCGATGTGGGCAATCAGGGCATTCACCAGATGGATGTCGCGCGCTGGTTCCTCGGCGAGGCGGGCTTGCCGCGGGGCACGTTGAGTGTCGGCGGTCGCCTCGGTTACCTCGACGATGCCGACACGCCCAACACGCAGGTCGTGATCCACGACTATGCGAGCGCGCCGTTGATTTTCGAAGTGCGCGGCCTTCCGGCCAAACCCGGCGCGGCAGCCGCCGGTGGTGGCGGGGGCGATGATGACGGTGGCGGCAAGAAAGGCGTCATGGATAACTACCGCGGCGTCGGGGTCGGCAATGTCGTCGACTGCGAGGGCGGAACGGTCGTGGTGCCGAGTTACACCTCGGCCACGGCCTACGACAAAGCCGGCAAGATCGTGAAGGAGTTCAAGGGCAGCGATCGGCATATGCAGAATTTCATCGACTGCGTGCGCAGCCGGAAGACCGCCAATCTCTACGGCCCGATCGCAGAGGGACATCTGTCCAGTGCGCTTTGCCACCTCGGCAATATTTCCCACGTGCTCGGCAAGGCGTTGGCCCCCGACGCGCTCCACGAAAAAATCAAGGGCCGGGCCCCGCTCGCCGAGGCTACCGGCCGCATGATGGAGCACCTCAAAATCAACGGCGTGGATCTTGCGAAGACGCCGCTGACCTATGGCGTGCCGCTCACGCTCGTGCCCGGTCAGGAAAAATTTACGGGCGAATTCGCCGCGCAGGCCAATCCGTTGCTCACCCGCCAGTATCGCGCGCCATTCGTGGTGCCCGATCTCTCGCGGCTGGCGTAGGCGCGGGGCAAAACGGAGCGGCGGTTTCCCGATCGCGGTGGGCTGCGGGCCCGGCGCGTGAGAAAGCGTCCCTCCTTGCGGAGGCACCTGGCGCATGGGTGAAAATAGGATTTGAGCATCCGCTCAAACTCACGGGCGGGACGCCGGTGCCACGGGGCATAGGCGTCCAGCCCATGTCTTCAAACCGGCGGTCGCTTAAAATCTGATTTGCGCGCGTGGCGCAGTTGTTCCGCAACCCGGGCTCGCGCGCTGCGTCCATGCCGTGCGAGCATTCCGCTCCTCCGTCATGCGTCGCCTTCGTTTGCTTTCGTCCGTCTGCTTTGGGCTGCTGAGCGCGGGGCGTGGGGTGGCGGCCGACGATGCGGTGGCGCTGCCGCCCTTCATCGTCGAGGAGGCGACCAAGGGCCCGCCCTGGCGTTACGCCGAGGCGCCGGGTTACGAGATTCTCTCGCGCTGCAACGATAGTGTGACGCGGCGCGTCGTCGCGAGTCACCAACGGCTGCATCAGTTGCTGGCCGAGATGTTGCCGCCGTCGCTTCAGTTCCAATGCACGCAGCCGCGCGCACTCATCCTCTACGACGAGGAGCTGCAGCCCGCCGCGTCGCGCGAGGTGATTGCGCGCATGCTCCACTCGAACCCATCAGAACCGACGGAAAATCTTTCGCCGGCACCGAGCTTTCGCGGCATGCGGATCGGGCCGCCGGCGCGCGGACTCAGTTTTCTGCCCAATCTCCGCCTCTGGGATCGCGACGCGATGGCGGTCTTCATGATCGTGCGGCGCGATGACTTCGACGCCGAGCGGCTCGCGCTCACCCACGACTACATTTCCTTTTTGGTGAAGGGCCGCGTGCCAGGCCTGCCGCTGTGGTTCGTGAGCGGTCTGCTCACGCTCTACGCGCAGACGGGCTTCGAGAGCGATCGCCTCAAGCTCGAGCCGCTCTCGTGGATTTCGGAAACGCACACCGACGCCGTGAAAAAAGATCCCAAGACCGCGCCACCGGTGCAGCCGCTGGCCGATTTTCTTATCAACCGCATGGTGCCGCCCGCGGAGGGGCAAAACTACGAGCCGTTCAAAGCCTGGCAGGCGCAGGCGGCGCTCTTCGTCCGCTGGGGTTTGGAGGCCGACGCGGGCGTGCACCGCGCGGGCCTGTGGAAATTCGCGGGGCGCACCGCCGGGCTCGCCGCGACGGAGGCCGTGTTTACCGAATGCTTCGGCGAGGATTTTGCCGCGGTGCACTCCCGGCTGACCGCGTATCTGCCGACTGCCGTGCGGCGCCCCGTGAATTTCAAACCCGCGAAACTCCCGAAGGCGCCGCCGCTCGTGTTGCGCAACGCCAGCGATGGCGAGATCGCGAGGCTCAAGGGTGATTGGGAGCGGCTCGAGGTGCCGTTCGTGAAAAACATCTCGCCCGATCTCGCGCCCAAGTATCTCGAGCAGGCGCGCCGCACGCTCAAGCGCGCCTACGATCGCGATGACCGCGATCCGCGTCTGCTCGCCGTGATGGGCCTGTGCGAAGTCGATGCCGGCAACGTCGCCGGTGCGCGCGAGCTGCTTGAAGCCGCTGCGCGTCTCGGTCCGATTCGCCCGCGCGCGAACTACGAACTCGCGCGCCTGCGGTTTGCCGAATTCCGCGCGCAACCCGCGGGCGGCGAGAGCCGACTGAGCGTAACGCAGGCCGCGGAGGTGCTCGCGCCGCTCTTCGCCGCCCGCGCGCAGAATCCCTCGCTGCCGGAAGTTTATTTGCTCATTGCGGACGTGTGGGCCGAGGTCGCCTCGAAGCCGAGCCGCGGCCACCTCGCGGTGCTCGACGAGGGCGTGCGGCTCTTTCCCCGCCGCGCCGACCTGCCTTTGCGCGCCGCCGAGCTCCTCCTCCGCGAGGGCTTTCACGAAGACGCCGCTTCCTACCTCGAAATCGCCGCCCGCACTGCATCCGACGATGTTACTCGCGAGCGCGTCGCGTCGCTGCGGCGGCAGATGGAAAAATAGGCTCTCGCGCCGGTCCGTGCAGCGCTGGGTGAGTGGTTCTCGGCGACGCGCGCCGTGGTGCCTCCACCGAACTGTCCGCGCTCAGCCACGTTCTCCCAGCCCTGTCTGTCGCTACCGTATTTTCAATGACACCACCCTGCCGGCCAAATTACCGCATCATCCTTTTGCTCGCGTTCGCTTTCGCATCGCCCGCATCCGTTCCGCTCTACGCCCTCGATCGCCCTGAAATCACGTTCAAGGTCTTTCAGTTTCCGCCGGACAAGATGCCGCGCATCGATGGCGACGCGAGCGACTGGGCGGTCGTGCCCAACTCCTACGCGATCGGGCTCGACCAGTTTGTCGACGACGGGAAACCCAACCGCGTGCGCGACCCGCAGAACCTCGATGTGAAAATCCGCGTCGGCTGGGTCAAAGGCCTCAACCGCCTCTACGTCCTCTACGAGGCCACCGACAACTATTGGGACTTCGCCGACCCCGGCCTGCACAACGACACGCTCGAAATCATCGTCGATGGCGACGCCTCGGGCGGCTCGCTGTTGCCGCCGGGTGCGAACCGGAATTTCAACGCCGAGAAAGTCGGCGCGCCCGCGGCCACACGCGACGCGCGCATCTCCGCCACCGACGCCGCGTGGGCGATTCAGGGCGCGCACGCGCAAAACTACCACGTGTTCACCCCGGCCGTCGGCAAGGACTGGTGCATGGCGTGGAACGCCGCGACGTGGACGAAGGAGTTTCCGTGGGCCAACGCGAAGAGCCGCTTCGATTTCAAGCCCGGCGAGTCCGGCAAGCTCACGCTCGAATTCTGGATCACGCCCTTCGACTACGCCGGCCCGGAGGGACCGGCGCGCGCGGTCGAATCGGTGCTGCGTGAAAACAAAATCATCGGCCTCAGCTTCATCGTGATCGATTACGACGATGTGAAGGCGCGCGGAAACAACGGGTTTTGGACGCTCGCCCGCCAGCGCACGTCGTTTGGCCACGCGTCGGAGCTGTGCGCGTTTCAACTCATGCCGCTTGAGGTCGCGCTCACACCGGCGCTGGAAGCGCGGTGGAGTTTCACCGTCGCCGACCACGACCGCCGGCTCGTCGCATTCAAAGACGAGTCCCTCACCACGGGAAAAATCGCTGGGTGGAAGTGGGATTTCGGCGATGGCGCGACCTCGACCGAGCAGCACCCGACGCACACCTTCGCGAAGCCCGGCAACTACGTGACCATCCTCGAAATCACCGCTGCCGACGGCACGACGTCGCGCCGCTCGAAGGTGTGGGACGTGCAGTTGCGGTGAGGATTTTGCTTCGGACTAGCGCGAGTGCCTAAGTAACCACGCGTAGAGCTCCGGGTTGTTGTAGGTCTCGGTCCACGAGTCGTGCTTCGCCTCGGGATAGATGGTGAACTGCACGTTGGTCGCTCCGGCATTCTTGAGCGCGTCGACCATCTGCTGCGATTCGTCGAGCTTCACCGTCGGGTCTTTCGCACCGTGGAAGACCCAGACGGGGAGACTCGTCAGCTCCGCCTTCTTGAGGCGCGCCATGCGACGCACGGTGCCGGGCTCACCGCCGCCGCAGATGGGCACGATGGCGGCGAAGCGCCCGGGATTTTTCATCGCATAGCTCCACGTGCCGAAGCCGCCCATGCTCAGGCCGGTGAGATAAACGCGCTTGGCGTCGACCTTGTGCTTCAGCGCGATCTCGTCGAGCAGGGCGCCCACGGCGTCATCGTCCCACCAGACGTTCGCCGGGCATTGCGGCGAGACGACGATAAAATTTTCCGCCAGTGCTTTCGCGGCGGCCTCGCGACGTGCGCGAGCCTCGGGTGTTTCTGGCGCCGCAGCCGGTGCGGCCTTCGTGCCGGGCGCGCGAGTCGGCGCCGGCACATCGCCACGCAGAAGTTTCGGCGGGCCGTGAATCGCGACCTTCCATGGATCCGCGCCACGCTCGCCGGAGCCGTGGAGAAACAAAATCATCGGCCACACCTTGTCCGCCTGGGCGTCGTAGCCCGGGGGCAGCGAAAGCAGATATTGGTAACCGACAGTCTTGGTAATGGTCTGCTCAAACGAGGCGACGGTTTGCGGCGCGGCGGCGGAAGCGGGCGTGGTGAGAGGCGCGCAAAAGAGAGCGGCTGAGGTGGCAACAGCGAGGCGAAGGGTGGGCTTCATGGATTGTTGGGGGTGTCCTGAAATCTAGGAAAGGCCTCCGTGGGGCGGCAAGGTAAGAACGGTTTCTTGACCGCATGGGCCGTGCCTGACACTTGTCAGGCATGACCACCACGACGGCCCGGGAATTTACCCGCAAGTTTCGGGAAATTCGGGCGATTGCAGCCCGCGGCAAGACGGTGCGCGTGACGGCCCCGGAGGGCGTTTACGTCTTCGCCCGGGAGAAAACCCACAAAACCTGTGGCTCGGTGCTTGAGGGCTTGGGCCGTTATCGCACCAAGGGGTTTCTCACAGAGAAAGGTGCGACCGCGCTGGCGGCCAGCAAACGCCGTCCTGTCGCGGCCAAGTCGCCTTGGGACGAGGCATGATTTTCGACTCCACGTTTTTCGTTGCCCTGCACCGCGAGTTGCAGCGCGGTGAGATCGGGCCGGCGCACCGCCTGTTGTCCACTCACGCGCAGGAGGTGCCGGGCATGAGTGAAATCACGCGCGGGGAGCTGGCGCGTGGCTTTGCGACACGCGCGGCGTGGACCGACTTTTGCGACCGTTTCGTTGCGTTTCCTTTCAACGATGCCGTGGCGTGGCGCGCGGCCACCCTCTTCAACGATCTCCGTCGTCGCGGCGTGCCAACCGGCGAAAACGATCTCTGGATCGCGGCGACGGCGGTTGAAGCGGGCGAGACGCTCGTGACCCGAAACGTGAAACACTTCCGTGAGATTAAGGGACTGCGAATTTTAGCGCATTGAGGCGCGGGAAACCATTTCGCGCTTACGTTCCGTAGAGTCTGTCGCCAAAATCTCCGAGGCCGGGGAGGATGTATTTCTTCGTGTTGAGCGTGCGGTCGAGGGCGGCGGTGTGGATGACGGTGCCGGGGTGGTGCTTTTCCACTTCGGCCACGCCTTCGGGCGAACTCACGATGCAGACGAGGCGCACGTCGGTCGCGCCATTTTGTTTCACGATGCTGATCGCCTGCACGGCGGAGCCGCCGGTCGCGAGCATCGGGTCGACGACGAAGATATGCCGGCCGGCGAGCGGCGGGAGTTTGCAGTAGTAGCTGCGCGCGACAGCGGTCGTGTGATCGCGTTCGAGGCCGATGTAGCCGACGGCGACGTCGGGGAAAATATCCGTGAACGGCTGCACCATCCCGAGCCCCGCGCGGAGAATCGGCACGACGACGAGCGGCTCATGCCCGAGCACGCGGCCGGTCATCGGTTCGAGCGGCGTCTCGATTTGCTTGGGCTCGGATTCGATGTCGCCCGTCGATTCGATCGCGAGCAGCAGGCTGAGTTGGTAGGCGAGCGTGCGGAAGGTCGCGGGCTTCGTGGTCTTGTCGCGCAGGTGGGTGATGATGTGCGCGGCGAGCGGATGGTCGAGAATGTGGACAGGCATGGAGGAATTTTCGATTTTGGAATTTCGATTCTCGATTGATGGAGAAACACAGCTTGGTCGGGTAATCGAAAATCGA
The DNA here is from genome assembly GCA_031411015.1 of Opitutaceae bacterium. Lineage (GTDB taxonomy): Bacteria > Verrucomicrobiota > Verrucomicrobiia > Opitutales > Opitutaceae > ER46. The sequence continues at coordinate 6,581 of JANOAF010000357.1, read as the reverse complement.
GAATCCAAAATCGAAAATTTACCGCCCGCTCGGCGGGCGCAGCGTGAGCGTGTGCTCGGTCTTCCCCGGCAGAAACGGCGTCGGCTCACCGCGCACCCACGCGGCGTGGCCCGCGCGGAAAAACGGCGAGAGCGGGTGTGCGCTTTGTCCGCCGGGCATGTGGAAGATGCCTTCTTCCTCCCGCCCTGGTGACACGACGAGGCGCTCACTCGCACCTTTGCTCGGGCCTTGGTAGCGCGGCACGTCATCATCGCCCGGCAGCGGATCCTTGGGCAGACCGAGCCAGGGCATGAGCCACGGGTAGGAAATGGCAAAGGGGTGCCGGATGTTCGCGGTGTTGCGCCGACCCCACGTCCCGGTGGCGAGGTTGAATCCCTGTTGCTCGCTCGATTTGATCACGTCGTCGATCGCGGCGAGGAGGAGGTCGTCCCAAGTCGCATACTCCGCGCTGAGGAGGTGCAGTGGTTTTTCGCGCAACAGTGCCCGCGCCGCGGGTTCAAGTTGCAGTTCGCGGCGATCAAAATCCGCGTAGGCCTCGCGGCAAGTGGCGAAGATCGGGGTGAAGATGCGCTCGTGCACCGCGCGGCGAAACTCGCGCACGAGGCGGTAGCTCACGGCTTCGGTGCTGGCGCGGCCTTCCCATTTTTCGGCGGCCGTGCGCAGCGTCGCACGGGCCTTTTTCCCGTCGATGGCGGCCGGTGTGAGCGCACTCGTCATCAGTTCGTGCCACGGCTTGAGGAACAGCGCGCGATCGTCGAGTTGCACGGCGAGCAGATCGCGCGGGGTGGCGCGTTCGAGTGGCGCGAGGCCGTCGCGAATCTGCGCGGCGCGAGCGGCGCGGCGATACGCGCCGTCGCCGAGCAGCGCGAGCGTTTCGCCCCCGGCGTGACGTTGATTGCCCGACCAAATGCGGCCGGGGAGAGAACTCGCATCGCCGAAGATCACGGGCGCTTGATCGGGCGGCAGCAAACCTTCCCACCGGCGGTCGCCGAAAGTCCAGGTCACGGGCAGCCGGCCATCGTAGCCGACGCGTTGCGGCAGCCGGCCCGCGATGGTCCACGCGATGGCACCGGCTTGATCGGCGACGAGGAAATTCTGTGCGGGGATGCCCGCGGTATGCACGAGGGCGACGGCGTCGGCCGTGGTCGTCGCGGTTTCAAGCGCGAGCAGGTTCAGATTGATCGCGTCGGGCTCGTGCGCGACCCAGCGGAGAGCGAGCGGGCGCTGGCGATCGTTGGTGCCGACGATCGGGCCCCAGACGGTCCACGCGTAGTCCACGGCCACGGGCTCGGCGCCTTTGACCACGATGGTGTCCTTGCGGCGCTCGATGGTGACGAGTTCCTCCCGGCCGGGCACGCGATAGAGAGTGGGTGCGATGCTGTTGGTTTCGACGACGACGAGGTCGCTGACATCGACGCAACTATTGGTGAAGCCCCACGCGATGCGGCCGTTGCTACCGGCAACGACGATGGGCGTGCCGGGCAAGGTGACGCCGGTGATTTTTCGGTCGGAGAATTCGAGCGAGGCGCGATACCAGATATTGGGCACGCCGTGATCGAGGTGCATGTCGTTCGCGACGAGTCCCGCACCACTCGCGGTGTGCGTGCCGGCGAGTGCGAAGGCATTTGAGCCGACCGCCATCTCGCGATCGCGGGGCGGAAAAGGAAATGAATCGCGCGGGCTTGCCTCGGGCGAAGTCAGAGAGGCGGTTTTCTTCACGCGCAAGTTGATCGTCTTTGAGCCGGGAATGGCGGCGAGGGGCGCGGTGGTGCCGTCGAGCGCGGCGTCGTCGGGTGTGACCACGGGGGCGAAGAACGCGAGTCCCTCCAATCCGAGTTGATCCCGCAGCGTCATCAACGTCCGCTCGTAGACGCCGTCCTCATCCTGCAAATCCATCGTCATCGCATAGCAGACGAGCAATGTGTCCTCCGTGCGCCACGGCTGCGGCGGCTCGCGCAGCACGAGGTATTCAAACGGCGGCTCCCGCAACGCGCCGAGTCCGGCATTCACCCCCGCGGCGTAGGCTTCGATGATCGTGCGGTGTTCGGCCGCGAGGCGCGGGATGATCATCTGGGCGAGTTTGCGGAAGCCGTGCATGCGCGCCGCGCGATCGCGGGGCAGGGCGCGCGGGCCGAATAATTCCGCGAGTTCGCCCGCGGACACGCGCCGCAGCAGATCCATCTGGAAAAACCTATCCTGCGCGTGCAGCCAGCCGAGCGCGCGGGCGACGTCGGCCCGATTCTCGCCGCGGATGGTCGGCACGCCCTGCGCATCACGTGCAATCGTGACAGCGGTGGCGAGGCCGGTCGCGGTGGCGGTGCCGTCGAGCTGCGGCAGGCTGGCGCGGATGCGCGTGTAATACCAGCCGGCCACGATGATCGCAGCCAGCAGGAGCAAACTGAGAACACTGGCTAGTAGGCGAAGGCGTTTCGCGGCTTCGGGGTGCATACGGAGAGTCAGGTGACGACGGGGTGGATTATTTCTCCCACGCGCGGGCGGCCACGGGATCGCGGCCCTCGTCAAAATCGATGTAGTCGAACATCGACATAATCGGTTTCGACTCGAGCGCGCTCTCGGCGATGCGCTGGCGCAGGCGGACGTTGGCCTCGTCGCGCCAGCCGCGTTTCGTCATGAATTGATTCCAGATGAGGCACTCTTCGTCGGTGCGCGCGCCGCCGCGCTCAAGGCACCACGCGAGCATTTGGTCATCGGAAGTGCCGCCGGCGAGTGCGTGCGACTGGATTTCGGAGAACCGCACACGGAGGAATGAGCAGCACCGCGTGTCGAACATCCCCGGTTTTGCGTCCCCGAGATTATCAATGTAGTCGGGCGGCAGTTTTCCCGCGGCCTGCAACCGGATCTTGTCGAGCATCCGGCCAAAATAAACGACCCGACCGACCTTATCGTAGGGGCTGCGCAGCCCGGGAACATGAGCCATGGCTGTATTGTGGAAGGAAAACGGCGCGGGCCGAAGCTCTAAAATGCACGACGCGGGCACCGCGCAGGTTCCTGCCGCAGTCCACGCCGTGCCGTAGCGCGGCAACCTGCCCGTGCAGGTGAGGCAACGCGGTCAGGGTGACCGGCGCCCTAGCGACGCCACTTGCGCGCGTAGTAGATTCCAGTCGCGAGCACCCCCAGCAGCCACGTCGGGAAATTTATCCAGAGCTGGTGGAATGGCACCGGATAGTGCTGGCAGGCCCAGATCACGAGCACGTGCTTAACCCCGATCAAAATCCAACCGATCAAAATGAAGAGTTCCGTGCGCTGACTGCGCAGCGCGGTGGTGTCGTAGACGCGCACCTCCTTTACGAATGCGTCTCGTGCGACCTCCGGGGGCGGAGGCCGCCCGGTGATGAGATGCATGAGGTGGACGAACATCGGGACAGGTGCTTTTTGCACCCTAGTCACAAGGTCGCGAAAGAAAAGCCCCCTTCTCAATGGGTGGTGCCGACATACTGAGCGTTGCTCGGTCAGCCTGACCGCGTTGCCCAATCCGCACGAGCAGACTGCTCGTGCGACGGCGTTCGCGCGACGGATGAAGGAAAACGGGGCTGAGCCCGCTGCGCCAAGGAACGTCGTGCGCCTCCGATCCGGAAATAATTGGTCTGGCCGCGGGCGGTGGATCAATTACGCCATCCCCTCCGCATGAAATACGGCCTGAACCTTCGCCCCACTGCCGCCCTCGACTTCGTTTCGCTCGGTGCCCTCGTGCACCGGCTTGATACCGGCATCATTCCCTTCCGCAAGGCCACCGACTGCGCGATTCACGTCAGCGGCGGCGAGTTCAACGTCGCAGCGAATCTTGCGGATTGCTTCCGGCTCAAGACCGGCGTCGCCACCGCGATGGTCGATTACCCCATCGGAGATCTGGTTGCGGAGCGCGTGCGGGCGATGGGCGTCACGCCGTTCTACAAAAACTTCAAGCACGACGGCGTCCACGGCCCGAACCTGGCGACCGTTTACAGCGATCGCGGGCAGGGCGTGCGCGCGCCGGTGGTGTTCTATAACCGCAGCAACGAGGCGGCGGCGCAGTTGAAGCTGGGTGATTTCAATTGGAAGGAAATCTTCGCGGGCGGCGTGCGCTGGTTTCACAGCGGCGGGATTTTCTCGGCCCTATCGGCGACCACGGCGGAGACGATTATCGAGGGCATGCAGGCGGCGAAGGCGGCGGGCGCCGTCACGTCGTTCGATCTTAATTATCGCGCCAAGCTCTGGAACATCGCGGGCGGCAATGCGCGCGCGGTCGCGGTGCTCGACCGAATCATCAAGCACGTCGATGTGCTCGTCGGCAACGAGGAGGACTTGCAGCTCGGCCTCGGCATTCCCGGCCCGGAAGTCACCGCGAAGTCCAAATTAGATCCGAGTGCGTTTTTCAGCATGATGGGCAACGTCACCAAGAAACATCCGCACATCAAAATCGTGGCGACGACGCTGCGCGAAGTGCATTCGACGAACCGCCATTCGTGGGGAGCCGTCGCGTGGATCGATGGCGCGACTTTTGTTTCGCCCACGTGCGAACTCGATGTCGTGGACCGCGTGGGCGGCGGTGATGGCTACGCGGCGGGATTTTTCTACGGTCTGCTCACGGGCGAGTCGGCGCAGGAAGCGGTGAATCTCGGCTGGGCGCACGGCGCGCTGCTCACGACGTTTCCCGGCGACACGACGATGGCGACCGCGGAGCAAGTGCGGGCGTTTGCGCAGGGCGGCTCGGCGCGCATTCAGCGCTAGCGCAAGCGGGGGAGTCGACGCGCGCTGAAGTCACTCGCATGGCCACCCAAGGCGAGTTCTCCGCCCAACCTCCGCCCGAGCGCGCCTCACCGCGGCTCGGCGCGCCGAGTCTCGCGGCGGCGGGATTGAAAGCGGTGGGTGTCACCGCGCGGCTCGTGGGGGAGATGGGCGTGGTGCGGGGCGTGAAGGCGCTGCTGGCCGTAAATCAGGCGGATGGTTTCGATTGCCAATCGTGCGCGTGGCCGAGCCCGGACACGGAGCGGCACACGTTTGAGTTTTGTGAGAACGGGGCGAAAGCCGTGGCCGACGAGGCGACGCGAAAGAAAATCGGGCGCGAATTTTTCGCCGCCCATTCGGTGGGGGAACTCGCGGCGCGGAGTGATCATTGGCTCAACGCGCAGGGCCGGCTCGTGGAGCCGCTCGTGCGGCGGCCCGGCGCGACGCACTACGCGCCCATTGCATGGGCGGAGGCGTTTCAAATGATCGCGGCCGAGCTGCGCGCGTTGCCGATGCCGGATGCGGCGGCGTTCTACACCTCGGGCCGCACGAGCAATGAAGCGGCGTTTCTCTGGCAGCTTTTCGCGCGGCAGTTCGGCACGAACAACCTGCCCGACTGCTCGAACATGTGCCACGAATCGAGCGGCGTGGCGCTCAACGAGAGCATCGGCATCGGGAAGGGCACGGTGACACTGGAGGACTTCGAGCACGCCGACGCGATTTTCGTCATCGGCCAAAATCCGGGCACGAATCATCCGCGGATGCTCGCCGCACTCGCCGCGGCCAAAGCGCGCGGGGCAAAGATCGTTTCCATCAATCCGCTGCCGGAAATCGGGATCGAGCGCTTCAAGAATCCGCAGGATTTTATGAACCCGCTGAAGGCGTTCCAAACGCTGCTCGGCAATGGCGCGCGGCTCTCGGATCTCTGGCTCCAACCGCGGATCGGCGGTGACCTTGCGCTCATGAAGGGGATCATGAAGGAGATGCTGGAGGCGGAGACCGCGCGACCGGGCCGCGTGTTCGACCAGAATTTTCTCCGCGAGCACACCGCTGGATTCGAGGCGCTCGCCGCTGATCTCAGCCGAACGCCCTGGGCCGAAATCGTGGAGGTGAGCGGCGTCGCACGTGAAACGATCTGCGCCGCGGCGGAGATCGCGATGCAGTCGCGCGCGACGATTTGCTGCTGGGCGATGGGGCTGACGCAGCAACCCGACGCGGTGGCGACGATTCAGCAGCTCGTTAATTTTCTGCTGTTGCGCGGCAACCTCGGCCGGCGCGGCGCGGGCGTCTGCCCCGTGCGCGGCCACTCGAACGTGCAGGGCGATCGCACGATGGGCGTCTGCGAAAAAATGCCCGAGGACTGGCTTGCACGGCTCGACGCGGAGTTTGGCGTGAAATCGCCGCGGGCGCACGGCTTCGACACAGTGGAGACAATTCGCGCGATGCACGCGGGGCGCGTGCGGGTGTTCGTGGCGATGGGGGGAAATTTTCTTTCGGCGACGCCGGACACCGAGTTCACCGCCGCCGCTTTGCGCCGGTGTGCACTGACGGCGCACGTTTCCACCAAACTCAATCGTGCACATCTCATCACGGGTCGCAGCGCCCTCATTTTGCCGTGCCTCGGACGCAGCGAGCGCGATGCACAGGCGGGCGGCGAGCAGTTCGTCACGACGGAGGATTCGATGGGCATCATCAACTCGTCGCGGGGTAAACTCGCGCCGGCGTCGCCGGAGCTGCGCAGCGAAGTCGCGATCGTGTGTGGTCTGGCAGAGACGGTGCTGGAGGTGGAGCGCGTTGACCCCACCGCGCTTTCGGTAGCGGCGAGTGCGGCTAAAACCAGCGCGTTGGGGTCAACG
>JANOAF010000356.1:0-3871 GCA_031411015.1 Opitutaceae bacterium | reverse complement strand
ACGCCAAAGCCGGACCAGATGCCCGGCAAACGCGTGAATTGCTGGCTGTAGTTGAGCTCGAGGCCCTTCACCTTCGAGGCGCCGCCGTTGTATTGCGTGGTGAGCGTATAGCCCGAGAAGTCGCCCCCGAAGCCGTTGTCGGTGCCGGAAGCGACGGTCGCGCCGCCCGCGGTGTAGATGAACCGCTTGATTTCCTTCAGGAAGACGCCGGCCGAGAAGACGCCCGCCGGCTCGATGTAATATTCACACGACAGGTCGAAGTTGTCGGCGATTTGGGAGCGCAGGGACGGGTTGCTGCTGGAGAGGGTGCGCGTCTCGTCGTTGACGTTGGTGCGCGGGATCAGCTGGCCGATGGAGGGGCGTCCGATGTTGGTCGCGTAGCTCAGGCGCGCCACGACGTTACGGGACGGCGAATACTTGAAATGGACGCCCGGCAGGACGTCGCGGTTCTCACCGGAACGCGTCGTTTTGCCGGAGTATTCGGCGAGCGTGCGGCGGCGCAGCTCGGCCTCGGTGACCGCACCGACCCAGGCGGCGCGACGGGCGCGCTCCTCGGGGGAGATCGTCTGCACCGCGCCGATGCCCTCAACCTCGGTCTCCTCGACGCGGAAACCGGCGAGAATGGAAAGTTTACCGAGCTCGACGTTGCCCATGAGGTAGTAGCCGGTGATCCGCTCCGAGAAATCCTGGTTGCCCGTGAGGTTGGTCGAGATGTTGCGGACGATGTCCTCACGGAAGTGCGACGGGTTGCGGGCAAAGGCCTGATCGATGCCCTGCCGCCCCTCGCCCGGGAACTGCGCGTAGGGAAGATTGGGGTAGCGGTTCACCAAGGTGTCCGGCAGCGGCCGGCCCCGCCCGAATTGCGCAAGGTCGTCGTCGTTGCGCCCGGTGGCGGGGTTGAGGCCGGCGACGCCGTCCGCGCCGACATAGGTGCCGCGGTAGGAAGTGTCGCGGAGCATGCGCTTCTGCTCGCGCAGGCGCGCGCCGGTCTTGATGGACGCGGGCACCACCGTTTCGAAACGCTTGGTCAGGTTGACGGCGGCGCCGCGGTAGCGGTCCTGGCCATTGCGCTGGTTGTTGTTGTAGACGAAGTCAGTGTAGCTGGAGAGCTGGGTCAGATCGGGCCCTCCGGTCTGCCGCAGATTGGGGAAGAAAGGCTCGTCCTTGCGTTCAATGGTAAAGCCAATCCCGCGGGCCGTGTAGGAGATTTCGCGGGTGCCGGGGTAGTCGGTTTCGGAAAATGATTTGTAGACATCGTAGTCGAGATCGAGCCCGGGATAGCGATGGACGGCACCCAGCTGCAGGTTGCTCGAGTCGTTCATCTTGTTCAGATACTGCGGGCGCAGCGTGACGGAGCTCGCGGCGACGGCGCGCACGGCGGTGAGCGAGTTGGTGTAGCCGGGAGTGATGCCGCCCGTGCCGGTGAGGTTGCCGTTCGCATCGACGCCGGCCACGGTCTGGTTGGTCGCCCAAGTCGAAAGGTAATCCGTCTTGTGCTCGTGGCTCGTGTTGAGCGAGCCGTTCAGGAAAACGCGCACGCGATCGCTCAGCTTGTAGTCGAGCCGGAGGTTGGCACCCCAGCGCGTGCGCAGGATCCGGGCGTCCTCAAATCCGACGCTATAGGTGTAAGCGGGGCCCGCGACGCCGTCGGCCAGGGATTGGTGCGCCTGTTGCGACTGATCGAGCAACGACGGAAAGATGCGATAGCCCAGATTGACCGCCACGCCCAGCCGGCCGCCGAACACCTCCGAGTAGGACAGCGCGTAGCTGCGGGGTTCGGGCCACTTGTCTTCGCGGACATCAAAGGGGCGCCAGATCGTGCCGATCGAGCCCCGGATGCGACGTTCCGGCGAGCTGTCGAAGGCGCTCTTGGTGACGAGATTCACGGCCCCGCCAATCGAGTCGCCATCCATGTCGGGAGTCGGCGACTTCACGACCTCCATGCGCTCGATCGCATCGGCGTTGCTCTGCTCGAACTGGAACTCGCGCGTGGACCCGGCTGAGCCGGCGTCGGCGGCGCGATTGCCGTTCACAGTGACGGTGCTGAGGTTGCGGCTCATGCCGCGGATCCGCACATAGCGGATATCGCCGTCCACCCATTGACCTTCCACGCCCGGCATGCGAATCAGCAAATCGGCGGAGTTGCCGGCCAAGTCGCCGAACGCGTCGGCGGAAACCACGCTCTTCACTCCGGCCGAGAGGCGCTGCAAAGTCACGGCTTGGGCGTTGCCCTCGCGTTCGCCGGCGACGACGAACTGGCCCAGCCGATAGATCTCGGCGGTGAGCTTGACGTCGCGTCGGGCGGTCTCGCCGGGAGCGATACGGAACGTCACCGGCGCCGGATCGAGTCCCGTGTAGGAGACGGAAAGAGTGACCTCGCCTGCGGGTAAACCTCCGAAGCGGTAGACCCCGAGGCTGTCGGTCAGGACTTCGCGATCGGTGCCCAGGAGCACGATTCGTGCGCCCTCAAGCGTGCGTTGAGTGGCCGCATTGCTCACCGTGCCGATCACCATGGCGGTGCCCGCTGATTCGGCGGTGTGGGCGGTCAGGATGGCGACCCACGAAAACACCAAGACGTGAAGGATGAAACGGTTTTTCATAGGGTAATAAGCGACCGGCCGGTGGTCCTGCGGGGAACGGGGAAGCGGAGGAACGGGACAAGACCGACGCGAAGCGGAAACGAAAACACGAATTGGTGCCAACACTTTTTCTGCGAGAAGCGACCGTCCCCAGACATCATCCGAAGGCAGATTCAGCGGCCGGCGCACGGGCCGCGCGATCCGCATTCACCGGTCACAAGAGCGGACGCTTAACCGTCGTCGGCCACCTTATTTTGCCTCCGAGATCAGAACCCATACGTCGCCCGCAGCGTCCAGCTGTGGCGGACACGGGGGAGCAGGTAGCGCACGATCGTGCCGGGAGCGGTGGCGGAATACGGCAGGCGCGCCTCCTGGCCGAAGACGTTTTCCACGTTCAGCTGGAGGTCGAGCGACTGGCCGCGGCGCAGCGCGAGGCGCTTGCCGAGCATCGCGCTCCACACGACCGTGCTGCGGCCGGAAATGACGGTGTCGTTGTTCGCGGCATCGTAGCCGATGACGGCGGGGCCGCGGTAATTGGCGCCGAAGCCGACGCGCGCGCCGCGTGCGAACGCGGGCACGCCTTCCGTGAAGCGGTAGCTCGTGAACGCGTTGAACGTCGTCGCGACGTGCGCGAAGGGCGCCTTGCCGGTGCCGCGCAAAAACGGATCGGCGGCGGCGAGGCCGTAGGCGTAGGCGTCGGCAAAGGTCGCGGGGTTCGTCACGAAATCGCGTTGCGGCGTGGCGTCGCGCGTGCGCACAAACGTCGCAACGGCGGCGGGCGTGTCGTCGAGTCGCGCGGTGCTGCGCTCCCAGTCGGCCTTCACGCTACCGAGGAAGGCCATCGAGTTGGAGAGGATGTTGGCCTGCGTGAGCTGGTTGCGGGCGACGTTGAGCGTGACGCTCCAGCCGGGCGCGAGACGGCCGGTGATTTCGAATTCGGTGCCACGGCCCTGTAGCTCGGAGGAATCGCGCGCGGCGTCCCCGGAGGCGCTGAGGAGCGAGATCCCGGCGGCGGTCACGGAGGCGGGGAGCGGCTGGCCCCGGGCGCGGAGCGTCGCAAGCACGGCGTTCGCGGCGGTGACAATGGAGTTCATGGGGGCGTTGAGCGCAGGCTGGAACTGGTTGGCGCCGTCGGCGCGGTAGAAGTTCACGTTGGCGGAGAGGCGGCCGCCGAGGAGGTTGAAGCGCACGCCGTAGTCGCGGCCGTCGCCCACGATGGGCGGGATAACGGACGCGAAGATGGTCTTGGTGCTCCCTTGCGGGAACACGCTCTGCGATTGGTTGTAGGCGAA
>JANOAF010000355.1:0-18142 GCA_031411015.1 Opitutaceae bacterium | reverse complement strand
TCGAGGAGCGACGCGTCGCCCTCGCGGATCGATTTCAGGCGATCGAGGAAGTAGGCGAACTGGCCGGTGTGAAACCGGTTGATCTGCGCGATCTGGGCTTTCTTCGCCTCGTCGTTGCGATGGTGCGAGAGGTCATGGTGGCCGTCGCGGATGCCGATGGTGGATACGGGCGATTGCTGCCGTCGTGCGCGACGATGAACGTGGAGACGCGTGTGCTGTCGGTCTGAAACGCGAGCGCGAGGATGTCATACATCAGGCGCACCTGCGCATCGAAGGTCTCGAACATTTCAGGCGCGACCACGCCGGGCGGCAGTTTGGGCGGGCCGAATTTCTCCGCGCGCTCGATGCGCGTTTCGATTTCGCGAACAGCGGTGAGATACTCGTCGAGCTTGCGTCGATCGTTGTCGCCAAGGCGGCCGCTGAGGCTGCGGGCGTCATCGAGCACGAAGTCGAGCACGCTCTTGCGGTAGCGCGCCCGGCGCGCCGCGGCTTCGAGCGAAGCGCCGGCGTCACCCGTGCCGAAGAGCCGCTCAAACGCCGCGCGCGGATCGACTTCGGGGTTCATGGGCTGCGTCTCGGAGCGCCACGAAATGTTAAACTGGTAGGCGCAACTGTAGCCGGAGTCGCAAGAGCCGCCGCGCTGGCCGCTGTCGCAGCTCAACTCCAGCGACGGCAGTCGCGTCGCGCTCCCGATTTTGTTCGCCGCGATCTGGTCGGCGGAGACGCCGGCCTTGATGTCGGCGCCGGCGGTTTTGCGCGGGTGGACGCCGGTGAGAAAGGTCGCGGAAGCGCGCGCGTGGGCGCCGCCGCCGTCGCCGTGCTCGTTCGCCGGATCCATCGCGAGGCCGCTGAGCAGCGTGAAATCACGCCGGTGCGCGGCGAGCGGTTCGAGAATCGATGGCAGCTCATAATCCGCGCCGGTCGCGGTGGGCGTCCAGTCGGCCATGTTTTTCCCGTTCGGCACGTAGACCCACGCGATGCGGCGGGGAAACTTGGCCGCATCTCCACCGGCGGCAAGCGCGCGCGTTGGCAGCATCGCATCAAGCACGGGCAGCGCGACCGCGGTGCCCAACCCGCGGAGAAAAGTGCGGCGTGGAATCTGCCAGGTGGGAGTGCTCATGGGTGGGGAGGGGCGAGACGGATGTCGGATTAGCTGGGAGAAAACGCGAGCGGCTATTGGCCGGTGCGGCGGTTTTGAAACGGAAAGCTCTGCGCGACCGCGAGGATGAGCGCGGAGAATTTATCGTCGCCCGCACGGAGCGTGGCGGAGATTTTTTCCACGGCGGGGCGGTCGTAATATTCCACGCCGCGGCCGAGCGCGTAGGTGAGCATTTTCTCGGCGAGGCAGCGGCGGAAGTCGTCGGCGCGCTTGCGCGCCAGCAGCTCGCTCAACTCGCTCGCGCCCGCGAAGGTGTCGCCACCGGCGAGTTTGCCCGAGGAATCGATTGCCGTGTCGCCGTCCTTTGCGAGCCACGCGCCGATGGCGTTGAAGTTTTCAAAACCGAAACCAATCGGATCCATGCGCGCGTGGCAGGAGGCGCAGGTGGGGTTGGTGCTGTGCTGCTGCATCTGTTCGCGCAGCGTGCCGGTGAGCTGCCGGCCCTTGTCGTCGAGTTCAGGGATGTTGGGCGGCGGGGGCGGAGGCGGCGTGCCGAGCAGGTTGTCGAGGATCCACTTGCCGCGCTTTACCGGCGAGGTGCGCGTCGGATTGGATGTGAGCGTGAGCACGCTGCCGTGCGTTAGCACGCCGCGGCGAGGCGTGCCGGCGAGCGAGACTTTTTGGAAATCGTCACCCGTCACGTCGGGCAGGCCGTAGAATTTCGCGAGGCGCGCGTTCACGAACGTGTAATCGCCGCGCAGGAAATCGAAGACGCTGCGGTCGGCGCGCAGCACATGTTCGAAGAAAAGCTCGGTCTCGCGCTGCATCGCGCTGCGCAGCGCGGGGTCGAATTCGGGAAAGAGTTTTTTATCCGGCTGCATGTTGCCGAGGCTGCGCACTTCGAGCCACTGACTCGCGAAATTCTCCACGAGTGCGCGTGACTTTGACGACGCGAGCATGCGGCGGACCTGGGTTTCGAGTTGGCGGCGCAGGTCGCCACGCTCGGCGAGGAGGAGCAGTTCCTCGTCTGGTCCCGAGCTCCAGAGGAAGAATGAGAGCCGCGAGGCGAGCGCGAGTTCGCCGAGCGGCGCGGCCTTGGTGGTGGTGGCGACAGGTGAGACCGACGCGGGCGTTTCGCCGATGAACAGGAAGTGCGGCGACACGAGCACGGCCTTGAGCGCGAGCTTCACGCCGCCCTCGAAGCTGTCGCCTTCGTCGCGCGCGAGGCGATAGAGCCGCACAAGTTTTTCCAACTCGGCCGTCGCCACCGGCCGCCGCCACGCGCGGCGGGCAAATGCGCCGATGAGGTTGCGGGCGGCTTGATTCGTGGGGCCGGCGTTTGGCGCCGTGCCTCCCGCAGGCGCGCCGGCGAGCGGCGGTCCGACATGGCGCGCGAAGAGTTCGCGCAGCAGCTCGGGCAGCGGAGGCTTGATGACGGGCGCGGACAGGTCGGCGACTTCGAGGTGTTGGAGCACGAGCCGGCGCTCGCGGAGATTGGGATTTTCGTTTTTTGGATCGGCGAAGGCGTTGACGAGGGCCGCAGAGAAACGGTGTGGGCCGGCGGGCAGAGTGACGCGTGTCTCGTAGACTTCAGGCTGTGGCACGAGGAGCTGAAGCGAGAACACGCGCTGCTTCGGGATCGGCTGCATCTGGCCCGGCGCGAGCACGTCGAAGGTCCGCACGGGTTTGCCATCGATCCGAAATTCCATCCGCACCGGGTCGCTGCCCGCCTGATAGGCGTGGGCCTGCGCGCGGAGGATAAATTCGCCCGCGCGCGTCGCTTTGATCGTCGTGGTGACTTCGCCGTTTTGCACGAGCACTTGCGCTCCGCGTTCGGGCACCGCGCGGCTCGTCGCGGCCGGGAGCGGGCCCTCGATCTCCATCCATTTCACATAAACGATTCCCGGCTGCTGCTTGCCGAGGCGGCCGTTGAGCATGGTGAGTTCGTTTTCGCCGTAGCGTTTGCGGCGCATCACCGCTCGAAAACTCTGCCGGCCCGTCGGCACACCGATGCGCGCCTCATAGACGCCGGGATTTTTTTCGTCGGTCGTGACGATGAACTCGCGGACAAACGCGTCGTTCAACGCCACGGCGATCTTCGTCGGACCGGGGTCTTCCTTGAACTCGATCGGCTTCTCGCTGCCCTGTCCGACGAGCGCGCCGCCGACTTGGGTGGCGTAGGCTTGAAAACGCACGACGTAGTCGCCCGCCGCGGTGATGGGCATTTCCACCGCGACGTCGTCTTCCTCCAAGCTGATGAGCTGCACCCAGCCATCGCCGCGATCGCCGACGGCGTTGAACCCGATCTGCGCGAGACTGGCGGGCACGCGGACGATGCGACTCTGGATCGGCTCGGTGACGATGGCTTGGTCGAGGATTTTGTCGGCGGCGGAGAAATATTTTTCCATCAGCACCGGCGGGAGCGACAGCACGTCGCCGATGTTGTCGAAACCGTAGCCGGAATCATCCGCGGGAAAATCGGCCGCCGGCTTGAAATCGACGCCCACGAGATCGCGGATCGCGTTGTCGTATTCGGCGCGGTTGAGCCGGCGCAGCGTCACGCGGCCGGGATCAGGATTCGCGGGATCGAGTTGGAAAAGCTCGCTCTCAATAAACTGCGCGATCGTCTCGCGCTCGGCGTTGGTGGGGAATTCCGCGGCGTCGTCGGGCGGCATCTCGTGGCGCGTGATGTTGCGCAGCACGGACTCGAAATGTTTCCGCGCGGCACGAACATCGGCGGCCGTTTTGAAATCGTCGAGCGCGAGCCCGGCCTTGTGCACGCTTTCGTCGTGGCACTCGTAGCAGTATTTTTTTAGCAGCGGCACGACCTCCTTTTCGTAGGAGACCGGAGGCTCGGCGGCGTGGGCGCAAAAGGCAGCGACCGCGAAAGCGACGAGGTAGGGCAGGTCTCTGACCTGCCCTTTTCGCGAGGCACGGGTGGAAATCTCAGTCTGCACTCGAATCAAAAACGGGCTTTGGGAACGCGGGGTAGGCCGGGGGCGGGTCCGAGACCCGCCCTACTTCAAAAATCCGCGATCGCCGAGCCACTCGACGAAGCGCGTGTGCCAGCCGGTGACGGCCAGCGGGCGCTCGCGGACGCCGAAGCCGTGGCCGCCGGTGCTGTAGATGTGTAGCTCGGCATTTACGCCTGCTTGGCGGAGCTTGCCGAAAAATGCAGTGAGCTGCTCCGGCATGCGGTCGTCGAACGTGCAGGCGAGGAATGCGGGCGGCGTCGCATCCTTGGCAAACGTGAGATCGGTGCGCTGCAAACCGCCGGGATAAATCGGCGCGAAGAAATCCGGCCGCGAACTCACGCGCTCGATCGGATCGGGGGCGGCGGGTTTACCCGCGTCGTGCCGCGCGGCGGCCAGCAGCGCGACTTCCCCGCCGGCGGAAAATCCCAGCAGGCCGATGCGATCGGGTTTCACGCCCCACTCGGCGGCGCGACTCCGAACGAGGCGCACGGCCCGTAGGGCATCGGTGCCCGCGTCGTCGATTTTGTAGGGAGAATTTTCCGCGCGATCGCGGGCGAGGCGGTATTTGAGCACGAAAGCCGCGATGCCGCGCCGCGCGAGAATCTCCGCCAGATCGTAGCCCTCGCGGTCAGTGGTGAGAAACATGTGGCCGCCGCCGGGCGCGATGATCACGGCGCAACCCGTGGCGGGCGTGCCCCGCGGGGGCAGGTAGGGCGTGATCGAGGGCTGGTGAATGTTGAACGTCACCGGAAACACGATGTCCGGTTCCTGCCGCCAATCGGTGCGCTCTGGCTCGGTCCGCCGCGCTTCAAATCCCGGCGCGCCGCCGGTCCAGAGCGGGATTTGGGCCGGGTGGGCTTTTTCTTGGGCGGGGGCGGAGAAGGCGGGGTGGCGGCCGACAGCGTGGAAACGGTCGCAAGCATCGCGACGAGGACGGTGGGGTAGCGGAGCATAAAAATGACGGGCGAAACGATGAACGTTGCAACCGGTTATGCGCAGCGTCCGCACACCCGGCACGGCGGCAACGGTGACGAGGGCTGACAGTCCGCGCGCGGCGCGCAGATATTAGTGCCAATCGATAACACTATGGTCGGGGAAGTTGTGTGAAGTGGAGCGAGTGCGGGTTTGGCGTGAAATAACGGATTGTTTGCGGCTGGACCAAGCGGTAGACCGCGTGGGCTTCGAGGCTGATCGAAGCTTCAGTTTAACTGCTATCCCTCGAATCGATCTCATCATGAAATCCCCCTTAGTTCGCCTTATCTTGGTTGCCGTCCTCGCCGGATTTTTTGCCGGCTGCTCGGCCGAGAGCAAACGGCTCCGTCTCTTGGAGCGAGCCGACGGTTACTACAAGGCGGGCGACTGGGAGCGGGCGCGCATCGAATACCAAAATGTCCTGCAATTGCAGCCGGAGGACCTTCTCGCGCACGAGGGCTTGGCGACAATTTGGTATCACCGCGGGTCGACCATGCGGGCCGTCAGTTACTATTCCAAAGTGGTGTCGCTGGCCCCGGGCAATCTCGACGCCCGGCTCAAGCGCGCGCAATTGATGGCCGCGCTGGGCAAGACGAACGACGCCGGGCGGGAGGCGTTCGCGATTCTCGGCCGATCGACTAGTGCCGCCGAGGCGCTCGTGTTGTTGACGGAATCGGTGCGGGACGCCGAAGATCTCAAGACGGCAGAGGATTTTTTGCAGAAGTTCACCGAGAAAAACACGGTGTCGTATCACATCGCCACGGCGAATCTGCTGAATTTCCGCGGTGATCGGGTGAAGGCCAAGGCCGCGCTGGACCGGGCCCTCGCGCTCGACCCGAAATCGGCCGCGGCGCACTCCGCGATGGCGGGGCTTTATGCCGCCCAGAATAATTCCACCCAAGCGCTGGCGGAGCACAAAATCGCCGCGGAACTCACGCCGATCCGATCGCGGGTGCGGCTCCAATATGCGGGCTATCTGGCGTTGAGCGGCGCCGTGCCCGAGGCCGTCGCCTCACTTAACGAAATCACGCGGCAGGCCCCGGACTGCCAACACGCGTGGCGTGCGCTGGCCCAGATCGCGCTCGCCGAGAAACGGCTGGATGACGCGCTGGGTTTTCTGGAAAAAGCGATCGCGCTCGATGCGGTGGACTATGAGGCGTTGGTTTTGCGGGCGCGTATTTGGCACGCGCAGGGTGACGTAAAGAAAACCATCACGGAATTGCAGCGGATCGGCGGGGTTTTCCCCGGGGTCGGGCTGGAGAAACACCAGCTCGGCATCGCCCTGCTGCAGACGAACGATGTCGCAGGCGCGACCGCCGCCCTGGAGCAGGCGGCCGGCATGTTTCCCGACAATATCGAAGCCGTGGTCCTGCTCGCGCAGCTCCAACACCGGGCTGGACAGTTTCAAAGCGTGGCGAGTGCGATGTCGCTCCTGCTGAGCCGGCGGGCGGACTTGGTGCAGCCGTATCTGCTCCTCATCGATGCGATGAAAGCACTGGGCAAACTCGACGCGCTGGTAGCGGCATTCGTCCAGAACCTGACCGCAAATCCCAATAATGCCCTGCTGCACCACATGCTGGGCCTCACCTACGGGCAGCAAAACAAACCCGCCGAAATGCGGCAGAGCCTGGAGAAGGCCCTCGCGCTCGCACCGAATTTTGCGCCCGCCATGGCGGAACTCGGCAACCTCGATCTCCAGGAAGGCAAGACCGACGCGGCGTTACAGCGCGCGAAGACGATGATCGAGAAAACGCCGAAACTATCGGCGGGCTCGTTGCTCGCGGCCCGCGCCTATGATGCGCAGGGAAAATGGAGTGAAGCCGAAGTGGCGGCGGTGGAAACCGTCCGCCTCGATCCCAATCAGGCGGCGGCCTATGGCGTGCTCGTGCGTGCGTTCGTCGCGCGTAAGAACGAATCGGGCATCGGCGGAAAACTCGAGGCGTTTCTCGCGAAGTTTCCCAATGAGTTGTTTGCGGTCCGGGTGGGCGCGCAGGCTTACGTGCAATTCAAGGAATTCACCAAGGCGCGCGACCTGTATGAGAAATTTCTCGCGGCCAATCCGAATTCCCCGCTCGTGCTCAACAATCTGGCCAACCTCTACGCCGATCAGCTGAAGCAGCCGGACCGGGCGCTGGAACTCGCGCGCAAAGCCCGCGCCCTCGTGCCGACCGATGCCGCCGTGGCCGACACGCTGGGCTGGATTCTCTTTCAGCGAAAGGAGCTCGCCGAGGCGTTGCTGCTCTTGGAGGAAAGCGCGAAAACGCTCACCACCAACGGCGAGGTGCAATACCACGCCGGCCTCGCCAACCGCGCGCTCGGTCGCAACGAGGCGGCGCTGGCGGCGCTGCGGCTCGCGGTGGCCGTGCCGGAGGAATTTGCCGGCAAGGACGACGCGAAGCGTCAGTTGGCGGAGTTAGCGAAGGTAAAATAAGCGTCGCTCAGAACCGCCCGCTCACGCCGAAGGTCACGGTCACGCCGGGGATATACATCTGCGCGAGATTATCGGGTGAGCCGCGATACCACGACTGCGGCTCGTTGAAGAGATTCTGCACATCCACGCTGAGGCTGAGGGCGGGCCGGAGTTGGTAGGCGGCACCGGCATTGATCACGGTGCGCGCGCGGTTGTAGAGATTTCCGCCGGAACCGATCGCGGTGAAATTGCGCACGTAGCTGCCCGTGCGGTTGGCGACGATGCGCGTGCCGAGCTTTTTGTAGCGCCAGCTCAGACTCGCGTTTGCGGTGCGCGGAATGAATCCGGGCACTTGTCCGGTTGTGCGTTCCACCGCGCTGCCGAAATTCCCGTGCGTATCGAGCAGCGTGTAGTTGAACGACGCGCCGAGGCCCTTGAGCGCGCCGGGGAGAAACGTGAACTGCTGCTGGTAGTTAAACTCCCAACCCTGCACGATGGCCGTGCCGAGATTGGACCGCGTAAGAATCCGCGCGCCGGGGTATTCGCCGCCGTAGCCGTTGTTGGCGCCGGTGCCGACGGTGCCCTGCTCAATGCCGCTGACGAAATAGTCTTCGATCGTTTTGTGGAACCAGCCGACCGATAGATTGCCGACCGGCTCGAAGTAATAATCGAGATTCAGATCCCAGTTCGCCGCGGTCTGCGGGCGCAGGCTGGGATTGTTGATCGTGAGCGTGCCGTTGGTGCCATCCGTCGCGTTAAACGTTTCGGCGGGCTGGAGGTTGTTGAGCGGGGGCCGGCCAAAGCTCGTAGACCAACTCGCGCGCGTCTTCAGATTCGCCGTGAAATCGTAGGTGAGGTGCGCGCTCGGAAACGACTTGGTATAACCACCCGACGGCGTGCGCAGGCTGTCGGCGTAGTAGAGATCGGCGGCGGCCTTGGGATTGCTGAGCTGGAGCGCCGCGTTCGCCGGGACGCGATTGCGCACCCAACCGAAACTCTCGGTCTCGGTCTTCTCGGTGCGCACGCCGCCGAGGAAACCCACGCGGCCGATCCGTCCGTCGACCATGCCGTAACCGGCCGTCACTGTCTCCGTCGTGCCGCGCCGGCCCGTGTAGAGGTTCTGCTGGTAGAAGAAGACGTCCTCGCTCCAGAGCGTGGCATCGAGCGGCGTGCGATTGCGAGCGATGGCGTTGGCGTTCCAACCTGGAATACGGAGTCCGGTTTTGTGATCACCAAAAGTCTCCAGGGTGGGATCGGCCGGAAGCTGGCCGGAGTTGGTGCCGAGAAAATTGTAGCGTCGGTTCATGTTGCGGTCCTCCACCATCTCCTCGCGCCAGCGGAAGCCGGTCTTGAACGCGAAGGCGAAATCGGTCGGCAGCTTGTAGCGGGCGTTGGCGCGAAACTCGCGGGGCTCGTGGAAATTTTTGGTGTCGGCAAAATTATAGCTGTTCGGGCGGTAGTTCGCGGGGTTGGCGATGCTCGGGCCCGCGGTCTGGATAAAGCGCGGGTAGAGATCGTCGGCCGTGCGGTCGAGGCGCCAGCCGACATTGGTGATGCGATTGACCAGCACGCCGCCGTCGCCGCCGCCGCCGTTGATGCGGTCCACGCTGAGCGCCCAGAAATAATCCAGCTCAAGCGGGCCGAACTTCTGCTCGATCTCGGCCGAGATATGGCGCTGGCGGTGGAAAAAATTGCTCATCTGCGAGGTGATATCGACCGTCGAGCCGGCCGTCGGCCGCACCTCCGTGATGCGGTCCGTGTAGCCGGCCACGATGCCGGAGGTGGCATTGACCGCCGTCGTTGCCGTGCCAGTGAACGCGCGGAAATTGTAGCGCAGTCGGAAGCGCTCAAACGCGTCGTTGTAGATCGTGTTCACCGAGAGCTTCGTGCTCGGCGTGATGCGCCAGTCGAACTTCGCGTTCACGCTCGATTGCTTGCGGTTGTTGTAGTTGTCCTGCGTGCCGTAGTCCCAGAGATAGGCAGGCGTGCCAGGGGCATTGTTGCTCTGATAGTCGCGCGTCGTGCTGAAAAAGCCGACCGCCTGTTCGCTGTAAAACAGGTTGACGGCGACTCCGAGGTTCCGGTCGCCGCCGAGGAAGTCGAAGACCTCCTGGTGGGCGACGTTGAGGAGCGGGTGTGTGCGGTGATCCTCGCGCATCGGGATCTGTTGGGTGCCGGGCGGTGCCATGCGCGCGGAGAAATTGTAGGTGGTGCGGCGCTTTTCCTTCATGGTGAGCGGCGAGCGGCTCTTGAGGTTGAGCGTGCCGCCGAGCGAATCCATACCGCGGTCGGGCCGGTGGCCCTTCACGAGTTCGAGTTGGTCAAACATCGAGCCGGTGATCGTGTGCATGCGCGTCTGCCGACTGCCGCCGCCTTGGCTGCCCATCAGCGCGCCGTCGATCGTGATGGAGTTGAGGCCGGGGCCCATGCCGCGGATCGTCATGCCGACGACGTTACCCTCGTCGCTGGGATTCCCCGCGACGCCGGGGAGGAGCACGGCGAGCTCACTTGCGTTCATATTCGGCAAGTTTCCGAACGCGTCGATCGCGACGACGTTCATCACATTCGGCGCATTCCGCTGGGCGGTGATGGCCACCGCGTTGCCCTCGCGCTCGCCGGTGACCTTGAAGGTTTCGAGTTTGTAGACCCCGCTGGTGAGATCGAAATCGCGCGTGGCAATTGAGCCGGTGGCGACGGTGACCTGAACGTTGAGGGAATCCAGGCCGAGATAGCTGGCTACCACTTCATGGGTGCCCGTCGGCACGCCGGTGAGCACATAGCGGCCGGTGCTGTCCGCCAGCGTCGAGGTGCCGAACGCCGGCACGCTGATGCGTGCGCCGGCGAGAAGGTTGCCCGTCGCCGCGTTACTGACGTTGCCGGTGATCGTCCCGCTACTCTCTGCGGCGAAAGAACCGGTGAGGAAACCAGCGAGCGCGAGCGCGACGGCCCGGAACGCGAAACGAAGAAAGGATGGCGTGGTGTTCATGGGATGAGGTGCGGAAAAACGAGGCTCAAAATTCCAAAGTCGTCGTGAACCGGTAGCTGCGGGGCTCGTTCAGATACACGCGGCGGACGCCGGTGTAGTTGTCGTTGTAGCGGCCGACGTTCGCGAGATAGGAGTTGGAGAGGTTCTTCATATTGAGCTGCAGGGTGACCGGGAGTTTGGTGCCGGGGAGGCGCGTGCGGTAGCCGGCGAACGCGTCGGCGAGGATCGTCTCGTTGCCCCAATAAACGCGGCCGGTGGCGAGGTCCTGGCTGAGGAAATTTTTTCCGTTGTAGCGAACGGAGCCGCCGATGAAGGCGCCGCGCAGCCGCGTTTCGTTGCCGAACTTGTAGCGGGCGGTGCCGTTCATCTTGTGTGGCCGGGTGCCAAACGGGGAATTTTGGCGGTCCACCTGGAAGGCGAGCTCGCTGTCGAGGTCGGCCACGGCTTGGTTGAAACTCGCGAGCTCGGCGGGGTTGTTGGCGAGGAGTTGGCGCCACTGCGGCACGCGGGAGCCGAAAAACTCGAAGACCTCGGTGAAGAAATTTTCGCGGCGGCGCTGCGAATTGGAATAGCTGGCGCGGAGCGTGAGATTCTTCGTGGGGTTGGCGACGACCTCGACCTCCAGGCCCTCGGTGAAGATGTCGATGGTCGCCGAGGTCCACGAGATCGCCTGGCGATCATAGTCGGCCTGGGTGATTTTTTTGGCCGTGAGCAGTGCGGTCAGCATCGTGGTGAGGTTGTCCACGCCGAGCGCGTTGCTGCCGGGGAGAATCGGCGAATCGTTGAGCTGTTGCGTCTGGAACCACGTGGTGCGGATGAAGAGGCGGTCGTCGCCGAGCACATCGAGCATCACGCCGAAGTCGCGGCCGCGGCCCTCGGTGGGCGGGGGCACATCGCCGTTGGGCAACACGGTGCGGTCGAAGCGCGGCTGGCCGTTGTTGCGCGAGAGATTATAGAAGAGAGACAGGCGCTGGGTGGCGTGCAGCACGGCACCGGCGGTGAACGTAGTCGGCGTGTAGTGATGCTTCACGTGGGTCCCGTCGAAATACCATTCGCCGGCGGCGAGCAGCTTGGAGCGGACGCGCGGATCGTTGGGATCGAGGACGCGCGCTTCCTGGGCGTTCGTGAACTTGATGTCGTCGCGGCGGGCTCCGAGCGTGGTGACGAGGCGGTCTTTGAACCAGAAGCTCTGGGCGGCAAACATCGCGCTGTTGATTTCCTTCACCGTTTGCGTGTTGGCGCGGACGCGCGAGGCGTAGGTTGAGGAGTAGGTTTTGCCGTTCCACGTAAAGGGCGCGATCGGCAGGCTCGAATCACTGGCGTAGTAGGTGCGGTAGTCGCCCTCGGTGATGTAATTCCGCCGCGTGACCTGATTCTGCGCGCCCTCGGCGCTGGCCGCGTTGGTGATCGGGACGTTGTTTTCGTCGACAAGGATTTCGTCGCGCCAGCGGCGCAGGCGATCCTGCGTGGAGTTTTCCAGCAGGCCGGCGATGCGGTGGCGGCCATACCAGCGGTTGGAGCGGCCGACATCCCACGCGGCGCTGACGCGGAAGATTTCGTTGTCGGTCACGATGCGGTCCTTGAACCAGAGCGACTCGAAGTAGAGCCGGCCGGCGTAGGGATTGGGCACGGTGCCGGTGGCACCATCGGGCCGCGGGAGCGTGAGGTTGGGATCGGCGCGGAGATTGGAGCCGGCGACCGCCATGCCGTTGGCCTCGACGTCGGTGCGGTTGCGGAAATAGGCGAGCTCAAGCACGACATCCTTTGCCAGCCGCTGCTGCACCTGAATCTGGCGCGTCTGAAACGTCTGGTGCCGCACGCCGCCGGGCCCGGTCAGGTTGAAATCGTAGGGCGACACGGACGGCGGCAGCAGCGTCTCGACCCCGTTGCGGCCGGTGCTCTGAAATTCGCTGCGCAGATTATAGACGACCCCGTTTTGCTGGGTGAACGTGAAGCGATTGTTTGCCGTGCTGAAGCGGGCGGTGCCGGCCGGAGCCGTCGCGCCGTCGATCACCGGACGGCCACCATCCTGCCACGCGGTGACTTGGTCGGTCGCGTTCCAGCCGATGGTGAGATTGTTGTCCATGCGACCCTTCTCGTAGGAGACGTGGATCGTGGTGTTTTTGAACGGCTGGTAGGCCAGCGCGATCGTGCCGCGGGCCTGATCGCTGAAATCCCAATAGCGCCAGCCTTGGTTGTTCTGGTGGAGGCCGAGCAGGCGGAGGGAGAGTTTCTTCGGGATGAGCACGCGGTTAAAGTCGGCCTCGTAGCGCTCATAGTGCCACGAGCCAAAGATCGTCTTCAGCGTGGTGCGGTCGCGGGTGAGGCCAGCTTTCTTGCCGCTCAGCGACACGAGGCCGCCGGCCTGGCCGAGGCCGAAGAGAATCGAGTTCGGGCCGCTGGCGACCTCGGCGCGCTCCACGTTGTAGAGATCGACGGGCACGCTCGACTCCACAAAGTCGCGCGAGGCCCCGGCGGGCGAACCTCTCATGCGGAAACTGTAGTCGTTGCCGTCGGCCCCGCGGCCCGAGGGATTGTTGAAACCGGCGTTGGCGTCCTCGACGTCGACCTCGATGTTGGTGGCGTGGGCGAGCATCTCCTCGAGATTTGTCGCCGCGATGTCGGCGAGAAACTCGGGCGTAAACGCCGATACGGCGGCGGGCGTGTCTTTGAGCCGCGAGTTAAGCCGGCTGCCGCTGGTGGTGTTGGCAGCTTGGTAACCGACGTCGTTTTCGGCCCGGACTTCAAACGGTGAGAGTTCGATCGGGGTGGTGATCTCGGTGGGTTTTGCGTTTGGAGTCGAAGCGGGAGGCGCGGACTCGGCCGCGAAAATTGCGGTGCTAAAGTCCAAGGCAAGGGCCGAAACAATGATGCGTGCGTGCGGGAATCGGAGGGTTGCAGTCATACAAACGGGGGTTTGGTTGCGAAGACGCGCAGGGTCGGTGCGCGCTCGAAGGTCAGCCAGAACGATGGCGTCGAAACGGGCGGGGGCCAGTCTGATTTTCCCTTTTGCCAGCCGAGTTGACCTTGCGCGGAAGTTTCGGCACTGGTTCATCGCTTTTCGTTTCACCCTGTCGCCATGCTATTTTGTCGCCGTCTGATTTTTATCCTGCTTCTCCCCGTCCTGATTCGCGCCGAGGACAAGGTGACGTTTAACGAACACATCAGGCCGATTCTCGCGGAGAACTGCTTCGCCTGCCATGGTTCCGACGCCGCTCATCGCAAGGCGAAGCTCCGCCTCGATCTCGCGAGTGGCGCGACGGCGGAACGCGAGGGCGTCCGCGCCATCGTGCCCGGCGATCTTGCGAAATCCGAATTGTGGCAGCGCATCATCAGCCCGCACGACGACGAGGTGATGCCGCCGCCCGAGTCGCACAAGCCCCCGCTCAAACCCGCGCAACGCGAGCTCATCCGGCGCTGGATTGCCGATGGGGCGGCGTATCAGAATCACTGGGCTTACGAGCCGGTGTCGCGCCCCGCGATTCCTCCGGTTGCGGCCGGCGCGGGCGAGAATCCCGTGGATCGTTTTGTGGGTGCGAAGCTCGCGCCGCGTCGGCTGGCGCTGGCGCGCGAGGCGTCGCGCGAGGTCCTGTTGCGCCGCGTCACGCTCGATTTGTCCGGGCTGCCGCCTACGCCGCAGGAGCTCGATGCCTATCTCGCCGACCCCGCACCGGGCGCTTACGAGCGCGCCGTCGATCGGTTGCTCGGCTCGCCCCGCTACGGCGAACAGTTTGGCCGGCACTGGCTCGATGCGGTGCGCTACGGCGACACGCATGGTCTGCACCTCGATAACGTCCGCATGATTTGGCCCTACCGCGATTGGGTGGTCTCCGCCTTCAACCGTAACCAGCCCTTCGACCAATTCACCATTGAACAACTCGCCGGCGACATGCTGCCGAAGCCGCGGATCGATCAACTGGTCGCCACCGGTTACAACCGCTGCATCGTTTCGACCTCCGAGGGTGGCGCGATCGAGGCCGAGGCGGAGATGCGCAACACCGCTGATCGTGCCGATACCACGGCGGCGGTCTGGCTCGGGCTCACGGCCGGTTGCGCCGCGTGCCACGACCACAAGTTCGATCCGATCTCGCAGCGGGAATACTATTCGCTCGGGGCATTTTTCAAGGGCCTTGCCGACCGCGTGTGGGACGGCAACATCCCGCGACCGGGTCCGCTCGTGCTGCTCGCCGATGCGCAACAGGAAAAGCGTCTCAAGCAACTTGCCGCGGCCTTGCCGCCCTTGCAGGCCGCGCTCAGCGCCCGCGCCGATGTGCTCGCGGTCAAGGAGCCCGCCCCCGCGGCCGAGAAGTCGACCGAAGACGAAATGCCGGCGGCGAAAGCGCCAGTGAAAGCTGTCACCTACGAAGTCGTGTGGGCGGAGGATGGCGACATGCCCAGCGTGGCGAGTTTCGGGAAACCCGCCCTCGCCGGCGAGTGGCGCGGGGGCGAAGGCGTTCCCGTGGTGGGCGGCCAACGCGCGCTGCGACTGGAGGGCGGGATGGAACGACCGGTGAATTTCGCCACGGGCGAAGTGCCGCTCCTCGTGCGCACGGCGGCGAAAGCTTTCGTCCACGTGCAGCCCGATCCGGCACGGCCGCCGCGCGCGGTAAGCCTTGAGTTTATCGCCGCAGGAAAAACCAAGCGCCTCGTCTGGGGTGAACCCGAGGCGTTTGGCCCTGAGGTCGCAAAAGACGCCACGGTTGTCGGTCCGATGCCAGCGGCCGGCGAATATGCGCGGCTGGAGATCGACGCCGTCGCCACGGGCATCGCGCTGAACAAACCCTACACTGGTCTGCGGCTCGCGCAGAGCGACGGCGCCGCGTGGTGGGACCACGTGGGCGTCACTTGCACGAGCCCCGCCGCGAATACCGATCCGTTGCTCACTGCGTCGGCGTGGATTAGTCTGCTGCGCAACAACGCGCGCGACATGCTCGATGTTCCGCTCCCGCACGACATCGTTTACCTCGTCGGCCTTTCCAGCACGCAGCAAAACGCCGCGGAGAAAAAACGCATCGCGCAGTTTCATCGCGATTATATCCATGGCCCGACGCGCGGTGCGCTGGAACCCGAGGCCCGCGCAGTCCGCGAGCTGACGAGCGAGCAAGTGCACTACGAAATCACTTTGCCGGTGTCGCTGATCTCGCAGGAGCTTGCGACCCCGCTCGCCTCGCATGTGCTGATCCGCGGCCAATACGACAAGCCCGGCGAACGCGTCGAGCCCGGCACGCCAGCCTTCCTTCCGCCGCTGGCGAAATCCGGCGAGCGCGCCTCCCGCCTCGATCTCGCGCGCTGGATCGTCGATCCGAAAAATCCGCTCACGGCGCGCGTGACCGTGAATCGTTTTTGGCAGCAGCTCTTTGGGGCGGGGCTCGTGCGCACGCCGGCCGATTTCGGTGCGCAAGGCGAGGCCCCGACGCATCCCGAGTTGCTGGACTGGCTCGCCAGCGAGTTCGTGCGTTCTGGCTGGGACGTGAAAAAACTCGTGCGGCTGTTCGTCACGTCGCGCACCTATCGACAGGACTCGGCCGTTTACCCCGCGCTGCTCGAACTTGATCCTACGAACAAACTCCTCGCGCGCGGTTCGCGTCATCGCCTCGACGCCGAGATGCTCCGCGATCAGGCGCTTGCGCTGGGCGGACTCCTGCGGCCCGAACTTGGCGGGCCCCCGGTGCGGCCTTATCAACCGAGCAACATCTGGGAGCCGGTCGCGTTTGGCGGCAGCAACACCAAGACCTACGTGCAGGACCACGGCACGGCGCTCTACCGACGAAGCATCTACTCGTTTTGGAAACGCACCGCCCCCGCGCCGTCGATGTCGACTTTCGACGCGCCGTCGCGCGAGAGTTTCTGCGTCGTGCGCGGTCGCTCCAACACGCCGCTGCAAGCCCTCGCGTTGTTGAACGACGTGCAGCACTTCGAGGCCGCGCGCGCCTTAGCGGAGCAGCTGCTCCTGCGCACGAGCACTGATGACGACCGGCTTGCGCATGCGTTCCGTTGCGTGGTGGCGCGGGCTCCGGTGCCGGCTGAGCGCACGCTGCTCGCCGACGCGTTGGCAAAGCACCGCGCGCATTTTTCCAAAAACGCCGAGGCCGCGAGCCAGGTGATCGCCAACGGCGAGTCGAAACCGAACTCTACGCTGCCCGTGGCAGAATTCGCCGCGTGGACGATGGTCGCCAATCTGCTCCTTAATCTCGACGAAACGATCACTCGAAACTGAAAGAGTAGGGCGGGTCCTTGACCCGCCCTCGTCCGCCCTGAGTTTTCCGAGGGCGGGTCAGAGACCCGCCCGACCTCAAGCATTCGCACTCACTTCCCATGAATCCCGCCCACGAGTATCTGAATCATCTCACGCGCCGCCAGTTTTTCGCTGGCGCCGGGCTCGCGATGGGCGGCGTGGCACTCAGCGCCCTCGCGCCGCGTCTCGCGGCTGCCGCGTCGCGCCAGAATCCACTTGATGCGCGGATCCATCCGCCGCTGTCGGGCCTCCCGCATTTCGCACCGAGGGCGAAACGGATCATCTATCTCCATATGAACGGCGGGCCCTCGCAGCTCGACACGTGGGACTACAAGCCTGCGCTGCAGGAACGCTTCAATCAGGATTTGCCGGAGTCGATTCGGATGGGCCAGCGCATCACGACGATGACGAGTGGGCAGACGCGCTTCCCCGTCGCGCCCGGGATTTTCAAGTTCGCGCAGCACGGCAACGCCGGCACCTGGGTCAGCGAGTTGCTCCCCCACACCTCGAAGATCGTCGATGACATCGCAGTCGTGCGCAGTGTGCACACGAACGCCATCAACCACGATCCGGCGTGCACGTTTTTGATGACGGGCAGCGAAATTCCCGGGAGGGCGAGCCTCGGCTCGTGGCTTTCCTACGGACTCGGCAGTGAGAACAACGACCTGCCGGCGTTCGTCGTCCTCACGCCGCGATTCTCCCCGAAGGTCGCCGCGCAGGCGCTTTTCACGCGCATGTGGAGCAGCGGATTTCTGCCGACCTCGCACACCGGCGTCGCGTTGCGCGCGGGAGCGGACCCCGTGCTGTTTTTGGAAAACCCCAACGGGGTCGATGCGAGCACACGGCGCGCGATGCTCGATTCGCTCGGGAAATTCAACCAGCTCACGCACGCGCGCTATGGCGACCCCGAAACGCTCACGCGCATCGCGCAATACGAAATGGCGTTTCGGATGCAGACGAGCGTGCCGGAACTGACCGATTTCAGCGACGAGTCGCAGGCCACGCTCGATCTCTACGGGCCGGCGGTGAAGGAGCCGGGATCGTTTGCCGCGAGCTGCCTGCTCGCGCGCCGTCTCGTCGAGCGCAATGTGCGCGTCGTGCAGATCAACCACCGCGGCTGGGACCAGCACGGCACGCTGCCCGAGCATCTCAAGATCCAGTGCCTCGACACCGATCAGGGCTGCGCCGCGCTCGTCGCCGATCTCAAGCAACACGGGTTGCTGGACGACACGCTCGTCGTGTGGGCCGGCGAATTCGGCCGCACCGTTTATTCGCAGGGCACGCTGACAAAAACCAACTACGGTCGCGATCACCACCCGCGCTGCTTCAGCGTGTGGCTCGCCGGTGGCGGCGTGAAGGGCGGAACGGTTTACGGCGAGACCGACGAGTTTTCCTACAACATCGTGAAGGACCCCGTGAGCCTATTCGATCTCAACGCCACGCTGCTGCACTGCCTCGGTCTCGA
>JANOAF010000354.1:0-11208 GCA_031411015.1 Opitutaceae bacterium | reverse complement strand
TGGCGACCGTGGGGCCGTTGAGAAGAGTAGCGGTCGCGAGCGTGTTCCCGTGGTCGTCGCCGGCCAGCGGGGCATACGTGGCGATGACCGCAAAGTCGTCCTGGGTGTTGGTGGGGTTGGCGTAGTCGCCCTTGCTGAACTGCACGATCGATTTGTAGTAGCCCACGCCCATGATGGGTGCCCAGTCGCCCTGACCATAGTAGTATTCGCTCGGGGAAGTCCCGCCGACCCCATCGTGATAGAGTCCAAGCGTGTGGCCGACCTCGTGTGAGACCGCTTCGGCGATGTATTTGTCGTAATTTCCGAGCTGGCCAGTGAACACCCAGCAGGGCGTGTCACTATTCCAGTTGAATGAACCGATGTAGGCCGTGCCGCCGGCTCCCGTATTATACCAATTCGTCGGGCTGATCACGACGCGTATGCCATAGTTTAGGTCGCTGCTGGTCATTTTGCGGAGTGCCTCGATTCCGGGATCCTGCGTCGTGACGTCGATGGCGAAAGGGGCATAGTCCTCGGCGACGCGCTGCCAGATCGATTGGATGACGGCGCGCTCGCTGGCGCTAAAAGTTGTCGGGTCGCCATCGAGATCGAACGGCTGCGATACAATGGCGGCTCCGGCGGTGTAGGCGCTGTTCCAGGAAGTTCCCGTTGTCGTCTGGCCGTCGAAATCCAAATAGATTACGCGGCTCGCGCCGGGCAGGCTGTGCAATTGGAAGGCGTCGACACCGGTGCCGGAGGCGAGCTGCGAGGTCGATGACGTGGCCGTCATGGCGTTGGTCGCTGCGAGTTGGGCGTCCGCGTGACGCGGATCTTTTAAGTCCACGCAGAGACCGTTACACGCGTAGTGCAGCGCGCCGTGAGGATCGACGCCGAGGGAAGGGTTGCTTTCAAACAATTCGATGAGGCGCTCCACATCGTGGCCGTAGGCTTTGGCAACCTCGGGCAGTTGCGCACCGAGCGCGCGGATGGCCGCGGCGCCTCGCGCTTGCTCGGGGAGGTTGATATTTTCCGGCGGTTCGGCGTGGGCGCCGAGAGTAGCGCCGAGGAGCGCGGCAGCGACCAAACGCGCCCGCGTAATTGTTTTTCCGATTCGAAAGTGACGATGAGATTTCATGTGCGACGTCGGAATTGGTGGTGCAACATGATTGCTGAAACTCTGGAGGCTACGCAGAGCGACAGTAGGTGTTTTCTGAAAAAGAACTAAATCGCTTAAATATAATGATTAGTGTCATTTGTTTTTTACGATTTCCTGACGTCACCGGGCTTTTACGCGGAGTTCACTTCAGAATCGTTGGCGAGAGATGCAGCACGCGAAATATTTGTCGGACAGGGTAACTGCGCTCGGACGCCCCAAGATTTTCTTCGCGCAAGTTCGGGGGGGATCCCGTTTTTCACTCGCACAGGTCGCGTTCCCGTGGCGCCCAACGTTCAAATCCCACCCGGACTCACCCCGGTTGAGACAATCGGCTGAGACAATACCCTTGACTCAGGTGACCGCGTTTGAGTCTTTGACCGACTCAAACTTCTGATCGACCATGGCCAACACTAAATCTGCCATCAAAGCCGCCCGCAAAGCGGTGCGCCTCACTGAACGCAATCGCGGCGTTAAAACCCGTCTTAAGACCCTGCGCAAGCGGCTTGATGCGTTCCTCACGGCTAAGGATCCCGCGGCGAAAGACGCCGCCGCTGATTACGCTTCGGCTATGGACAAAGCCGTGAAGTCTGGCGTCGTGCATCGCAATGCCGCGTCTCGCGCCAAGACGCATGCGTCCAAGGCGTTTCCCAAGAAGTAATCGCGCTTGAGGCGTCCGGCCTCGCCGCAAAATTTGAACCCCGCTTGCGCGTTGCGAGCGGGGTTTTTTGTTTTTTTGGGGTGAGTGGACGTTGATGTCGCTCAGCCTTGCGCGTGCGAGGTCGGCAGATCCATCCTCTTTTCGAGATGTCGTCGCACCCAGCCGTCTTTCCCCGTCATTTCTTGCCGTGGGATCGGCCGTGGCTGCCTCAGGTGGCGGCGTGGCTGGCGCGCGACTGGCATTGCTCCGGCCCACTCGATCTGTCGAACACTCTCGCGATCGTGCCTACGCGGCAGTCGGCGCGTCGGTTGCGGGAAGCCCTAGCGGAGCACGCGGCAGCTGGTCACACGGCGGTCTTCCCACCTCGGACGCATACTCCCGATACGCTTCTCGCGGCGAGTTTGGCAGCGGGCGCCGTGGCGACGCGGCTGGAATCACTGCTGGCGTGGACGGAGGTGTTGCGTCACGTGGATTTCGGCAGCGTCGCTGCGGTGTTTCCCGTGCCTCCAGCGCGGTGCGATTTTGCTTGGGCCTGGCGGACGGCAGAAGTCTTTTTTCAACTGCAAAGCCAGTTGACGGAAGGAGGCCTCGCGTTTGCGGATGTCGCGGAGCGCACCACGCATGAGTCGGAACGCTGGGCCCAGCTCGCGGGGCTCGAGCGCATGCAGGTGACCCTACTCGCAACCCGGGGGCGGCGGGAGCCCCACGAGGCGCGGCGCGCCGGAGTGCGTCAACCGATGCTGCCCGCAGGCATCACGCGCGTCGTCCTGCTTGGATTGCCCGATCCCCTCGCGTTGTCCCTTGAGCTATTGGCGGCGTGGTCGCGGGAAATTCCGGTCGAGGTGGTCGTGTTTGCGCCGGCGAGTGAAGCCGATGCGTTCGATGATTGTGGCCGGCCTTTGGCAGAAGTCTGGTCAGGGCGCACCCTCAACCTCGCGGATTTCGAGCAGCGCGTCCACGCCTGCGCCGATCCTGCCGCCGAAGCGGAACGCGTGGTGGCAATCACTCAGTCCTATCCGGCACCTGATGGCTCGATCGGGATTGGGGGGGCGAACGCCGATGTGCTGTTGCCGTTGGAGCGTGCGTTGGCCCAGGCGAGTATCGCGGCCTATAACCCTGAGGGTCGGCGGCGAAAGGAAGGCGGATTCTTCGCGCTGTTGGGCGCGCTCGCCGAACTGGCCCGCGCCGCGACCTTCGACGCAGTGGCGGCGATCGCGCGTTGCCCGGATTTTTTTAGCTATTTTCAGGCCTGCGCGCCGGGTGAATTCTCTGCGGCGAGCTTTCTCGCGGAACTCGATGAACTGCACGCCAGGCACCTGCCGGTCGATCTCGCAGGGGCGCTGGCGGTCAGCGGCGGACGCGACACGGCGCTGGGCGCGGGCTTGCGATTGATCGAGGGGATTCGTGCGACGCTCACGCGCGGTGAGTTTCCACAGAATGTGCTGGCCACGCTCACGCTGATCTTTGGCGTGCGCCAGCTCGACCTCGGAGAAGCAAACGACGTGATGGAGGCCGACGCCATGGAGGTGTGGCGAGACGTGATCAGCGAATGCGCCACCGCGCGGGAGTTGTTTCCGGAAATCTCCAGCGCTGAATGGGGGGAGATTGCACTGAAGGCTTTCGGCGAGTCGCGCCGCACAATCGAGAAACCAGCGGGGGCGCTCGATCTTCAGGGCTGGCTCGAGCTGCTGTGGGAAGACGCGCCCCATCTGGTTGTGGCCGGCTGTAACGATGGTTCGTTGCCGGACGCGGTGGTCGGTGATGCTTTTCTGCCCGAGTCGCTCCGCGAAACCCTCGGCCTAAAGAGCAACGCCGCCCGATTCGCGCGCGACGCCTACCTCTTGCAGGCGCTCGCGGCGTCGCGTGCCGCCTCCGGTCGGCTCGATCTGCTGTTCGCACGCCAGTCGACCGCCGGCGATCCGTTGCGGCCGTCGCGGTTGTTGCTGCGTTGCGCCGCCCCGGCATTGCCAGCGCGGGTGGAGTTTCTGTTTCGTCCGCTGCCGGCGATACGGTCGAGTGCGCCCTGGACCCGTGCTTGGAAAATGACGCCACGGGTCGTTGCGCCGCCCGAACGCGTGCCGGTCACCGGGCTTCGGGCCTGGCTGGCGTGTCCGTTTCGATTTTATCTCAGTCACGTGCTGCGGATGGAACCCGTCGATCCGTCCAAGACGGAGCTGGACGCGCGGGATTTCGGCACGCTCTGCCACGCTGCGCTCGAGGCGATGGGGCGCGCTCCCTCCCTCCGCGATTGCACGGATGAGCGAACGTTGCGGGAATTTCTTTTTGCCGAGCTTGAGCACGTGGCGCGGGCGCGGTTTGGCCGGGACCTAACCTTGCCCCTCGTGGTCCAGTTGGAGTCGGCGCGGCAACGGCTCGGAAAGGTCGCCGCCATCCACGCCCGCGAACGAGCCGAAGGCTGGATCGGCCTGCGGATTGAGTGGGCTTTTACCCTGAAAATCGGCGGCCTCGACGTGCGTGGAAAAATCGATCGCGTCGAGCGTCATGAAGGCACGGGGGCGTTGCGCGTGCTCGACTACAAGACGAGCGATGCGGCCACGCCGCCGCAGAAATCACACCTGCGCTTGGCGCGGCCGGACGATGACGTCCGGCCAGTGTGGTTACGGGCGGGTGCCGGTGGTCGACCGCAGGTTTGGGTGGATTTGCAGCTGCCACTCTATTTGCGGGCACTGGCAACAGAGTTTCCGGGCACGCCCATTTCATGCGGCTACGTCAACCTGCCCAAGGCGGTCGGCGACACAGCGCTCGTGCTTTGGCCGGAACTCGACGAATCGCTACAAGCTTCTGCCCACGCCTGTGCGGACGGGGTTGCGGCGGCGATTCGCGCCGGCATCTTTTGGCCGCCAGCGGAAATCGTCGGCGAGCGTGATTCGTTTGCCGCGCTGTTTCAGCATGGTGTCGAAGCGAGCATCGCACGGGGGGACCGGACGTGAATCCACGGCATGTGATGATCCTCGCCTCGGCGGGATCGGGGAAAACCTACGCGCTGACGAATCGGTTCGTGTCGTTGCTCGCAAGCGGAGCGGCGCCGGAGCGAATCGTGGCCCTGACCTTTACGCGCAAGGCGGCCGGTGAGTTCTTCGACGAAATTCTCGGCAAGCTCGCCCGCGCCGCGCGCGACGAAGTTTTTGCAGCGGAGCTCGCGGGTGACATCGGTCGGCCGGAACTGGGTGCGGCGGAATTTCTGCGTCTGCTCCGCGCGGTCGTGGATGCGATGCCCCGGCTGCGCCTCGGCACGCTCGACGGATTTTTCGCCCGGATTGTGCGGGCTTTTCCGTTCGAATTGGGCCTGACCGGGGACTTCGAGGTGCTGCAAGAGCATACGTCCCTCGTCGAGCGCCGACGGCTGCTGCGGCGCATGTTCTCTAACCGCCCGGCGGGCCTCGATGAGGCCCAGCGCGAGTTTATCGAGGCGTTTAAGCGCGCGACCTTTGGGGCGGAGGAGAAACAACTCGCGAATCGGCTGGATGGGTTTCTCGACGAGCATTTGGAGACATTTCTCGCTGCGCCCGCGGCGGAACTGTGGGGGAATCCGGCGCGCATCTGGCCTGATGGGTGCGAGTGGTTGGCCGCGGAAAAGACCAAATGGGCTGACGCGGTATCGAGCCTGCGGGTGCAAATGGCGCAGCGCGATCTTACGGAGAAACAAGCGGGGCGTTTCGCGGCGTTTTTCGAGGCCTTGGCGTCGGGGAGTGCCGGCGCGCCGCTGCCGCGCGCGGTCTCGTATCTTTTGGAGAATATCCTCGATGAGTGGGAAGGCGTGCGCCTCGGCTCCGCCGAGATCACGGTGGAGCGGAGGAAGGTGGCGCTGGGGCCGGATGAATGTCGCAGTGTCGCCGCGATTGTCCGGCATCTCATCGGTGGCGAACTCGCGCGCCGGTTGGAGATCACGCGGGGAATCCACGCGGTCCTGCGCAGCTACGAATCGTTTTATCACGATGCGGTGCGCCGCGAGGGCCGGCTCACCTTCGGCGACGTGCAGCGATTGCTATTACCGCGACCGGACGGCCCGATGCTGGGCGGCGCAGATGAGAGCGAAGAAGGCGGGCGGCTAATGATCGATTTCCGCCTCGATGCGCAATTCGACCATTGGTTGCTCGATGAATTTCAGGACACGAGTTTTGGGCAGTGGAGCGTGCTCCGTAACTTGATCGATGAAGCGGTGCAGGATCCAACCGGGGCCCGCAGTTTCTTCTGTGTGGGTGACGTAAAGCAGGCGATCTACCGCTGGCGCGAGGGCGATCCGAATCTGTTTCGTGAGATTCTCGACCACTACAATCAGGCGTCACCAGAAACCATCGCGGAACAGCATCTCGTGGCGTCCTGGCGATCGGGGCCGGCGGTCATTGAGTGCGTGAACTCGGTTTTCGGTCGTGGCGACGTGCTGGAGCAACTCTTCCCGGGAACGGCGAGTGAGAGCTGGAATCGCGATTGGCGGACGCATGAGTCGGCCCGACCGACTCTGAACGGTCACGCGGCGTGGCTGCACGCGGACGATGAACAAACTCGTTTTGCGCTCACGGTGAGTTTGCTGCACGAGATCGCACCGCTCGAACGTGGCCTCGAGTGCGCCGTGCTCACCCAATCGAACGCGTCGGCCACCGCGCTGGCGGACTATCTGCGGCGAGAGGGCGGAATCCCGGCGCTCGCCGAGTCGGATCTGCACGTTGCGACCGACAATCCGCTGGGCGCGGCCCTCCTCGCGCTGGTGCAAGCGGCGGCGCATCCCGGTGACCGGTTTGCGCAAGAGCATCTGGCGATGACGCCACTGCGGGCCGTGCTTGATCGCGACGGTCTGCACACGAAGGAGGCGCTCTCGACGCAGGTGCTGGCGCAAATTCATGCCGATGGGTTCGAGCGCACGATGGCCTTCTGGTTGAAGCGCCTTGAGCCACAACTTGAGCCGGGAGATTTATTCAGTCGCGAGCGGGGCCGGCAGTTCTTGGCGGCGGCGGCGCTCTTCGATGTGACGGGCGGAAGGAACGCCGCGGATTTTGTGGCGTTTATGGAACGCCATGTCGTGCGCGATGCGAACGTGGCGGGGGTCGTGAAGGTGATGACGATTCACAAAGCCAAGGGTCTCGGCTTCGATGTCGTCCTGCTTCCTGATTTGGAACGAGAGCGAATCGATCAACGTCGCGAAGGTCTGGCCGTGCAGCGCACGGCGGATCGCACAGTGCAATGGGTGTTGGATTTACCGGCAAAATTGTTTGTCAGCCACGACGAGACGCTCGCCGCCCATGTGCGCGCGGCCGAGATGGAAGCCTGCCATGAAGCGCTGGCGTTGCTCTACGTGGCGATGACGCGGGCGAAGCGCGCGATGTATTTGATTACGTCAACGCCCGCGAAATCGGTGTCGCGCAACTATCGAAAACTTCTGGCGGAGACGCTCGGTGATGGCACCCGGCCACTTTGGGTCGGCAAACTGGCCTGCACCGGAGCTTGGACGGCGGGCGATAGCGGATGGCATGAGCGCATCAATCCGCGGGCGGAGGAAACGTCATTGCCGGCTTCGCGGGCGTCGGACGGCGTCGCTGGCCTCGTGCCCGCGCCGCGGCGTCCGGCGCGGCGACCATCAGCGGGGCGAAGTGGGAGGGTGAGTGCGGCACAGATTTTTTCGGCGGAAAGCGGATTGGCGGTGCAGTTTGGCAACGAGGTCCACGCTTTGTTGGCTGAAGTGGAATGGCGTGAAATGGCGGACCCGGCGGACTGGGCGCTTCGTGGTGCGTCGCCCCGTGCGGTGGACGAAGCGCGGGCCTGTGTCGCTGCGCCGCAATTGGCGGATGTCTGGGCCCGAAAGGCCGGTGGGGAGGTTTGGCGCGAGCGAGTTTTTGAGATCGTGCTCGATGGGGCCTGGGTGACCGGAGCATTTGATCGGGTGTTGGTCGGGCGGGACGCCTCGGGGCGGGTCGTCTCAGCTCGCATTTTTGATTTCAAAACCGAGCGGCTGCCGGGGTCCGGCGACTTGACGGAGGCCGTGCTTCGCCACCAACCCCAGATCAACCTCTACCGGCGGGTGGTGGCGGTCCTAACCGGGCTGGCACCGGCCGACATCGGCTGCGAACTGATTTTCACGCACGAGGGCGCTCGGGCCCCGGTGGCTTGGCTTTAAATTCGGCTTTACAGCCCTGCCGGTGGGACGCACGTTGGCCCCTCACGAAACAAATTCACCATGGGTAATCTGAAAAAGAAACGTCGTTTGAAAATGAACAAGCACAAGCGCCGTAAGCGCTTGAAGGCAAATCGCCACAAGAAGCGCACGTGGCAAAAGTGAGCCGCGCGCGTTGAGCGCGCCAATTGTTTGTCAGCTTTCAAAACCCGCCGTCCCCACGGCGGGTTTTCTTTTTTTGCTTAGGTTCGCTGCGCGGCGACCGTATTTGTCGGGGTGAGGCTACGCACATCCAACGGCAAAACGGTCGCAGAAACGCGGCCCGAGGCCTCCATTTGCTCAAGAAAAAGTAAATGGTCACCTCCAACGGGATACACCGGGGGTTTGATCTTGTAAGGCCTCCTGCCTTCGCCGCCAAACTGCGCCGTTTCCAAAAAACGCCTTCATTCGTAGCATGCTTTTTTCTCACAAACCCAAGGGCTTCTTCGTCGAGCTGAGCGATCACGCCGTCATGATGGCGCGCACGTCGAGCCCGACCGCACCGTTCACCGTGGAGGAAATGCTGGAGTGTGCGCCGAACGATCCGGTCGCGCTCAAGGACCTGCTTGGTCGCATACAGCCCAAAAAGACCCCGAGCGGATATGTGCACGCCACGGTCGGCATCTATCCGGCCAGGCGCCTGATCCGCCGGCACACGATCGAGCCGAAGCGGGTGAAGGAACCGGCCTACATCACCGAGCTTTGCTCGCAGCAGTTTCGGATCGAGGACGACAAATATTCCCTCGCGATCTTGAACGCCAACGACGGCGTGGATTTCGACTCCGTGCGTGCCACGCAGAAGGACGTGGTTTTTTGCGGCCTCCCGATCGAGGATAGCCAGAGCACGCAGGCCCTGCTGCTGGAGTCGTCGATCTATCCGGAGCGCCTTGAGCTCGGCTCGGTGGCGACGTTGGGCGGCGTGGTGGATTGCCTCGCTTTCAATCGCACGAAGACCTCGGTGCTCGTGCTTGAGATTGGGACGGACGCCACGCACTCGTTCATCGTCACTGCCAACGGGGTGGAGGCTTCCCGGTCGGTCGCCCAAGGCCTTGAGGCCATGGTGCCGATCGTGCAGAAGGAACTCGGCCTGAAGGACGAGGAATCGGCCCGAAAACTTTTTTATTCAAACACCTTCGACTTCACCGGCATGGGGCCGCTGTTGATCAAGAAAGTCCTAAAGGAGCTCCAATCCTCGATCGGATTCTACGAGGTGCAGACTGGCCAGTCAGTCTCTCAGGTCCTGACGACCCAGCTTTCGCCGAAACTGCAGTGGCTCGATACCGCCGTTTCCGGTGCGCTCGGCATTACGAGTTTGAAAATTGACCCGGTGGCTTGGCTGGAATCACGCCAGATTTCCCTGCCCGAGAACTTGGTGAAGCAAGCTCAGGAGACGCGTTGGTTCGGTCTCCTCACCCTAATGGCCCAGACCCAATCCGCCCATGCTGTCGCTGCTTAAGAAAAAAGGTGAGACGGCCGAAGTGGCCGCACTGCCCGCGTGGCACCCGAATTTCCGCAACTACGAAAAGTTGCCGGACATCAAGGTCGTGCGCACGGCGTTCTTTGTGAACGGCGCGGCTATTTTCCTCGCGACGGCGTTGGGCATCTTTTTTGGCTTCAAGGAATGGCAACTTTACGTCGTGAACGGCCAGATCGCGAATGTTGAGGCATTGATCAACCGCGACAAACGCGTGAGCGACCAAGCCATTGCGGTGTTCAAGAAATTTCAATTGGACGAAACGCGCATCAACGAAGTCGATGCCTTCATCAAGTCAAAGACCCTGATTTCCGCCCTCGTTTTGCGGCTGGCGGAGACTTTGCCCGCCAATGTGGCGATCGACACTCTTGAGTTGCGTGAGACCGGCTTGACGATGCGCCTGGCGGTTCGGGGCGATGCCGCGGCCGCCAGCGGCTATGCGACGGCCTACTTGGAACAGCTCAAGGTGGACAAGCAGCTCACGCAGTTCGACGAATTCATTTTTACGAGCACGCCGATGCGTAATCCGGCCACCGGCCGTATGGCCGTGGAATTCTTCCTCCGTCTGAAACCAGTGACGGCGGCGGCGGCACCGAAACCCGTGAGAAAACCACTCCTATGACCAACCAAGAACTGGTCGCGCTCATCAAGAAGCACCCCATCAGCGTTGGCTGCGGTGCGCTCAGCCTTGCCTTCGCGGTCGCGCTTTATTTGCGCGTGGATGAGATTCCCGGTGCGGAGGCGGAACTTGGCCTCAAGGCGGCCGACGGCGATCGGATTGCGTTGAACATCAAATATTCCACGCAGTTGCGGGAGCATGCTGACGCGATGGCCGCAGCCATCAAGGACGTTGAGAATCGGATCGTGCGGCCAACCCAGCTCGGCACCAACACGCAGTATTTCTACAAGCTCGAGGGCGAAACCGGCGTTAAGATTGTCGACCTCCGGCAGACCGCGGCCACCGCCGCTCCGGCTAAGGGCGCGAAGAACGCCTACGTCGCCGTGCCGTTCTCCGTCTCCGTGCAGGGAAGTCTCCCGCAGATTTTGGACTTCCTGCGCCAGCTTGAAAATGGCGCGCATTACTGCCGCGTGCTCACCGCTTCGTTTACGGGGGCCGCCTCGAACCGCAATTCTCCGCTTACGCTCGGCCTCAGTCTTGAACTTCTCGGCAAGTCATGAACCTCCGTCTCACGCTTCTCCCTGCGGTTGGCCTGCTCGCCGTGCTTCTGCCGTCGCGTGCGGTGGCCGCGCGTAACTCTGCCGACCTTCAACCGCCGACGAAACGGCAGGCGTCGCTCGAGTTGGCCGAGGGCTTGGCGCACCGCAAAGATCCGGGTCCGCTGCCGGCCGATTTGGCGTCGCCTTTCAATCCGGCCAATTTCGACAAGCCTGATATCTCCGAGCAACAGGCGCAGGCTGCGGCCGCGCAGCGCGCCGCGGCGAATGCCCCGCGCCCCGCGGTGCCTGGCGTCGCTGTCAAGACCGCACCGGCCGATCGGGAGACACTGGAAAAACTCGCCGGGCAGATTTCGCCCACGGGTGTCATCCAGCTCCGCGGTGCGCCGCGGCTCGTCATCGGAGGCAAACCTTTCGAGGTGGGGACTCGTTTCACCGCCACGTATAACAGCCAAGACTACGAGCTAGAGCTCGTTTCAATCGACCGCACCACCTTCACGCTGCGCTACCGCGGCGAAGAAATCACCCGGCCCATCAAACCTGTTCGATAATATGAACACTCGCACCCGTCCGATCATCGCTCTCGCGCTGCTGGCCGC
>JANOAF010000353.1:0-6324 GCA_031411015.1 Opitutaceae bacterium | reverse complement strand
GGCGACTGGCTCTTTGAAATCGAGGAAAACACCGGCGCTCAACTTGCCGCCGCGCTCGGAAAAATTACCGCCGATCCCTCTATCGCTCGCACTCGCGTGCGCGAAGCGATGGCCGGCGTGCAGCGCCAGCAAGCCCGCATGGTCGCAGCGGCGCGAGAGAGTCTCCGCGCCCAATGAGTGCCACCCGGATGTTTCTTTTCGCCGCCGCGCTGCTCGCGTGGCCGCTCTGCCGGGCGGCGGCACCGGTGCCGCCCAAGGTGTTCCTCATTGGCGGCTCGACCCTGGCGGACGCTCCAGCCGCCGATCCGATGCGCGGCTGGGGCCAGCCATTCGCGCAGTGCTTCACCAATCACGCCATCGTGCAGAACCGCGCGGCGGGCGGTCGGAGCAGCAAGAGTTTCATCGATCAGGGCCGTTGGGCCGCCGTGCTCGCCGAGCTGCAACCCGGCGACTACGTGCTCATCCAATTCGGCGGCGGCAACGACGCTAAAAAAGAAGATCCCGCCCGCTATACCGAGCCGCGCGGCGCGTATCGCGCGAACCTCGAGCGCATCGTCCGCGAGACGCGCGCGCAGCAGGCGCTCCCATTGCTCGCGACGATGGGCGCCGTGCGTGCGTGGGACGCTCGCGGTCGGTTCGTCGCCCCGCCCTCGGAGTGGGTCGACGTCACCCGCGAAACCGCGCGCGCTCTCGCGGTCCCGCTGCTCGATCTACGCACGCGCACGATCGAATTGGAAACGAGCCTCGGCCCCGAAGGCTCGGCGGCGCTGCATCTCCATCTGCCGCCCGGGAAGTTCACCCGTTATCCCAAGGGCATCAGGGACGATACCCACTATTCTGAATACGGAGCCACTCGGGTCGCCGCTCTCGCCGCGCAAGAGATCCGCAGACTGGATATTCCGCTGGCGAAATTTCTGG
Source organism: Opitutaceae bacterium (assembly GCA_031411015.1). Classification (GTDB taxonomy): domain Bacteria; phylum Verrucomicrobiota; class Verrucomicrobiia; order Opitutales; family Opitutaceae; genus ER46. Next base: position 5,406 of record JANOAF010000353.1, on the reverse strand, counting down.
CGGCCGTGGCTCCCGCGGCGAATTCGCCCTAAACATTGGCGTCGAGGCCGCCACGAAGGCGATGGCCGGACGCGGACCGCCGCGCGTTCTTCAAGCGTCCACACGGTTGCCGGTTCGATTGGCAAGAGTGGGTTGACTGCCACCCACTGGGAGGAAAATCCCAGAACCCGAAGCACCGGCGACCAACTCAAGGCGCGCACGCTGACCGGCCGCCGCTTTTCGCAAAGATCAATATCGCCGGATTCAGATCGTGGCGGCCATCTCGGTGATCTGTTTGGTCGCGATGCCGATGGGTCGGTCCAGCGGAACGCCGGCACAACCGAGCAGCGTGCTGAGCAGGTCGCCTTGGTTTCCCCGGACATTCGTCAAGAAACGCCCCGTGTTGATCGAGCCGCCGCCGCGGCCGGCGACGATAAAGGGAAGGTTCTCGCGCTGGTGCTTGTTGCCGTCCTCCAGGCCGGAGCCCCACATCATGATGCAATTGTCGAGCAGGGTGCCGTCGCCTTCCCGGATGGCGTGCATGCGCTTCACCATGTAGGCGAACTGCGCGATGTTGAAGGCGGTGATCGCCGCGACCTTCCGGACTTTCTCCGGATCGTTGCCGTGGTGAGTGTTGGAATGATGCGTATCGGAGAACCCGAGCTCCGGATAGGAAACGCCGTTCGGCGTGGAGCCGATGTAACTGCTCACGCGGGTGGTGTCGGTCTGAAACGCCAGCACGTTGAGGTCACACATCACCTGCATGTATTCGCTGCGTTTGTCGCCCAGCGGAATCTTGATTTCGATCGGGGGTGAATCCGGAGCGTAGCGCTGGCTGACGCTGACCCCGGCCGCCTCCAGCGCCGCTTCTTTTTGGCGGTGTTCGATGGCCGCGATGCGGCGCTCCACGGAACGCACGCTGTCGAGATATTCATCCAGCTTGTGCTGGTCCTCCTGGGGCAATTTCCGCCGCAGGTCTTTCGCGCCGCCGATGACCAAGTCCAACATCTTCCGGTCGAGCGGATCCGTTGGCGCAGCTTTCCGGCCACCGCCGCCCTGGTCAGTCGTGCCGAAGAGCCGGTTGAGCACCGCGCGCGGATTGGTCTCCGCCGGGAGCGCCTGGGTGGCCGATCGATAACTGCAGTGCGAATAATAGGCCTCGTTCAGACCCTCTTGGTTCTCCTTGTGCGTCTGCGGCATCGTGGCCAGTTCCAACGACGGCAGCGACGTGAGGTGGCCCAGATAGTTCGCGGCGATCTGATCCGCCGAAATCGCAATGTTGACCTGACTCCGGCGGTCCGCATCCGGCAGCCGCGCCGTGAGCCACGTCGAAAGTTCGAGCGCATGCGGGGCGCCGTTGAACGGCGAGATCGGCACACCCGAGATTCCCTTCATCAACAGGCACTGCGCGAGCACGGGCCGTAGCGATTCCAACGCCGGCGCCGGCGCCGTCAGGTAGTTCTCCGGACTCGCGGGCCAAAACTGATCCATGATGACCCCGTGGGGCATATACATGAAGCCGAGGCGCACGGGCGGCTTCACCGCCTTTTTCTTTTCCGGTTCGGCCCAGCCCATGGTTTCGAACAGCGGCAGTGCGAGGGCGACGCCGATCCCCTTCAAACAGGTGCGACGATCGATGAGATGGGTGCTGCTCATGGGACGATGGGATTACTGGTTACTGGACCCGGCGCTGGGTGAACGGATAACTCGCGACGACTTCGGCGATGAGTGTCTGCATGCGGTAACCATCTTTGGCGATGTTTTCCATCAGACGGTCCACCACGATTTCATCGTAGCCCTCGAGCTGACGGCACAGGGCGTAGGCCAACAGTTTCTCCGTGAGGTTGCGGGCCAAGTCCGCTTGTCGGGCGGCGATGATGGTTTTGAGTTCCCGGGGAGTCGAAAAGCGCTTCCCCCCCGGCAGTTCACCGGCGGCGTCAATCACGCCGCCCGAATCGTCCTGCTCGCGCCAGCGCCCGATGGCGTCGAAATTTTCCAAACCAAATCCGATCGGATCGAGGACTTTATGGCAGTTGGCGCAGACCGGATCGGTTTGGTGCAGCTCGGTGCGCTGACGCAGCGTCAGGTTCGCGACCTTCTGCTGGTCCTGCTTTTCCAAGGCCGGAACGTTCGGCGGCGGCGGTGGCACATGCTCGCCGAGCACTTGCTCCAGCACCCACACGCCGCGTTTGACGGCGCTGGTGCGGTTGGGAAACGAGGTCGTCGCGAGGATGCCGGGCATACTCAGAATCCCGCCGCGATTGGCGTCTGTCAGCTTCACCTTCCGCATCGCCGGTCCGGTGACGGTTTTTTCCAGCCCATAAAGTTGGGCCAGCGTGCCATTGAGATAGGTGTAATCGCTATCCACGAAACCGACCACACTCCGGTTGTCGTGCACGATGCTTTCAAAGAACAACCGCGCCTCGTCATACATCGCCGCGCGCATCGCGCCGGTCATCTGCGGAAATTTGGCGGGATCGAACGTTTTGCCTTCCAGCTCGCCGAGCCCCAGCCACTGCGCCCCGAAGCCATCAAACAACGCTCGCGACCGAGGATCCTGCAGCAATCGTTTCACCTGCTCCCTCAGCACCGCCGGCTCGTGGAGCGTTCCGCTATCGGCAACGGCCGAGAGTTCCGCGTCCGGCATAGTGGCCCACAGCAGATACGAAAGACGCGACGCCAGCTGATAGTCGTCGAGTGGCGCGATCTTGCGCGCCGACTCCACCTCCTTGGCAGGCGTGATAAAAAGAAACTGCGGCGAAACGAGAATCGCCTTCAACATCAACCGCAGGGCCTCCGCGTAGCCCAGTTGGTTCTCGCGGGCCAAATCAAACACCCCCACGAGGACGTCCAGTTCCTCCTCCGAAGGCGGGCGACGATAGGCGTTGCGCGCCAGCGAGCGGGCGACGTCCCTCGCCGCTGCCCGCGGATCGGTCCCGCGCGCGGGCGGCTCACCCATGAGGCGTCGCTGCACGGGAGTCGGCGGCGCGCCGGCGGGAGCCAGGACGCGATCCAACACCGCGTTGGCGATCGCGAGATATTGCTCCGACTGGAGGGCCGACAGGGTGTTGAGATAACCCGCGCCCAACACCTCGTCGGGGAGCTCACGCGCGACCGTCGGATCGACCCCGTAGAGATCGTGCAGGGTGTTGCCATATTCCACCTTGTTGAGCCGCCGCAGCGCGAATGGGCCGGGATCGGGTGGACTGAGATATTTGAGCTGGCCGATCCACTCCACGAACATCTGGCGTTCTGCGTCCGTCGGCTGTTTCGCGGCGTCATCCGGCGGCATGTCGTGGGCCCGCACGTTGATCAGGCCTTGCTTCCAGTGTTGGGCGAAGCCGGAACTGCCGGGGTATTTGAGCGCGGACTCGAAGTTGACCCCGGCCTTCGACTTCCGGTTGCTATGACAGGCGAGGCAATAGGTTTTGACGAAGGGCGAGACCTGATCCCGAAACGCATTTTTGATCTCGGCTTGCCGCGCCACCAAGGCGCCATCCAGTGCCGGCTCCACCTGCCCCAGCCCCGCGAGAGGCAAGGCAAGGCCGGCAAGAAACAGGGCCAAACCGGCACGGCAAAAAAATTTCGCCATCGTCATTCGATCGTTCCGCATCGGCACAAACTCTCGCGCCCCAGCAGCCTTCGCTCAACCGGAATCGATGTGAGTTTGAACTCTACCCCGAAGCATCAAGTGCGTCCGTCGTGTTCAAACCCTCCGAGCCGGAACGATGCAGGCGGAGTCACCACGAACCACACGAAAACCAGAGAGAGATATATTGCCGGAAGGTTCTTCCGAAATACGATCCCTGTCCTGTGCGCATAGCTTGGAGGTTTGCTGGCTCTGCAACTCCTTCCTTTCGTGTCGTTGGTGTGTTTCGTGGTTAATTCCGACTGCCCGCGTCCGGCTGCCCCGGCGCCAGCAGCGCCCCCGAACTCTTCCGCTGCTCGCAGAGAAATTAGAAAGGAATTCATCCGCTGCGTTCAGCGATAAGCCGCCCTTTCTCCTGCTTCGCCTTCCACCACAATTGACTCGCGACACCGTCCAGCAGCGGGCAAACCACCACTCATCCCAAACCCTCCCCCGGAAAATGCCGACCCCAGGTCAGTCGGCGTTTCCGCCTTAAACCTTATGATAGCCCCCAACTCCCGTAAATGGGTCGCCACTGCTTTGGCGCTCCTTGCCCCCTCCCTCCTCCACGCCAGCGAGGCCGACATCCACATCCCCGATCTCCGCACCATCACGTTCTTCGGCGGGTCGCTCAGCGGCACGACGATTCTGATGATCGGACTCGTCGTGTGTGCGCTCGGCACGCTCTACGGCTGGATGCAATATCTGCAGACGCGCAATCTCCCCGTGCACTCGTCGATGGCGGCGGTTTCCCAAATCATTTGGGAAACGTGCAAGACCTACCTTTTCCAGCAGGGCAAGTTTCTCGCCGCGCTCTGGGTGCTCATCGCGATCTGCATGGGCTACTATTTCGGCGTGCTGTCGCACATGTCGGTGGGCCACGTCGCCATCATCCTCGGCGCTTCGGTGCTGGGCATCCTCGGCAGTTACGGCGTGGCGTGGTTTGGCATCCGCATCAACACCGTCGCGAATTCCCGCGCTGCTTTCTCTGCGCTCCAGGGCAATCCGCTCGCGACGCTCCTCATCCCGCTCAAGTCCGGCATGAGCGTCGGCCTCGTGCTCGTCGCCGTGGAGCTGTTCTTCATGATCTGCATTTTGTCGTTCCTGCCGTCGGACCTTGCCGGACCATGCTTCATCGGTTTCGCGATCGGAGAATCCCTCGGCGCTTCGGCCCTGCGCATCTGCGGCGGCATCTTCACCAAAATCGCGGATATCGGCGCCGACCTCATGAAGATCGTCTTCGAACTCCCCGAGGATGATCCCCGCAATCCCGGCGTGATCGCGGATTGCACCGGTGACAACGCTGGCGACTCCGTCGGACCCACCGCAGATGGTTTTGAAACCTACGGTGTAACCGGCGTGGCGCTCATCGCGTTTCTCGCGCTCGCCCTCGCCGCCAATCCCGCGCTCTGCGGCGTGCTCATCGTGTGGCTGTTCGCGATGCGCATCCTGATGGTCCTCACCTCGCTCGTCAGCTACTGGATCAACGACGCCATCAGCAAATCCGTCTGGGGCTCCGCCAAGGATTTCAACCTTGAGCATCCGCTCACCAATCTCGTCTGGATCACGTCAATCGTCTCGATCGCGGTCACCTACCTCGCGAGCTACCTGCTGCTCGCCAGTCACCCGAGCGTGGGCGCGGGCCTCTGGTGGGTGCTCTCCACCATCATCTCCCTTGGCACGATCGCGGGCGCGCTGATTCCGGAATTCACGAAGGTGTTCACGTCGACCGAGAGCCGCCACGTGAAGGAGGTCGTCACTTCATCGCGTCAAGGCGGCGCGTCCCTCAACATTCTCAG
>JANOAF010000352.1:0-16357 GCA_031411015.1 Opitutaceae bacterium | reverse complement strand
AGGATGATTTCAAATTTGTCATCGGCTACTCCAGCGTCAGCCACATGGGCTTCGTGCTGCTTGGGCTCGCCGCCGGCAACGCGCAGGCGGTGGGCGGCGCGGTGCTCCAGATGTTTTCTCACGGCATCATCGCCGGGCTGCTCTTCGCCGTCGTCGGTCGCATGGTCTATGAGCGCACGCATACGCGCAAACTGGCGGACCTACGCGCGCTGCCCCTCCATCGCGCGCTGCCGTTTGCGGCCCTGACCTTCGTGCTCGCGGGGCTCGCTTCGATGGGCATGCCGGGCTTCAGCGGTTTTCCCGCCGAGCTGACGATCCTCGTCGGCACGTGGAAAACATCCCCGCTTTGGGCTGCGTTCGCCGCCGCCGGCGTGCTGGTGGCAGCGGCGTTCACGCTGCGCGTGATCCAGATTTCATTTTTCGGCACGACCGACAAATCAGTCGTGCGCGGCCCAACCCCTCCGGCGCACTACGAACCGATCACAACGGCCGAGCGCGCCGGCGCGATGCTGCTCCTCTCCGCGACGGTTTATATCGGCCTGAAACCCGACGTGCTGCTCGACTGGATTATGCCGGCACTCCAATCGCCGTTGATGCAGGCGGTATTGAAGGGAGGCTCGCCGTGAGTCCCAACTACGCGGAGTTGATCACCGCCCTGCTACCGGAGGCCTCGCTCGTTTTCTTCGCGGTCTTCGGGCTCACCCTCGATCTTATTTCCGGCCGCACTCGGACGCTCAACCAACGGCTGTGGGGCGCAGTGTCGCTCGGCCTGATCGCGCTCGCCTGCGCCGGCTACGGCGCGTGCGCCACCGATGCCACTGGCTCCGTGTTTGGTGGCGTGCTCGTGGTCGACTCGCTCACGCGGGCCACGCGCCTCGGCGTGTTCGGGCTCAGCGCCCTTACCCTCGCGCTGCTGCCCGGAACCGCGCGCATCCGTCATCCGGCCGAGTTTGTCGCCATTATCCTTTTTGCCACCGCCGGCTTTTCCGTGATGGCCGCCGCGCAGCAGCTGCTGTTGGCGTTCGTCGCTTTGGAACTCGCGAGTCTCTCGCTCTACGTGCTCGCGGGATTCGACCAGTCGCGCCCCGAATCCGCCGAGGCCGCGCTGAAATATTTTCTCTTCGGCGCCATGTCGGCCGCCTTCCTCCTTTTCGGGTTCAGCCTAATCTACGGACTCACCGGCTCGATCGAGTTACCGGAAATTGCCCGACAGCTGCAAGCGCAGCCCACGAGCCCGCTCCTCGTGGTCGCAATCGTGATGGTGCTGCTCGCCTTCGGATTCAAAGCCGCCGCCGCTCCTTTTCACCTCTGGGCGCCCGATGTCTATCAGGGCGCCCCCGCGTCGTCGGCCGCGCTCATCGCGTCGGCGTCGAAGCTCGCTGGTTTCACCCTGTTCGCGCGCCTGCTCTGGGGTGGTCTGGGCGGCGCGGATGGTCGCGCTCCCGCGTGGACCACCGTCGTCGTCGTCCTGTCGGGCGCGTCTCTGCTGCTCGGAAACATCGCGGCGCTCGCGCAATCCAATCTCCGCCGGCTGCTCGCCTACTCGGCGATCGGGCACGCGGGTGCGATGCTGATCGGCGTCCTCACCGCCGGGCGTTTCGGAACGGCGGCACTCACCTACTACACGTTCACCTATGGGCTCGCGACGGTCGGCGTCTTCGGAGTCATCGCGGTGATCGAACGCACGGGCCGTTGTCACGACCTCGGCGATCTCGCGGGGTTGCACCGGCGGTCGCCGCTGCTCGCGGGCTGCCTGCTGGTGTTTGTGCTCTCGCTGGCCGGAATCCCGCCGCTCGCCGGATTTTTCGGGAAATTCATCGTGTTCAGCCAAGCTCTAAAACTTAACGGCCTCGCGGGCGCCGCCGGCTGGCTCACCTTGCTCGCCATCGCAATAAGCGCCGTCGCACTCTACTACTATCTCCTCATCTTGAAATCGGCCCTCGTGCGTCCGCCTGCGCCCGATGCCAGCGCGAAGATAGTCGTGCCTCCGGCCGCAGGCCTCGCCCTCGCCCTTTCCGCCCTGTTGATCATTGCGCTGGGCACCCTTCCTGCGGTTTTTCTTCGGCTCTTTGCGTAGTCTGCCACCGACCGGTTCGGCGACGGCGCAAGAAAATCCTTCCCACGCTTGCCCTGACCCGACTCAATCGCGCTTCGTGGCCGCATCCCAGACCATTGGTTCGGAGCAAATACACGCCGCAATTGCGCGGCTAGGTGAGGCTATTGCCACCCGCCACCCGCAACGGAGGAAATTGCTCTTGCTCGGAATTGCCAACGGTGGCGTCGAACTCGCCCGCCGGCTTGCCGCCCAGCTCGCGGCGCAGCCCAATCCGACGCCGACTGCCGCCGGTGTGATTGATATTTCCTTCCATCGCGACGACATCGGTCGCCATCCAATCCCGAAGGAGTTTGCGCCGACGCAAATCCCCGCCGACGTCGATGGCGCGACCATCATCCTCGTCGACGACGTGCTCTTTTCCGGCCGCACGGTCAAAGCCGCGCTCGACGAACTCTTCGACCACGGCCGCCCGGCCAAGGTCGAACTCGCCGTCCTCGTCGATCGCGGCGGCCGGTTGATGCCGGTGGCCGCCGACTACGTTGGCTTCGACCTCGCAGCGGCAGCGCGCGAGAAGGTTGTCGTTTCCCTCGACCCCGCGAAACCCCAGCGCGACACGATCCGCATCGAGCTGTCTCTCTCGGCTTCCCCGACGCAATCGAAAATCGAGAACCGAAAGTCAAAAATCTCCTGATGTCCTGGACCCGCCGCCACCTTATCACCGTCGAGGAGTTGTCCCTCGCCGAGATTGAGCAGATTCACGCAACCGCGAGTGCGTTCAAACGCACGCTCAACCGCAGCGTGAAAAAAGTCCCTGCCCTCCGCGGCAAGACCATCGTCAACCTCTTCCTCGAGCCCAGCACGCGCACCCGCATGGCGTTCGACATGGCGGCCAAGCGTCTCAGCGCTGATGTGATTTCCCTCGATGGCGCCAGCAGCAGCACGACCAAGGGCGAGACCCTGCGCGACACCGCGGAGAACATTCAGGCCCTTCAGGCCGACATGATTGTCATCCGCCACGCCGCCGCCGGCTCGCCGCTTTATCTCTCCAAAATTCTCGACATCCCCGTGATCAATGCCGGCGATGGCTCCCACGAGCACCCGACCCAGGGTCTACTCGACACCTTTACGATGGTGGAGCACCTCGGCAGCCTCAAGGGCCGCAAGGTCGTCATCCTCGGCGACATTCTCTTCAGCCGCGTCGCCCGCTCGAATATCCACGCGCTCACGAAAATGGGCGCAGCCGTGACGCTCGTCGGCCCATCGACCCTCGTGCCCGCGTGGTTCACCGCCATGGGCGTGAGTGTCTCGCACGATCTAAAATCTGCGCTCGCCGACGCCGAGGTCGTGATGCTCCTCCGCATCCAGCACGAGCGGCAGGCCGCGGGCCTCTTTCCGTCGCTCGGCGAATACACCGGCATGTTTGGCCTGAACAAGGCGCGGGCCGACTGGCTTAGTCCGAAAGCGATCATCATGCACCCTGGGCCAATCAATCGCGGTGTCGAAATCGACAGCGAACTCGCTGACGGTGACCGCAGCGTGATCCTGGAGCAGGTGACCAACGGCATCGCCGTGCGCATGGCCGTCCTCTACCTCTGCGCCGGCGGCCAGCCTCAACTTGTGACACCCGTCGAATAATCTGCGCCATGCCTTCACTCTGGATCAAAAATGCCCGCGTCATCGACCCCGCCGCCAAGCGCGACGCGGTGGGAGATATCTTTGTCGTCGACGGCAAATTCGTCGCCTCGCTCTCCGCCGCGGCCAAAAAGCGCGCAAAGCAAATCGATGCGCGCGGTCTCGTCGCATGCCCTGGCCTCGTCGACATCCACGTTCACTTCCGTGAACCCGGCCAGACGCACAAGGAGACTATCGGCACCGGTTCGCGCGCCGCGGCGGCGGGTGGTTTCACCACGGTGGTGATGATGCCCAACACCTCCCCCGTCGCCGACAACGCTGGCACTATCCAGCTCATGAAGGACGTGGTCGCTCGCGACGCCGTCGTCCGGGTTTACCCGACGGGCTGCATCACGGCGGGGATGAAAGGCCAGACCCTCGCGCCGATCGGGTCGCTTAAACGTGCCGGTGTCGTCGCCATCACCGACGACGGCGATTGCGTGCAGTCGAACGATCTCATGCGCCGCGCCGTCGAATACGCGAAGATGTTCGACCTGCCCGTAATGGACCACTGTCAGGATCACTCGATGACGCAGGGCGCGGTGATGAACGAAGGTGTGATGTCCACGCGCCTCGGGCTGCGCGGCTGGCCCAACGCCGCTGAGGATTTGATTGTCGCGCGCAACGTGATCCTCTCGGAATACACGGGCGCGCACATCCACCTGCAGCACATCTCCTCGAAATTTTCCGTCGATATCATCCGCCGCGCGAAGCAGCGCGGCGCGCGCATCAGCGCCGAGGCCTCGCCCCACCACATCGCGCTCACCGACGACCTGCTCGCCGGATACGACACGCACTTGAAGATGAATCCGCCCCTTCGCACCGAGGAGGATCGCGTGGCCCTCATCGACGGCCTGCGCGACGGCACCCTCGATATCATCGCCACCGATCACGCGCCGCACACTGACTACGAGAAGGACAAAGAGTTCGACTATGCGCCCAACGGCATCATCGGACTCGAGACTGCATTGCCCGTGACGCTCGACGTGCTCGTGCGCCAAAATAAATTCAAACTCCCATTCGTGATCGACCTCATGACTCGTCGCCCGGCGAAACTCATGAATCTCCCCGGCGGCACGCTCGCGGTTGGCACCGATGCTGACATCTGCCTCTTCGATCCGGCCGAGAAATGGCGCTACGACTCCAAGGCCGGCTTCAGCAAATCCAGCAACTCGCCCTGGTCCAGCCAGACCCTCACGGGGCGGGTAAAGACGACCATCGTGGCTGGAAAAATCGTCTTCACCGACGGGAAGATCGTCGCGCGCTAGAATCGCGGCGGTCGGCCGCTGCGAAAAATCCTATGCCCTCGCCCGCGACAATCATAGTCGGCGCCGTCGAGGTCACGTTGATCCTGGGTGGCTGCGTTTTGCTCTGGAAAAAGGTGCTGAGTCCGGCCGCGCGCGCCAACCGTGAACCGCCCTTGTTGCCCGCTTGGGAGGCGCCGCTCACCGACTTTTTGTCGTTCGCACTTTTGGTCATTGGTGGCAGCCTTGCTCTCGCCATCGCCGCGGCCCCACTTGCGCGCTCGCTCGGCCTCCGCGGCGACGCCGTAACCATTTTCAGTGGCGCGGCCGCCCAACTTGGCATGCTCGGCGGCGTGCTGGTCTCAGCGGTGGTGCGCCGTGGCTCCCCTCGTGAATCCAATCTCGGCCTGGCGGGCATTGTGGGTTCGGGTGCGGCCACGTTTGTCATCGCGCTGCCGATGCTGGCCCTCACGGCAAAGTTATCCGAACTCCTCGTGCGCGCCGCCGGGCTTCCGGTCGACAAACAGGATCTCATTGGGATGTTCGCCCGTGCCGATTCTCCGTGGCTCCTGGCGGTTATGATCACGCTGGCGGTGGCGGTGGCGCCGCTAACCGAGGAACTCGTTTTTCGCGCCGGCGTGTTTCGCTACCTGAGGACGCGTATTGCCCGCCCGCTCGCGCTCATCCTGCCGGCACTATTTTTCGCCGCCCTGCATGTGAATTGGAAAACGCTGGGCGGACTTTCTAGCCTGCCGCCACTCGTGCTGCTGGCCGTGATTTTTTCACTCGCCTATGAGCGCACGGGCCGAATCGGCACTCCGATTGTGGCGCACGCGCTCTTCAACTTGAACAGCGTGCTCGTGATTCTCTCCGGTATTTCCGAGGTTACCGAGTAGTCATGCATCCCTTCACGAGACGTCCGAAGGAATCAGTCGCGGCGTGGGGCGAGGAGAAGGTCATCACCGCCATCCGTCGCTGGCTCGGCTCGGCGTCGCCCCGCGCGCCGTTCGGCATCGGTGACGACTGCGCGTTGCTGGCGCCGTCGCACGGTCGCCAACTCATCACGGTTGATCCCGTGATCTATGGGCGGCACTTTGACGACGCGGTGCCGCCACGCGGCGTGGCAGAAAAGCTATTGAAGCGGAACCTCAGTGACATCGCAGCGATGGGCGGGCGCCCCGTGGCCGCGGTGCTGGCGCTGACGCTCGATGCGCGCACCAGTGTGGCGTGGTTGGAAAAATTCTACCGCGGCCTTGCCGCGTGCGCGCGGAAATTCGACGTCGCGGTCGTGGGCGGCGATATCGCCCAGGCTGACGGCGTGCTCGCGGCGAATCTCACGCTGCTGGGCGAAGCCACCGGTCCGCGCGTCCTCACGCGCACCGGCGCGAAGATCGGCGACGCGATCTACGTGACCGGCATCTTGGGCGGGAGTTTACGGAGCGGTCATCACTTCCGTTTCACCCCGCGACTCGCCGAAGGCCGCTGGCTCGCGCGCCGAAAGGAAGTCCGCGCGATGATGGACCTCAGCGATGGCCTCGCCAAGGATCTGCATGCGCTCACGCCGCCTCGCGCAGCGCCCGCCATCGATGGCAGTTTACTTCCGCGTCGGGTGGGCGCTGATGTCCGCGCCGCCGTGGCGGATGGTGAAGACTACGAACTGCTGTTTACCGTGTCGGCTCGCAGCGATCAGGTGAAATTTGCGCACGCATGGCGTCGCGCTTTTCCGCGGACGCGGCTAACCCGGATCGGAAATTTTGTGACGGCAGGTCAATTGCCGCCGGGCGCACTTAACCTCGCCGACTACCGTGGCTACGAACATCTACGATAGACTCCGCGCCGGTGTGATCACCGGGAGTGCCGCAGAGACGCAGGCGCTGGCCGCTGAGTTTGCAGCGGCGTTGCCCGCGGACTCCACCCTCGCACTGCACGGCGATCTCGGAGTGGGCAAGACGACTTTTGTGCAAGGCCTCGCGCGCGGACTCGGCATCACCGAAACCGTGACGAGCCCGACGTTCAACATCTTCACGTTGCACCGCGGTCGCATTAATCTCCTACACCTCGACGCCTACCGCTTGGACAACGCGCGGCAGGTCGAGGACCTGCTGCTGTCCGACTTCATGATTTCACCCTGGTGCCTGGCCGTCGAGTGGCCGCAAAAAATCGCCGCGTGGTTACCCGCGGCGACCTTGCATCTCGAACTCGGTATCGCAGCCGCCGAGCGTCACACGCTGCGGCTGCGATAGAGTAAGGCTTGAACCTAGCCTCAGGCCGGAGTCGAGCCCGGCGGATTTTCCACTGCGGGAGCGGATTCCGCCGAAGTCGATTCCATCGGCGCCGCTTCCGCGGGCGCAGATTCCGCCATCGGTGCGGCGGACTCAGTCACGGCAGCGGCCGGCGCCTCCGGGAAGTTTTCGGGATCGTTATCCTCGGCTTCGATTTCCTTCTTGCGCGCCTCAACCATCGGCGGCGGCGCAAAAAGCCGGCCGTCGATGAACTCGGTCACGTAGCCTTCGCGCACGAGCCACACGAGATCGCCCTGCATGCGGGCGAGCTTGGCGCGTTCGTCGATGGAGAGGCTGGGCTCGGGCTTCGGCGTCTCGGCGGCGGGAGCTGCGCTGGCCTCACCGACGGCCTCGCTGGCGACGACGGCGGGAACTGCCTCAGCTGGCTTGGCGACCGGTGCGAAGGCAAGGCCGAGGAATTTCGGCGCAAGTTCGCTCGCGCGAATCATGGCGTGGGACTCGATGAAGGAGATAAGCGCACCGATGCTGTCGGAGAACGTCTGGCCGGGCACGCGGAACTTCCGCTTCACCGCGCAAACATAGGAGACACCCTTCGAGCCCTTCTTGAAGATGGTGAAGTGCTCGCGGCGCAGGCGACCGCGGAGGGCGTTGGCCGTGTCGAGCGGGAAACGGCGCTGGCGCTCGAGCGCGCCCTCGACCGCGCGGCGGATTTCGCCGGGCGGCATCGTTTCGGCAATTTTGCCGTGGAAACGCGCACTATCCGTGGTGCGCACAATCTTGTCGCGCGCCTGCGTGAGCAGGAACACGCGGGCGTCTTCAAACGTGTCGAAGGTCGGCACGGTTGGGGTGGCGGGCGCTTCCACCGGCGCGACCGCGGCATCGGCCGCCGGGGCCTCAATCGTTGCGGCCGCTTCCGGCGCGGCGGTTTCCGGCGCAGCCGGTTTGACCGCGGGCGGGGCGACTTTCCACGTGTAGCGCGTGGTCTTCTTCATCTTCGCCAGCCACTGGTTGACGACCTCGGGATCGCGCACCGTTTCGATGCGGCTGCGGAAGGCCTCGAGCCCCATGCGCGCCGCGACCTTGGCCGCGTAGTGCTGCTGCACGATCTGCGTGTAACGGTGATAATTCGGCGGCCCGAGCAATTCGCCGGTGATGCCGCAGCGATTGATGACCTGAAAATTTCCCTTCGGTGGCTCAACCTCAACCTCGGCGCTTTCGAAAAACTTGTCGAGGTGGTTGCTCAGCACGTGCGACACGGCCGCATCGTCGCTTTCGAACGGGATGCCATCGGGCACGGAAATGTGAAACAGCGGCCGCGGAGCCTTCACCGCGGGAGCAGCGGCGGAGTCAGCTGCGGGACCAGCCGTTCTGGGTGCAGTATCGGAACCAGCCTGCGGTTTGTTCGCGACCACGACCACGAACCGATCGGTCTTCGCGACGACGGTGCGGGCAATTTCGAAAAGTTCGACCGTGCGACACGATTTGCGGATCGTTTGGACGAGCGTATTGAAGCTGGTGTCCTCCGGATAGAACGTGACCGCGAAATAAGGGCTATCGTAGGGGCCACGCTCCATCGGAGCACCGCGACCGCCATAGCTACCCTGGCCGCCATAACCACCCTGGCCGCCCGGGCCGCCTTGAGCATATCGCGGCCCGCCGCCGCCGCCGCCACCACCACCACCGGCGTAACCACCCTCGCGGCGGGGACCGCCACGATAGTCGCCACCACCGGGACCCGCAGGACGCGGACGCCGATCACCAGCAAACTCCCGACGTTCGGGAGCACCCGCGCCCGCCGGAGCGGGAGCCGGAGCGGCACCTGCGCCACCTTCGGGTCCGGCTGGCCGCCGAAACGCGCGGCGATCGCGACGATCGGGAGCGCCGCCGCCCGGACCATCGCGCCGTGGACGCTCTCCGCCCTGCTCATGGTCACGCCGATCCGATGAGGAGGGTTTCTCCTGCGACCATTGCGTGCCGAAGCTGAACCCTTGGAGTTGGGTTAGATCGAGTTTGTTGAAATCCGCGGGCGGATTTTCCTTGGGAGCGTTGTCGTCCATGTCGTCCGAAAAAAGCGGGCCGTTGCCCGCGTGGTTGCTTGGTGTCTTAGGCGAGTGAAATCGCGCCGGAGTCTCGGCGCTGGCGGGGCAGTGGCAAGCAGTTTCCCGGCAAGGTTCGACGCGATGAATCAGGGTAAAGTATAGATCTCGACGAGCGCCTCACCCGTCGTTCCGCCGACACCCGAGACTTGGATCGTGTAAACGCCCGGATCGATGGTCACGATCATCGCGGAGTCGGCACTCGTCGGGGCCAGAGGAAAAGCCCCGGTGATTTCGGCGGCCGCGATGAGATCGTAGGGGCCGATTTCCGTGGTCCAGCCGGTATTGGTGCGGAGCAATTGCTGCCCGCCATTGAAAAGCGCCATCGTGGGGCGTGCGAGCACGCCACCCACCCCAAACTGCGCGAGCCCGGGACCGACCGCACGCAGGAGCAGGCGGCTCTTGCCGGTGCCACCGACAACCACGCCCGCGAAGAGGGCGTTCGCACCGACTCCGACCTGACCACGCGTCGAAAGATTAACGAGACGTGCGGTCGGATCGCCCGCCGGTGTTTCGTAAATTTCAACCAGCACCACGCCGCCACGACCGTCGGTGGCGGAGACCTGGGCGGTGTAGGGCCCCGAAGGCAGGGCGAAAACGAGAGCCGCATCCTTGCTGCCAATGGGCAGAGGGAAAGCGCCGACCGCAGCGGCGGTGTCGCTGGCGGAGAGTGAGAGCGCGCCCAAGTTAATCCCCCAATCGTCGTTCTCCGCACTGATCGTGCTCCCGGAAAAAACCCGCAACCGCGGATCCAGCATGCCCGCGAGACCAAACGCCGCGAGCGCCGGGCCGACGCCGCGCATCAGGTAGGCGCGCGGTCCAGCGCTCTGCACGACAAACCCGGCGATGAGTGTCTCGGTGCCGCCGACCTGAGCCCGCGTGGAGAGATTGAGGAGTCGACCACTGCCACTGACCGTGAGCGCGCGACCCTTCCGCTGCGCATCGCGGTGAAACGACGGCCACGCCGAGAGCGCGGAGAGGGGGACTCCGTTGCCGTTTAGCTTGTAGAGAAAGCCGTCCTGCGAGCCGACATAAATGGACCCATCCGCCGCAATCATCGGTGACGATTCAATCAAGTTTCCCGGACCGGTGCGGGTATTATAGCTCCAGTGCAGGCTACCGTCAGGTTTGAGTGCGCGGATAACGCCATCGTCGGAGCCGACAATAATCGAGCCGTCGCCGCGCACCGCCGCGCTCGAAGCACTGGTGTTGATGAGAGATTTCCAGCGAAATGTTCCGTTGGGATTCAGCGCGTAGAGATTCACGTCCGCCGCGAAATAGATCGTTCCGTCGGCGCCGAGCGTCGGCGAAGACTGGATGTCGCCGTTGGCAAAGTAGTCCCATTTTTTCGTGCCGTCCGGCGCGAGCGCATAGAGCCGCTGGTCGCCCGATCCGACGTAGATTGTCCCGTCAGCACCAATGGCCGGAGACGAAAACACGCGCCCGCCAGTCTGGAAATTCCATTTCTGAGCGCCGTCGCGTGTCACCGCATAGACTCGGTTGTCGAATGAACCAAAATAGATTGTGCCGTCCGCGCCGATGGCTGGTGACGAATCAATCCAGTCTCCCGCGAGAAACGTCCAGCGCTGTGTGCCGTCGGGATTCAGGGCGTGGAGCCGCGAATCACCCGCACCAAAATAAATTGTCCCGTCGGCGGCAATCGCCGGCGAACTGGCGATAAATGTGCCCGTGGGAAATTCCCAGCGAATCGCACCGTTATCGGGATTGAGCGCGTAAAGTTTCCCGTCATCGCAGCCCACATAGATTGTCCCGTCGGCGCCCACCGCGGGCGAAGACTCGATGGCTTCACCACGGACAAAACTCCACTTGAATGCACCATTCCCGGTGAAGGCAATCAGGCGACCACCCGTTTGCGTTTCCACTCCGACGTAAACGACCGAACCGTCAGGACTGAGCGCGGGCGACGAGAGCGTGATGAATCCCTGCACTTGAGCGGCCCACTGTTTGGTGCCGTCGCCCTGCGCCCGCAGACCGCAATTTGCCACCGCGAAAAAAAACCCAAGCCAGAGCCAGCCTCCGCGCCTGACGGCACGGACGAATCGCTCAAAGGCAAACGCCCAAAACTGTGCGCGGAAATATTGCAGACAGCGCTCGAATCATGCCTCTGCGCCCAACACAAGGCGGAAGCTCGATCCACGGGCATCGCTGCGCAGGAGTTCAAGCTTCCCACCGGCCTGCTGCGCGAGCTGATAACTCAGCGCGAGGCCCAGACCGCTACCGCCGGGTTTCGTGCTGGTGCAGGGCTGGAAGAGCCGCGACCGCACTTCCGGGGCCAATCCGCCTCCGCTATCTTCAACGGAAAATTCCACTGCGCCCCGTTCACCGGCGCCGCCCGACAAGCGCACGAGCCCCGCCGGGGGCGTCGCTTCGATCGCGTTTTGCAGCAGATTGCGGAGCACGAGGGTCGCGAGGTTGGCGCGCCGGCCAGAAATTTTGGCGACACACGTGGTGTCGAGTTCGAGTTTCACCCCTCGCGCCTGGGCATCAGGACGAGCCTTGGCGGAAGCGATTTCCACCACATCAGCCACGGTGAGCTCAAACGCCGCACCGGTTTGCTCGTCGTGCAGGACGCCGGCAATGTCATTCACCATTGTGCGCAAACGCCGAGTGAGCGCAGACGCTGCGGCCAGCTCGGCGCCAGAATCCGACCGCGCGCCCGCGTCACCCTGCCCCGCGACAATGAGTTCCAGACCAGCGAGCGGGTTTTTGATTTCATGCATGAGGTGCGCCGCCACCGCACCGAGCGCCGAAGTCTTGGCCGACAGCACCAACTCGCGATTGGCGCGCTGCAAATCCTCACCGCGAATCTGCAGTTCATGATTGGCGCGTTCCAAACGACGAAACGCCCAGCCGAGCCCCACCACGATCACCGCCGAGCCGAGCAGCCAAGCCGTGATCGCCTGCTGCCAGAGACGCGCGTCGTGATCGCCCAGTTCTTCACGTGAATTCTCGGCATCGAGCCAGAATTGAGCGGCACCGAAAATTTTCGCGCTGCCCGAACGTCGCAAAGGCACCCACGTCTCGATCGCTTCGGCCGATTTTTTGGGCGGAACGAGAAACATGTCAGCCCCATCCAAGCCCAAGCGCAGCCGGGAGAACGGCGTGCCGCTGGCAACCACGCGCCAGTCCGCATCACTGGGCGCAGGCAGATCGGCGAACAGACCGTCGGAAGAATTCAACGCACGGGCGGCGTCGAACACACGCACCCCGACCACGCCGCGGTATCTGGCCGCCTTCAAAACGGCGACAAGGAGAGCGCCCGGGACTTGATCGACGTCTAAGCCGGTGCCTATTTCTGCGACGGCCGTGTCGAGTTGAAGCGCTGCGACCGCCGCAAGCACGTCCGCTTGCGCCCGCAGGACTTGATCGCGCAGACCGGCGCGCAGCTGCAGCGTCACCGCCAAAACGACGCCAGCAAAAACGCCGACCGTGAGCGCGAGCACGCCAATCCGGACGGCGCGGCCGGGCAGCGAGGAAGCGTCAAGGGCGGGCATTGCGAGGAAGCAGGATCATTTTTCCCAGCTCCAACGCAAACCTAGCAAGCCTTCGTTCACACGATACGACGCAAAAACATCATTGGAACGACTCCGTTCCCATGAATAGCCAGCGAGTATGGTCCAATGTTTGTCGAGCATGCGCTCCACGTGCACCTCGGCAGAATACTCATCCTTAATCCGGGCTGGCGGATCGATGCCGAAACCAACGGTGCGCACCTTGAAGTCAACGCGCCGGGCGAGGCCTTCCAATCGCACGATCCAGCGCTCGCTTTTCCAGCGCAATTCCTGCGCGACTTTCGCCTCGCTGGAATTGAAGTAGCCGCTGCCGTTGTCGCGAAAATCAACGCGACTGACGCGCGTGTAGGTCTGCCAGTGCGCGGCCTCGTCCCAGGTAATTTCGATCCGCGCCTGCGCTTCTCGTTCCGTCACTTTCAAATGAGTCCCGGTCAGCGCGCGGCCTGCGGATGTATATTGCGCGCGCCGATCGAAGTTCCACCAACGCTCGGAAGCGATCAATCGGGCCTCAAATCGATCGAGGGGTTTCCAACCCAAGCGCAGCACGACGTCGCCTACTCGCGCGTCGCTGGTGCCGTCGGCAAAGCGTTTTCTTTCACCATTCGCTTGCGCCTCAAGCCACCACCGCGAACCGAGATTCCAGCGCACCGTCGGACCGATAATGCCTCCCCTGACCTTCTGCTTGGTTACGAGTCGCTCGACCTCAGTGTCCGACACATCGAAAACCTGATCGCTGTAATAGCCGGTAGTCGGCACGGAGAATTTCACTATGTCACCAAGACGATAGGCGAAATCCGCCTGCGTCCAAACTCTCGCATCGTGATCCACCGTTTGCCCTGAGAAATAGCGCGTGCCATCCGCTTGGATATAGAACGACGCATCAAACGAACCCGTCGGCACGCGCAGCACGAGCAAGCTCACGCTGCCGCGGGCAAACGCGCTGCGCTCCTCACCGAGGTAACTTAACAGGAGGTTATCTTTGTAACCGTAGCTCAGTTCCGTTGCCGTCGAAGCACTCCAAGTCGGCTGAGCCGCCAGCAAAGCGGCCAACTCGGGCGGCAATGCCGCGCCGGTTTCCATCGGAAGCGCTGGCGCAGCACCCAACCCGCGCGCCATTCCAGCGGTGCAGAAAACTAGCAGGGCAAAACGCAACGGGGTCATCACACGCAAAACAAATGATTATGGGAAAAACGTGCAGGTCGGGACCGCCGCCCACAAGTCATGTTCGGAAATATGTCCGCCGAAAATCGAAAAGGGCGGTCGCCGAAAGCGACCGCCCTTTTTGACTGACATTACGCTGAGATATTACGCCTAAAGTTATCGTTTTCCCGGACCCACATTCTGGCGCTCACGCCGCTGCAAATCCCGGATTTGTTTATGAAGTTCGCTCTTCGCTTCTTCGAAGGCTTTTTTTTGCGCCTCCATTTTTTCCAAAATCGTCTTTTTCTGAGCGTCCGTGGCGTCCTTCAGCTGCTTGGCCAAGGCCTCGTGATCAGCAATCATGCCCTCGCGCTGCGTGCTCATCTGCTGGAGGAGCTTTTGCAAATCCGCCGCCGAAGCTGCCGCCGTCTTCGCCTTCTCCTTGGCGGAAGCCGCCGCAGTTTCTTTCGCCTGCGCCGTCGAGGCCGTCTGCGCTTCGACGACGACCACACCGCCGAAAAGGGCGGTGAAGAGGAAAAGCCGGCGAAGTATGGGCGAGAGACTCATGCGGTAGGCAAAGATGCTTTTGCAAGCCTCGTGCCAAAGCCTAAAAAGTCTTCTACCACCTATTCTACAATGACTAAACTAACACACGCTACCCATTGGCCTCATGCCGAAGTGGGGAAATAATCCCAAACCCGGCCCTTTCCCGTGGATTATTCCCCAAGTCCGTCCTCACCCTTCCCACCCTTGAGCCGGTAACGGACGACATCGCGGGAGACGCCCAAAAGGCGCGCGGCACCTGTGACATTTCCTGCCGCCTGTTTCACGGCTTTGGCCACGAGTTCGTCGATCGCGGCTTCCATCGAAAATCCGTTTTCCGGAAAAACAAAATCTTGCTGCAACCACGCGCCATTCCCTCCCGCGCCGGCCAGCGGGCCACCGCCGAGGTGCGCAAAGGCCATTCCGGCGTCTCCGCCAAATACGACCGCGCGCTCGATCTCGTGGGAGAGTTCACGGACATTGCCCCGCCAGCGATGGGCGAGGAGTCGCGCCCGACCTTCTTGGGGAATCGCGGGCGTTTTCTGGCCATAGCGTCGGCACACCCGCGCGAGCAATTCCTCGGCGAGCACGATAATATCCCGCCCCCGCTCGCGCAGCGGGGGCAAGCGCACGCGAAAGAGATCGAGCCGGTGCAACAGGTCGGCGCGAAATTTTCCCTCCGCCACGAGCACGGTGAGATCGGCATTGGTCGCGGCGATGACCCGGGCGTCCACTGGAATCGGGCGCGAAGCGCCGACCCGGCGCAGCATGTGATCTTCGAGCACGGTGAGGAGCTTGGCCTGCAACGACGACGCGAGGCTTGGCAATTCGTCGAGGAAGAGTGTGCCACCGTCCGCCGCCTCCATCAGCCCGATGCGCGCTGCCTTGGCATCCGTAAACGCGCCGCGTTCATGGCCGAACAATTCGGACTCCGCCAGCGCGTCGGGCAGGGCCGAGCAATTCAGTTCCACGAGCGGCTCGTCGGCCCTCGGTCCATGCCGGTGAATCCAACGCGCGATCGCGGTCTTGCCTGTGCCCGTCTCGCCTTCAATCAGCACGGGCGGCAGATGCCCGGTCAGCCGCCGATCCGCGGTCGTGATTTTCGCGAGCTGCTCGCGCACGCCGGCGAGGCTCTCGCCAAATACCAACTCGCTCTCCTGCTCGCGGCGGAATTCGTCCACTCGCCGCACTTGCCGGTTCCGACGCGCCTGAGCCAAACGCACCGGCAACTCTTCCGGATCGAAAGGCTTCACGAGGTAATCGGCCGCTCCCGCTCGCACCGCCTCCACCGCGCCCGCCACGCCGCCCTCGGCGGTCATTACAATCACACAGGTGGTCGGCGGAAATAATTTATCGCGCAGCAGATCCGTGCCCCGGCCATCGGGGAGATTCACATCGATCACGGCGGCATCAAAGGTCGTTGATTCCAACGCCTGCCGGGCGGCGGCTACGGCGTTCACCGCGGTTACTTCCGCGCCGGCATTTTCGAGGAAACCCAGCAGCCGCTTGCGAAGCAGCACTTCATCTTCGAGCAACAACACGCTCAGGCCTGAAAGCGGAGATTTCGCCATGTGAAGTGAGAACTGTGGCATGCGGCGCGCCGCGCTCCATCAAAATTCGCACCGGCTATTCGATCTGCGCCGATCAGCCACGCGGCGAAACCACCGTTTATTTCGGCGGAATGACGCGCTCCAACAGTGGCACGAGCCGACTCAGGCGAATGCTGGGATGCGGTGTGGCATCAAAAAGTGCGGTGAATTTATTGCGCCGCAGCGTGAGCAGCGCCCGCACCTCGGCCTGCTGCATCGCGTCCAACGCGTATTCCCTGGTG
>JANOAF010000351.1:0-1609 GCA_031411015.1 Opitutaceae bacterium | reverse complement strand
ATCAAGAAGGGCTCCGATGCGGGCACGGGCGCCGGTTTCTTCAACAACACCGGCCTCGCGTTCGACGTCGAGTGGCGCTACAACTACAGCGTGGGTTGGAGCTACAAGAACTTCGGCGCGCGCATCGCGGCCGATGTCGTCGGGAAATATTTCAACGACAACTGGACCACTGCCGGCTGGGGCGAAAACGTTTTCGCGCTCGTCAATCCCTCGGTGTCCTACCGCGGCTTCCGGAAAACCTCCATTACCTTGGGCGTGACCAATGTCTTCAACACCCGCCCGCCCGCGATGGGCCATCGTGCGCTGGGTTTCGATGACCGGGTCTACGGTGCTGGCGCCCTCGGAGTCGCCGGGTCCCTGCGGGTGCGGAGAGAATTCTGACGGGCGGGCATCGCTCGTCTTGAATTACCAGCGCGTTCCCGCTCATGGGGAACGCGTTTTTGTTTTTCGACCTCCTTTCCGAGATGCTGTCATGAAAATCCCCCGCACCATTTTCGGTCTGGTTTTGGCTGCCTCGCCGGTCGCCGGCCCCGCCGCCTGAGCTGCCGGCTGAAACCTTTGGCAAGAAACCCAGTATCTCGCAGGTCACTTTTTCGCCCGATGGCAGGCGCATTGCGTGCCTCGTGCCTACGAGCGCCGCATGAACCTCGCGGTGATCGATCCCGGGAAGAAGACGAAAAAATCTCCTCCCCAATTTCAAAGACAACGACGTCAGCTAAAATCGGGGTCTCGTGGTCGGCTCGGCGGACGCTTCGGCTCCAGCAGCGTGCGCAAGTCGTTTTGAGGATTGTGTGGCGCTCATGTCTCCACGTGCCGTCTGCCCTTTTCCTTGCGCGGCTGCGACAGCTGCGCCACGTTTTCAGCCATGGATACCGACACGCCACTCGCGCCCGCCACGCGTTTCCTGTGGGACGTCGATCGTTACGAGGAGGCGGTGGCGCGCGGCATCTTCACGGCCGAAGATCCCATTGAACTGATCGATGGCGAAATCATCACGCACATGAGCCCCCAACGCAGCCCGCATTCTGCCACCGTCTCCTTAGTCGCTGATGTCCTCAAAGGTGCCTTCGGCCGTGAATTCTATGTGCGCGAACAACAACCGATAGAGCTCGGTGATCAGTCCATGCCCGAGCCGGACATCGCGGTGGTGCGCGGCACTGCCGCCGACTACTTCGATTCGCACCCTCGCACGGCGGAACTCCTCGTCGAGGTGGCCGATTCGTCACTGGGTATCGACCGCGGGCGCAAACTGCGACTCTACGCCCGCGAGGGCGTGCCGGAATACTGGATAATCAACTTGGTTGATCGATGTGTGGAAGTCCGCCGCCGGCCGTCAGGGGAGGACTACGCCGAAGTTCATGTCTTTCACCGTGGCGACACGATTGGGCTCGGCTCGCGGTCCGAACCGGTAGCTGTCAACGCGCTCCTCCGTTGAGGCGTTGCGCGGTGGCACGCGTTGTGGTGAGACTAACGCACCGCTGTGAGTTCTTCCGTCACCCTCCGCCACCTCTTCATCTCGCCCGGCCATAATTTTTTTGGGCGGCACGGCCAGCCGGCGGGCGAGCACGCGGTGATCGATCACTCGGCCGTGCGGGTCCGCGCGGGCCGG
>JANOAF010000350.1:0-17253 GCA_031411015.1 Opitutaceae bacterium | reverse complement strand
TCAGCGACGATCAGGGCTTCGACCTCGCCTGCTTCGGCTCGAAGCAGTTCGTCACTCCGCACCTCGATCGCATGGCGGCCGAGGGCGTGCGCGGGACGAATTTTTACGTCACCGCTTCCGTCTGCACGCCCTCGCGCAGCGGCGCGATCACCGGTCGCTACCCGCAGCGCAACGGCACCTACGAGATGATCCGGAACAACATGGTCAACTACGGCCACCGCTACACCAAGTCCGAGTATGCCATCTCACCCGAGATGACGCCCGGCCTCGACGTGCGCGAACGCACTTTCGGCGACGTGCTCCGCCCGGCCGGCTACCGCAACGCCGTCTTCGGCAAATGGGACATGGGCTCCGCGCGCCGCTTTCTCCCGCTGCAGCGCGGCTTCGATACCTTCGTCGGCCACGGCAACAACGGCATCGATTACTACACGCACGAACGCTACGGCGCGCCCTCGATGTTCCGGGGCAATGAACTCTCCACGGCGGACAAAGGCACCTATTCCACCGATCTGTTTCGCCGCGAGGCCGTCGCCTTCATCCGCGAGAACCGCGCGCGGCCGTTTTTCCTCTACCTGCCATTCAACGCCCCGCACGGCGCGTCCAACCTCGAGAAGGATTCCAACCAAGCGCCGGCCGCGACGCTCAAAAAATACTACCCCGACCGCGACCCCGCACTGCCCGCCACGAAATATGCCGGCATGGTCACCGCGATGGACGAGGCCATCGGCGAACTCTTCGCGACGCTGCGCGAGTTCGATCTCGATCGTGACACCCTCGTGGTCTTCCACGCCGACAACGGCCGCAACGGCGCGCGCATCGACGAAGTCCGCCTGCGCGGCGGCAAGGGCTCCGGTTACGAGGGTGGACTGCGCGTGCCGCTGATCGTGCGCTGGCCCGGCGTGATTCCCGCGGGGAAAACCACGCACGAGTTCATCACGGCGCTCGAGATTCTGCCCACGCTCGCCGCCGCGGGTGGAGCGAGGCTTCCCGCCGGCGTGAAACTCGACGGCTTTGACTTCCTGCCCGTGCTGCAGGGCAAGGCGCCGTCGCCGCGCCGCGAGATGTTCTGGGATTTCCCCGACGCCTACCAAGCCGCGCGCGTCGAGAATTGGAAATGGGTTTCGTCCACGCCGCGCGGTCGCCGCGGCGAAGTGCCCGACACCGAGGAGCTGTTCGACCTCACCGCCGACCCCGGCGAGAAAAACAACCTCATCAAGTCGCATCCCGAAAAACTCGCCGCCGTGAAGATCCGCTTCGCCGCGTGGCAGGCGGAGATGGACGCGAGCGAACCACGCGGGCCCTTCCGTGATTTCTGAATCCGAAGCCCGCGCCGATTCCGTCGCTTGCCACTGGGCGCGCGCCTCGGAAACCGGCTTCATGCGTCTGCTCCTCGCCATTGCCGCCGGCGCGTTGGTCGCGCGGCTGGGTGCGGCGGAGCCCCTCGACTACAACCGCGACGTTCGCCCGATCCTCGCTGAAAAGTGCTTCAAGTGCCACGGGCCTGACGCCCGCGCGCGCGAGGCGAAGCTACGCCTCGACGTGCGCGCCGAGGCGATCACCGCGCGGCACGACGGCACGTTTGCGATCGTGCCGGGCAAACCCGGCGAGAGCGAAGTCGTCTGGCGCATCGAGTCGAAGCACGACGATGAGCGGATGCCGCCGGCGGATTCCAATCTCACGCTCAGTCTCGCCGAGCGCAGCGTGCTCCGCCGTTGGATCGCCGAAGGCGCGGAGTATCGACCGCACTGGTCGCTGGTCGCGCCGGTGCGCGAGCCGTTGCCGGCGGTGAAAAATACCCGCTGGCCGCGCCACGAAATTGACCGGTTCATCCTCGCGCGGCTGGAAAAGGAAAGTTTCGCGCCGGCGCCTGAGGCGGACCGGGCGACGCTACTTCGCCGCGTCTCCTTTGATCTCACGGGCCTGCCGCCGACGCTCGCCGCACTCGACGACTTTCTGGCCGACGCGCGGGCCGACGCCTACGAACGTGCGGTCGATCGGTTGCTCGCGTCGCCGGCTTATGGCGAGCGCATGGCGGTGGACTGGCTCGACGCCGCGCGCTACGCCGACTCGAACGGCTTCTTCCGCGACAACGCCCGCCAGATCTGGCCGTGGCGCGACTGGGTGATCGGCGCCTTCAATCGCAACCTGCCCTTCGACCAATTTACCGTCGAACAACTCGCCGGTGATCTGTTGCCCGGGGCGACGACGGAGCAGCGGATCGCGACCGGATTTAACCGCAATCACATGGTCACCGGTGAAACCGGCGTCATCGACGAGGAGTATCGGGTCGAATATGTCGCCGATCGGTTGGAGACGACCGCCGCCGTCTGGCTCGGACTCACGGTCGGGTGCGCGCGCTGCCACGACCACAAGTTCGATCCGATTTCCCAGCGCGACTACTACCGGCTCTTTGCCTTTTTCAACAGCGGCGTCGAAAAGGGGCTCGTCGCGCCCGATGATCCACCGCCGGTGATGGATGTAACCTCGCCCGCACAGCGGATCGAACTTGAAACCCTGCGGGCCCGGCGCACCGCGGCTGAGCGCTCTTTCGCGCAACGGTCCGAGCCGCTGCGAGCCACACTGGCGGCGTGGGAGCGCGTGGCCGGTGCCGAACTCAAGGTGCCGACAGAGCGCGTCGCGGCGCATGTTGATTTCGAACCCGAGCATGCGATGCGCGCGGTGGAAAGGGGCGGTGTCTATTACGAGCCGGGACTCGTCGGACAGGCGGCGCGGTTTGATGGCATGCAACACCTCGAGCTCCCCGCGGAAACCGCACTCGACGCGGACAAACCGTGGACGGTGGGGCTTTGGGTGAAACCGACCGCTTCGCTCGCGGGCGTGATCTCAAAAATTGAACCCGCCGGCGACCGCCGCGGCTTCGAACTCATCTGGGCCAAAGGCCAGCTTCAGATCAACCTCGTGGATCGATGGGTCGCGAGCGCGATCGAGGTCGTCACGAAGGAAGCGATCAAGCGCGTGGACTGGAGCCACCTCGTCGTGAGTTACGATGGCTCCGGCAAGGCGGCGGGGGTGCGCGTGTTCGCCGATGGCACCGAAGTCGGGACCAGTGCTGTCCGCGACTCGCTGCGCGGGCCGATCACGAATCGCGAACCGGTGCGCATCGGCCGGCGCGATAGCGGACTTGGATTTTACGGCCAGATCGATGAGGTGCGAATCATAGCGGTGGCGGTCGCGCCCGCGGCGGTGCGCGAGTGGTATTGGAACGAGCGGCTGCGCGGCATTTTTCCGCTCTCCGCCGACCAGCGCGACGCACGGCAGCGGAAGCTCGTGCTCGATTGCTACGTCGAGCGGCACGGTGATGCGGCGACGCAAGCGGCGCGTGCCGGCGCGGATTCCGCCCGCGAAGCCGAGGACGCGTTTCGCGCGACGTTGCCCAAGACGCTCGTGATGCAGGAAACGGCCACGCCGCACGCCACGCACGTGCTGAAGCGCGGCCAATACGATGCGCCCGGCGAGACCGTCGAAGCGGGCGTGCCGGAGGTGCTGCCGCCGTTGCCGCCCGAGGCGGCGCGCAACCGACTCGGCTTCGCGCGCTGGCTCGTGTCTCCCACGCACCCGCTGACCGCGCGCGTCGAGGTGAACCGCCGCTGGCTCCAGTGTTTCGGCGAGGGACTCGTTGCGACGCTGAACGACTTTGGGGTGCAGGGTGATGCGCCGTCGCATCCCGAGTTGCTCGACTGGCTGGCGGTGCGCTTCGTCGAGAGCGGCTGGGATGTGAAACAGTTGCTCCGCACGATCGTCACGAGCGCGACCTACCGCCAATCCTCGGCTGCGACGCCGGCGCTGTTGCAGCGCGATCCAGCTAACCGCCTGCTCGCGCGCGGGCCGCGCTTCCGTCTCCCGGCGGAAATGATCCGCGATCACGCGCTCGCGGCGGCGGGTTTGTTGGTGGATAGAATTGGCGGACCACCGGTGAAATCTTACCAGCCGCCCGGTTTGTGGGAGGCGGTTTCCTACAACGGCGAACTCAGCTACCAGCCGGATCGCGCGGAGGGCCTGTGGCGGCGCACGGTGTATTCCTTTTGGAAACGGACCGCGCCGCCGCCCGGAGTGCAACTGCTCGACGGCCCGACGCGTGAGACCTGCACCGTCCGTCGGCCGCGCACGAACACGCCCCTACAGGCGCTGCTGCTGTTGAACGACGAGGGTTTCGTCGAGGCCGCGCGCGTGCTCGCGGCCAGCGCTTTGAAAGAGAAGCGTGGAAACGACGCCGACTGCGCCGCGCAGATTTTCCGGCGGGCCACGAGCCGTCGTCCCGAGACGAAAGAAATTTCCGCGCTCACGGGCCTGTTGGCGCGGCAACGCGCGCGGTTCGCCGCCGATCCCGCCGCCGCGGGAATGTTGACCGCGCTCGGGGCCTCGCCGCGCGGGCGCGAATCGGAGGCGGTCGAGCTGGCCGCGTGGACGGTGCTCGCGCAGGCGATTTTAAATCTCGATGAAACCCTGACCCGGCGATGACTCCGCACCGGCACGATCTCAGTCACCCGCCGCCGGCCGATGTTTTGCTGACGCGGCGACAATTCTTCGGTCGTTCGGCGGCCGGCATCGGCGGCGCGGCGCTCGCGTCGTTGCTTGGCTCCAATCTGGTTGCTGCGGCGGACGGTGGCGCGCTCGGCCGGCCGCATTTTGCGCCAAAGGCGAAGCGCGTGATCTATTTGTTCATGCACGGCGGGCCCTCGCAGCTCGACCTTTTCGACCACAAGCCCGGGCTGCGCGCGCGGCACGGTTCGGATTTGCCGGAGTCGGTGCGTGGGGCGCAGCGGCTCACGGGGATGACGAGCGGGCAGAAAACCTTTCCCGTCACTTCGTCGATTTTTAATTTCGCCCAACACGGGCGCAGCGGCGCGTGGGTGAGCGAGCTGCTGCCGCACACGGCGGGGGTCGTCGATGAACTCTGCTTCCTCCGCTCGCTCCACACCGAGGCGATCAACCACGATCCGGCGGTGACGTTTTTGCAGACGGGGCACCAGCAACCGGGCCGGCCCAGTTTTGGGGCGTGGACCAGCTACGGACTTGGCAGCGAAAACAAAAACCTCCCGTCGTTTGTGGTGCTGATTTCGCGCGGCAGCGCGGCGCGCCCGGCCGATCCGCTTTATGCGCGACTGTGGGGCTCGGGATTTTTGCCCTCGAATCACCAAGGCGTGAGTTTCCGCAGCAGCGGCGATCCCGTGCTTTACCTTTCCAACCCCGCCGGCCTCGACGCGGCTTCGCGCCGCGATCAGCTCGACGTGATCGGCGAACTCAACCGCGCACATCAGGCGCGTCACCTTGATCCGGAAATCGAGACGCGCATCGCGCAATACGAGATGGCGTTTCGAATGCAGACGGCGGTGCCGGGGCTCGCCGACCTGCGCGATGAAACGGAGAAAACATTCTCGGCCTACGGCCCGCAGGCGCGCGTGCCGGGGACCTTTGCGGCGAACTGCCTGCTGGCGCGCCGGCTCGCGGAGCGCGATGTGCGTTTCATCCAGCTCTACCACCGCGGCTGGGATCAGCACTACAACCTGCCGAGCGATTTGCGGCTGCAAGCCGAGGACATTGACCAACCCTGTGCGGCGCTCATTCGCGATTTGAAACAGCGCGGGCTGCTCGAAGAGACCCTCGTGATTTGGGGCGGCGAGTTTGGCCGCACGGCCTACAGCCAGGGCAAACTCGAAGCCGCGAACTACGGCCGCGATCACCACGGGCGCTGCTTTACGATGTGGCTTGCGGGTGGCGGGGTGAAGCCGGGCATGCTCTACGGCGAGACCGACGATTTCAGCTACAACGTCACGCGCGATCCCGTGCACGTGCATGATCTCAACGCCACGCTGCTGCACCTGCTCGGCCTCGACCATACGCGGCTGACGTTCAAGTTTCAGGGCCGCAATTACCGGCTGACGGATGTTGAAGGCAACGTCGTGAAAGCCATTCTCGCCTGATGTCCCGACAATTTTTTCCCCGAATCGGTCGTATCGTTTTCCTCGGTGTCGCCGCGTCTGCCGTTGCGCGCGCCGCCGAGACACCGCGCTTCACCCCTGAAATCACGGAGTTTGTGAAAAACTTCAAACCGGGCGGGCAGGACTTCACCGGGCAGGCCAAGGTGCTCACGCCAGACGAAAGCCGGAAGCAGCTTGTCGCAGCGGACGGCTACGCGGTGGAACTGATCGCGAGCGAGCCCCTCATCCGCCAGCCGATCGACGTGAAGTTCGATGAACGTGGGCGGATGTGGGTCGTGCAGTATCTGCAATATCCGTTTCCCGCGGGCCTGACCGTCACGAGCTACGACCAATACATCCGCGCGGAATTCAACCGCGTGCCGCCGCCGCCGCCGCGGCACACGCGCGGTGCGGACATCATCACGATATTGGAGGACAAGGATGGGAGCGGGAAATTTGCGACGCATAAAACATTTCTCGAAGGAATGAATCTCGTCACGAGCGTGCTGCCCGACGACGGCGGGGTGTGGGTGCTCAATCCGCCTTACCTGCTCTTTTATCCCGACAAGAATGGTGACGACATCCCCGACGGTGACCCCGAGGTCCACCTCACGGGCTTCGGACTGGAGGACACGCACTCGCTCGCGAGCAGCCTGCACTGGGGACCGGACGGTTGGATTTACGGGGCGACCGGCAGCACGACCACGCTGGAGATTCAGGGGAAGCGCCACCTCGGCCAGGGGATCTGGCGCTATCATCCGGGCACGCGAATCTTCGAGATTTTCGCGGAGGGCGGCGGCAACACCTTCAGTTTAGAATTCGATAAATACGGCCGCGCCTTCTCCGGCACCAACGGCGGTGCGACGCGTGGTTTGCATTACGCGCAGGGCGCGACCTACGTGAAGGGCTGGAGCAAGCACGGACCCGCGGCGAATCCGTTCATCTTTGGATTCTTCGAGCACATGAAACACGAAGGCTATGGCCAGCGCTTCCCGCAGGCCTTCATGGTTTACGAGGGCGGTGCGATGCCGCAGCTGGAAGGGCAAATCGTGGTCGGCATGGCGATGACGAACCGGATTCAGCCGAGCCAACTGCGGCCCGATACCTCAACCTTCCGCACGGTGGACAGCCCGGCGCTTGTCACGACGGATGATAAAACGTTTCGGCCCGTCGACATCGAGCTCGGCCCCGATGGCGCTATCTACATTGCAGACTGGTCTGACGTGCGACTGAGCCATCTCAATCCGGCGGACACGTGGGACAAAACCAATGGCCGCATCTTCCGCATCGTGCCGAAAAATTTCGCCCGCCCGCGGCCGATGGACCTGCGCAAGATGGCCACGAACGATCTCGTCGCGCTGCTGGCGCACCCGAATCGCGAGCACCGCGAGCACGCGCGACACCTGCTCGGCACGCGGCCCGAACCCATTGCAGACGCGCTGCGCGGGATGGTGGCGCGCAACGACGAGACTTCGCTCGAAGCCTTCTGGGTGCTGAATCTCCGGGGCGACATGAGCGAGGCGCACCTGCGCGCGGCGTTGGCGCACCCGAGCGAGCACGTGCGCCGTTGGGCCGTGCGTCTGCTCGGTGATCAGGGGAGCGCGGCGGCGGAGACGCGTGAAGCGCTGGCCGCGCTCGCGCGGAGTGAGCGCGATGTCGAGGTGCGAAGCCAACTGGCGAGCAGCGCGAAGCGGCTGCCGCCGGGTCAGGCCTTTCCGATCATTCGTGAGCTGCTCGGCCACGACGAAGACGTCGCGGACAAACATCTGCCGCTGCTAATTTGGTGGGCGATCGAGGCGCAGGCGAACAGCGGGCGCGAGGAGCTGCTCGCGCTCGTGCGCGATCCCGCGATCTGGCAGTCGAAGATTTTTTCCACGCACACCGCCGAGCGCATCGGAATGCGTTTCACAGCCGACCAAGGCCCGCGCCGGCACTACACGCTCAAGCAGGGCGTCTATTCCGAGTGGATGATTGATCGCGCGCCGGAGCATTTCGCCCGCAATCTGGATTTTTGCGGACGCTTGCTCGAAGCCGCGCCCGACGAACGGGCGGCCGCCGCGCTGCTCGCGGGGATGGCCAGGGGATTCACCGGCGGGGCCGTTGAATCCGTTCCGACCACGATGCGTGACGCGTTGGCGAAAGCGTGGTCGGGTCGCGCCCACTCCGCGGCGTTGATCGCGCTCGCGGCGCGACTCGGTCAACCCGGCGCGATGCCCGAGGCGATCACGGCGGTGCAACGCGCGAATCTATCCGAGGCGGACCTGCAGACGTATCTCGATTTGTTTGCCGCCACCGCTACCCCCGAAGCGCTCCCCGTCGTGGCAGGACTCGTGCGCACCGAGACGAACGAAGGGCGCCGCGCGAAACGCTTCGCCACGCTCGGGGGCTTCGACGACCCCGCAGCGGCCGAAGTGGTCTTCGAAGTTTTTCCGACGCTGACACCCCGGCTGCAAAACACCGCCCAGCGGATGCTCAGCGAAAAGCCGGCGTGGGCGCACGCCATGCTGGCTCGGATGATCGCCGGCACGTTCAGCCCCGGCGTGTTGAGCGCCGCCAATCTTGCCACGATCCGTGCGCACAAGGACACGCGCATTGCATCGCTCGTCACCAGCTACCAACAAAAGCACTCCGACGATCCGGCGCTGCGGGCGGCGCAGGCGGCGTTCGATGCGGGCAAGACGGCCTACGCGCTCACCTGCGCGCCGTGCCACCAAGAGTCGGGTGGTGGGCTCGTGGGGCTCGCGCCCGCGCTCGTCGGTTCGCGCTGGCTGCAGACGGGCGACGAGGCGCTTGTGCGGATCATATTGCACGGCAAAGAAACGCCTGCCCGGGGATTGGTTATGCCCCCGTGGCGGCAGTTCGACGACGCCCAGCTCGCCGCGATCCTCACTTACGTGCGGCGTGAATTCGGCAATCAAGCCGTGGTCGTCGCGCCCGCGAAAGTCGCGGCGGTGCGCGCCGCCACGAACGAGCGCGTGAAACCGTGGACGGATGCGGAACTCGAGGTGTTCGCGGGCCAGGGGCCGGGAAAGTGATCTGCCGGGGATAAGCTATTTTTCCGCCGGTGCGCTGACCCAACGCACGGCGTTGGCGACGATGCGGCGGAAGGCGGATTGCTCGAGATCGTAGGCGTAGCCAAGTGCGAGGTGAACGAGCCGCGCGCCGTGATGCACGCGCGTCCACGCGACCGGGGTGACGCCGCTGGTCGTTTCTCCCTCGAGAATCACGGTCACATCGGCGGCGACCGGGCCGTAGCGGTAGAGGTCACAGCGCGTGGTGAAGCTTTCACCGCCGGCCCAGATGGCGT
The DNA here is from genome assembly GCA_031411015.1 of Opitutaceae bacterium. Lineage (GTDB taxonomy): Bacteria > Verrucomicrobiota > Verrucomicrobiia > Opitutales > Opitutaceae > ER46. Next base: position 8,007 of record JANOAF010000350.1, on the reverse strand, counting down.
GCGGCTGGAAGATGAGTTTGTCGGCGTTGCCGAAATTTCCGCCCTTCGGTCCGCCGTATTTGGCGCCGAGCACCTCGGCGTCGAAGTCCGGCCAGTTTTCCCACGCATGGCTGGTGGAACGTAGCGCGATGAAACCCTTGCCCGTGGAAAAAAACTTTTTGAGCACCGCGAGGTTGGCGGCATTCGGCGTCTTGCGGCGCACGAAAAAGATCGCGACGTCGGCCGCCAAAAGCCGCTCGATGTTCGGGAAGCCGGCGGTGGTGGCGTCCCACGTGAGCAGCGTGCACGTCATGCCGTGGTCGTTCTCGAGGTAGCGCGCGAGGTCGCCGAGAGTGCGGTCGGTGTTGTAGGGTGCGGAGTCGTTGGCGCCGGAGACGAGGCAGACGCGAAGGGGCGGCGTGGCTGCGGGCGCGAGCGACGTGAGGGCAAACGCGATGACCCCAAGCGCGAGCCAGCGGACGAGCTCAATTGCCCGGGAAACGCATGCGGCAGATGCGATCAGGCGCGGAACGGAGGGGCGGTCGACGAGTTTCATATGACCAAGTGGGAGCGCAGGCGGGCGGAGAAATTTCGCGGCGCTGGAGCGCGCGCCGGGTTTGATCCTTTCTTCGGATGCGGTCCTGCGGTAGCAAGGGTGAACATGAAAGACATCCGCGAACTGCAACGCCGGGCCTCGCCTGCGCCGAAACCGCAATCACTCGCCTGGGATGGCGCTACGCTCTGGATGGGCTCGCGCGAGACGCGGCGGGTTTATGGCATCGATCCCGTCACGTGGACGGTGGGTTGGGAAATCGCCGCGCCGGGCACGCCCTACGGTATCACGACAGTGGGGAAGGAGCTGCGCGTGCTTTGCAGCGAGACCGCGGAAGACCACCGCATCATTCGGCGCTGTGTGCCGGGCGTGGGATTCGATGCGAAGTTTGGGGTCGCTTGTCCCGACGACACCGGCTCACAGCTCGGCTACGACGGCGCTCGGCTGCACGTGAGCCAATGGTATCCCAAGAAGGTGATCGCGCTCGGTTCCGACGGAAAAGCAGAGCGCGTGATTCAGTTGCCGCACGGAATTTGCGGGCAGGTTTTCGTCGAGGGAGTTTTGTTTCTCGTGACGACGGCCGCCGAGGAAACGAACGATTACTGGCTCACCCGCGTCGACGTGAGCGCGGCGACGCCAAAGATTGAGGACGTGGCGCGGATTCCGTTTCAAGCCCGCGCGCTGGCCTGGGACGGCGAGAAATTCTGGACGAATCACCGGGAGCAAAACGAGATCGTGGCGTTTGCGCGGGTGGGGTGAGGCGAGGTAGGATTTGCCCGTTCGACGTCCTTCATCAACTTAGTTTGTCATTGCGAGCCCGGTGAAACCGGGCGTGGCAATCCAGTTGAAATTCCAGATGGATTGCTTCGTCGCTGCGCTCCTCGCAATGACAACAAAGCGGCCGGCTCGGAGAGATGTCCCTACCGCAGTCGGTAGTTGTCGATCACGGATCGGCGTAGCCCTTGCGCTCGATGCGCGGGGTGGGCGGGGGCGGGGTGAGGCCGTGGGCGCGCAGCACATCGTGGAAGGCAGCGATCGTCTCGAAGGAGGGCTTGAAATTTCCGTAGCGGTGACCTTCGGCGATGAGGAGCGGGGTCCAGCCGCGTTTATTGGGCTGGTTCCAAATTTCGATTCTCGCCCCGCGGGCATCGAGGAATTTCACGACCTTTGGAAAATTGTCGAAAGCGGCGCCGTGCATCGCGGTGTCGCCGTTGTTCGAGACGGCGTTGATGTCAGCGCCGAGGCTGAGTAGATAGGCGACGGCTTCGAGGGATTCTTCCTCCGTGCCGGCTTCCTCCTCGACGGCGCGCGTGCCGAGGCCGGCGGCGGCCATCAGGGGCGTGCAGCCGTCAGCATTGGGAATCGTGGGATCCGCGCCGAGGGCGACGAGCAGCTTCATGAACGCGGTGTCGGCGGTGTCGGCGGCCATCATGAACGGTGTGCAGCCCTTGCGCGCAATGCGGCCGCCGCCGGAGGGGCCGCCGGTGAGGCGCAGGTTGAGGTCGGCACCTTTGGCGACGAGTTTCTTGATGAGGTCTTCGCTCGTATAGAGGCCGGTGCCTTCGGGGACAGGCTGGCCGTCGTCCTCGCCGCTGTCGGGCTTGCGCACCCACGAGAGGACGTGGAGCGGCGCGTAGCCGGAGCGGAGGTCGTTGGGATTGGCGCCGAGGTCGAGGAGCGCGGCGGCGAGTTCGAAGTGGCCGTTTTCGACGGCGATGATGAGGGCGCTGGTGCCGGCGCGCGGCAGTTTTTTGCCGGCGGTCCGCGTGGGCTTGGTGGCTTCGTTAACATCGACGCCGGCGTTGAGGAGCGCGCGGACAATGGGCGCGTGGCCGGCGCGGGCGGCGAAAAGCAACGGCGTGAAGCCGGTATCGAGCGGCGTGCGAAAATCAGCGCCGGCGGCGAGGAGCGCATCGACGACGGCGGCGTGACCGTCGGCCGTGGCCCACATGAGAGCGGTCTGGCCGCCAAACGGGAGCTTGGCGTTTACCTCGACTCCGCGGGCGAGGAGGATTTTGACGGCGTCGAGTTTGCCGGTGCGAGCGGCGGTCATGAGCGGCGTCTCGCCACCACGGAGCGCGAGGTTGGCGTCGGCGCCAGCATCAAGGAGGAGCGTGATGATCGCGGCGGAGCCGTTGGTGCAGGCGAGCGAGAGCGGGGTGACGCCGTATCGGTTTGTGGCTTTCGGATCCGCGCCGGCGGTGAGGAGGGCTTTCGCCGTGGGGAGGTCGTCGTTGCGCACAGCCCAGTGGAGCGCGGTCGTGCCGTCGGGCTGCGCGGCGTTGACGTTGGTGTCGCGCAGGAGCGCGCGGGCGGAGACGAGGTCTTTCTTTTCCAGGGCGTCAGCGAGCGGGGCGGGTGCGGCGGCGAAGGCGGCGGTGGTGATCGCGACGGCGCAGGCGAAGAAGAAGGCGGTCGGAATTGAACCACAGAGGCACAGAGGCACGGAGTAAGGCCGGGGTTGGTTTTTGCTCTGTGTCTCTGTGTCTTTGTGGTTCATCTTCGAAGGTGTAACGCTGGCAATCGACGAGCTTCTGGCGGTTGGCTGTGCTTCAGTTGAGTCCAAGCACTTGGTCCCGATACGTGCGCCATTTTTTCTGAGCCTCGGAGCCATCCGGTCCAATCGAGAACAAACCAGATTCCGAATTCGTGTCGAAGGCGCGAAGACCGAGTCGCCCAAGAATATCTTCAACAACGAACGCAGCCATGTTACCTCCGCGGACATGGAACACGAATCCGTCGACTTCATATTCTTTGCCGAGGTTCACTTCGATTGAAAAATCTTGGCCATCGATTGTGCCCCATGACGGATCTGAAAAATCAGCTGCCGGAACTGTGGCACGAATCTTTTCAATAATTTCCCGTCGCAGGCCGACGGGCATCGGTGTGAAGTCGTCCGGCATTTCCGCGGCTGAGGTTAGCCCTAGCGGCATGTCCTGAACGAATATGTCCCAGCTCATTTGTTTTGTCCTACAGTTTTCTCACACCGTCAGCGGCCGGAATAGGTCGTTGATTTTGCCCGTGCTGTCGGCGAACGAGTCGATTTTCACGCCGACTTTGTCGAGGAGCGTGAGGTGGAGGTTCGCGAGTGGGGTGGGGTCTTTGTAGCGGATGTGGCGGTTGCCCTTCATGCCACCGGCGGCGCCGCCGGCGACGAGCACGGGGAGGTTGGTGTGGTCGTGGATGTTGGGGTTGCCGATGCCGCTGCCGTAGAGGAGGAGCGAGTGGTCGAGGAGCGTGCCGTTGCCCTCGGGTGTGGCTTTCAGGCGCTCAAGGAAGTAGGCGAAGAGCGAGACGTGGAACGCGTTGATCTTGGCCATGCGGGCGATCTTTTCCGGGTCGTTGCCGTGGTGGGAGAGCGGATGGTGCGGATCGGCGACGCCGGTCTCGGCGGCGTAGGTGCGGTTACTGGTCTCGCGCGCGAGCTGGAAGGTCGTGACGCGCGTGATGTCGCCCTGCATCGCGAGCACCTGGAGGTCAAACATGAGCTTCGCGTGCTCGGTGTAGGAGGCGGGCACGCCAAGTGGGCGCTCGAGATCGACGGGCAGACTGCTGGTCGTGGTGTCGGCCTCGGCCTTCTGGATGCGGCGCTCCACCTCGCGGACGGTGTCGAGGTATTCGTTGACCTTGGCCTGATCGGCGGGGCCGAGCTTGCGCTTCAGGCTCGCGATATCCTCGGTGATCCAGTCGAGGAGGCTGGCGCGTTTGCGGAGCGCAGCGCGGCGCTCGGCGATGGTGCCGCCCTCGCCGAAGAGCCGCTCAAAGACCACGCGCGGGTGCGCCTCGTAGGGGAGCGGCGTGGTGGGCGAGGACCAAGAGAGATTGTTTTGGTAAACGCAGGCGTAGCCGTTGTCGCATTGGCCGGTGGTCTGGAGCAGGTCCATCGCGAGCTCAAGCGAAGGGAGCTGGGTATCGCGGCCGATCTGCTGCGCGGCGAGCTGATCGGCGGTGGTGCCGAGGTAGTAGTCGTTACTCTCGGTGTGCTTGGCCTTGGCGGCGCTGAGAAACGAGGAATTCGAGGTGGCGTGCGAACCGGGGTAGGCGTTGCGCAGTTCGAGATTCGTAAAGGCGGTGACGTGATCGCGCACAGAGCCAAGCGATTGGAGGATGGGCGAGAGTTCGCTGAGCGTGCCGTCGGTCCCGGTGGGCGTCCAACGCGACTGGTCGCAGCCCATCGGCATGAACACGTAGCCGAGGCGCTTCACGGGGAGCGCGGCGGTCTTCGTGGCCGCGGTGGCGGCGGGGATCATGGCGTCGAGGAGCGGGAGGGAGAGGGATGCGCCTACGCCCTTGAGGAAGGTGCGGCGGGGAAGATGGGTTTTAGAGAGGAAGGAGCTCATGGGGTTTGGCGCATTTGGAATGGGACGCTGTTCACGATGCCGAGAATCAGAGACGAAAAACGGAACTTGTCAGCTTGGGCGCGACGAACGATTTGGCGGATGGCGGGGGCGTCGTAGGTTTCAACGCCGCGACCGAGGGCGAATACAAGTAGCTTCTCGCTCATGGTAGAAGCGAAAAGCTCGGGGCGCTGGAGCAGAGCGCGCTCGAGGCCGGCGACGCCGGTGAACGTGCTGCCGTCGCTGAGGCCGCCGGTGGCATCGACGGGGCGGTGGTCCTCGTTGACGCGCCAGCGGCCGACGGCGTCGAAGTTTTCGAGGGAGAAACCGACGGGGTCCATGATGTCGTGGCAGCTTGCGCAGGCGGGATTGGCGCGATGCGCGGCGAGACGCTCGCGAATCGGGAGCGAGGCCGAGACGTTATTATTGTCGAGCGCGGGGACGTTGGGTGGCGGCGGTGGTGGTGGTGCGCCGACGAGGTTCGAGAGAATCCAGTGGCCGCGAATCACAGGAGAGGTGCGGGTGGCGTAGGATGTCACGGCGAGAATACTACCGTGCCGCAGCAGCCCACCGCGCTGGCGATCTGGATCGCCGGCGAACGAAACGCGGCGGAAGTGGCTGCCATAGATGTGCGGAATGCCGTAGTGTTTCGCGAGGCGCTCGTTCAGGAACGTGTAGTCGGCGCCGAGGAGATCGGTGACCGGGCGGTCTTCGCGGAGGATGCTTTCAAAGAAGAGTTCGGTTTCCTCGCGGAAGGACTGGCGGAGGTTGTCGTCGAAATCGATGAAGCGACGCAGATCGGGGGTGACGGACTCCAGGCCGCGGAGGTGCAGCCACTGCGTTGCAAAATTCGTGACGAGGCTGCGGGAGCGTTCGTCGGTGAGCATCCGGCGGACGTGCGCTTCAAGGACGGCGGGTTGGCGTAGTTCGCCGCGCTCGGCGGCGTCGATGAGTGGGTCGTCAGGCAGGCTGCTCCAGAGGAAAAACGAGAGGCGCGAGGCGAGTTCGAGATCGCTGACGCGATAGGCGGTGCCGGCCGCGAGCCCGGCGGGATCGGCCTCGACGCGGATGAGAAACTGCGGACTCACAAGGATGGCGGTGAGCGCACTCTCGATGCCCGCATCGAAGCCCGCGCCCTCCGCGCTGCCCTCGCGGAAAAACTGGAGCGGCTTGCGCAGGTCGGCGTCGGTGATGGGGCGGCGGTAGGCGCGGCGGAGGAGGGGAGTGAGGACCTGGCGAGCACGGGTTTCGTCGTCGCCGGCGGCTGTGACGCGAGCGGAAACAAGCGATCCAAAAATTGCCCGGCGGCTCGGGGTATCACCGGCACCTTTGGCGTCAAAGGGACCCGTAATCGAAACTTGGAACACCGCGGGCGCAGTGCGCGGATGCCGGTGCATGTTAAAACGCGATTCGAAGGGCTTACGCTCGGTCTCAAGGACGGCCGAGGGATCCTTCGGGAACGTGACGCCAATATCGTGCGGACCGGCTTTCATGCTGACGCGAAACTTCAAGTGCGCATCGACGCTCTCGGCGTTCTTGTCGGCGCCGGGCGGCTTGACGGTAGTGAGTGCGACACGCTCTCGATCAATCAGCATCTCGACTTCGTGCGGTCTCCTTAGGCCCTCGACCTGCTCGTTGCGATCGCGCTGGAGACGCACCTGAATTTCGTAGTCACCGTCTTGGGCGAAAACGTAGGGAATAAAAATACCGCCGCGCGTGCCGAGGGGCAGGCCCTCAATGTGCTCCTCCTGCGTGACATCGGGCCGCACGCGAAACGTATCGCCGCCCGGCACTTTGCGGGGCGTGCCGATGGCGGTGCGCGCGATCTTCTGCGCGGCGGTCACGTATCGGTCGAGCAGGGTGGGCGAAAGATTGCCGACGGCTACATTGTCGAACCCGTGGCTCGGCTCGTCGTTGGGCAAGAGCGCCGTGGCATCGATCTTTACACCGAGGAGATCGCGCACGGCATTCTGATATTCGGTGCGGTTAAGGCGGCGGAAAGTGTCGGTGCGGCCAGGGTTCGGCTTCTCCGCCGCCGCGCCATCGAGCGAGGACGAAAGGAGCGCGACGATCCTGTTGTAAGTTTCGTCATCGGGCCGTGGCTCGCCGACAGGTGGCATCTGCCGGTGTTGGAGCTTTCGGATCATCTGCTCCGAAAGCTCAGGTGTCGCAGCGGAGTTTCGCAGGTTCAATTGGGCGAGATCCACTTTCCCTTTCCTTGTGTCGGAATCATGGCACTCCAAGCAGTGCCGCTGTAAAAATGGCCCGAGCAAATCGGTCGCAGCTGCCGATATTCTTTCACTACAAGGAAGCACTAAAAACACTCCCCAGACTATCAGCTTATTCCTCGAGTGAGGAAACGCGAAAGTGAAGAAGTGGCGTGGTGTTTTGGACATGGGGCGGGGCCCGAGTTTCATGATGCGGCTTGGCTCAGGGCGGGGGGCCTCGTCACATTGGCAAACGCTGGCACCCACGCGAGGTAAAATCGTCGCTTCGGTCCCGGGTGGGTGCAACCGGAAGTGAGGTCAGCCCGGCCGGAAAGAGCCGGGCAGAACGGGCCTGAGCTGATCAAAGCGGGGATGGCGAACGAGGCAGCACTGACCCCGGCGGAAAGATTGGCGAAGTATCCGGAGTTGAAGGCGCAGGTGGCGGCGCTGCTCGACGAGGTGGAAAACCGCGCGGGGGCGCAGGGGACGGCGGACGCGGCGGAGAAAGCGCTGATCGCGCGCGTGCGGCCAATGGGCCGCGCCGGCCCGACGGCGTGGGCCGAGCAGCGCCACGCGCAGCTCAACGCCGCCGCCCCGGCCCGGGCGCGGCGCAGCGCCAAAAAGAACTCCGCTGGCTGAGCACCTTCGGCGAGGTGGCCGTGGTGGAGCAGTGCTGGCGGCGCGGGTCGGCGCACCTGCGGCCGTTTGCGACTCAGGCCGGCGTGCGCAGCCGCGGCTGCTCGCGCCGGCTCCAGCGGGCGCTGGCGGACTTTGGCGCCGACGCCGCCTTCGGCCCGGGCGCCCGGAAAGTCCGAGTTGTGTTCGTCAAGTTCAGCAAAAGTGGATCGGTGGTTTGATGGTTTGGTGAGGTAAAAAGATTTATGGGATGGGGTGAAGGGGAAGGGGCGAAGTTCCTTCCCCTCCTCGGATT
>JANOAF010000349.1:0-1894 GCA_031411015.1 Opitutaceae bacterium | reverse complement strand
GAGCGGCGTCGCCGTGCCCGCGCACGACGAGCGGGACTTTGAGTTTGCGACGAAATACGCACTTCCGATTCCGCGCGTCATCGCGGCGTCAGATGGCAGCGAGCCCGCCCTGCCCTACACCGGCGACGGCGTGATGATGAACTCGCCCGGCTACGACGGCCTCCCATGGGCCGACGCGAAGAAAAGAATCACGACCGAACTCGCCGCCCGCGGCGTCGCGACCGCGACGGTGAACTACAAGCTCCGCGACTGGCTCTTCTCGCGGCAGCGCTACTGGGGCGAGCCGTTCCCCATCGTGTGGGTCGGCGAAGCGGACTACGCGCGCGCGGCGACATTGCGGAAGGATTTGCCCGCACAGCCCGTGACGTTTGCCCACGAGGGGGTGAAGCATTTCGCGCTGCCGCTCCCCGAGGGCGCGCTGCCGCTGCCGCTCCCCGAGGTCGAGTCCTACCTGCCGAGCGGCACGGGCGAGAGCCCGCTCGCCAACGTCACCGCGTGGCTCGAAATTTGGTTCAACTGCGAGAGCGGCGTCGCCGTGCCCGCGAGCGAGCCGCGTCCCGCCGGCGAGGCGTGGCTGCGCGCACGCCGCGAGACCAACACCATGCCGCAGTGGGCGGGCTCGTGCTGGTATTACCTGCGTTTCCTCGACCCGAAAAACCCCGGCGCCCTGGCCTCGCCCGACGCGTTCCGCTATTGGGGCGTGCCCGATCTCTATGTCGGCGGAGCGGAGCACGCGGTGCTGCACCTGCTCTATGCGCGGTTCTGGCACAAGGTGCTCTTCGACCTCGGCATCGTGCCGCAGGCGGAGCCGTTCACGAAATTGTTTCACCAAGGTATCATCCTCGGCGAGGACGGCGAAAAAATGTCGAAAAGCCGCGGCAACGTCGTGAGCCCCGACACCATCGTCGCGAGCCACGGCGCCGATACGCTGCGGCTCTACCTGATGTTCCTCGGCCCGCTCGAGGCGATGAAGCCGTGGAACCCGCGCGGCATCGAGGGCGTGCACCGTTTCCTCCAAAAAATCTGGCGTGAGTGCCTCGACATCGAGGGCGTGCCGCATGTGAAAATCTCCGCCGCCGCCGCCGAGCCCGCCGAACTCACGAAGCTGCTCCACGAAACCATCAAGAAAGTCGGCGACGACATCGAGAGCCTGCGCTTCAACACCGCGATCTCGCAGATGATGATCTTCGCCAACGCGCTCCAGAAAGCGCCCGCCGTGCATCGCACCAGCGTGCTCGCGTTTCTGCAGTTGCTCGCGCCCTTCGCACCGCATTTGAGCGAGGAACTTTGGGCTCGACTCGGTGGCGACCGCACGGGCGGCTCCATCGAACGCGCCCCGTGGCCGGCCTACGATCCAGCGCGACTCGTCACGGCTGAAGTGAAGCTCGTTTTTCAGGTCAACGGCAAGCACCGTGGCGACCAGTTGGTGTCAGTCGGCACTACCGAATCCGAGGCCGTGGCGCTCGGTCTAAGCAATCCCCGTATCGCACCACACATTGTCGGAAAAACCATCAAGAGAGTGATTTACGTGCCCGGAAAAATCATCAACTTCGTCGTGGACTGATCATCGAGACAATCCACTTGCTAGCGCTAGGGGATAAACCCTAGATTTTAGCCATCGAGAAACCCGCCATCGATCTATCCACCCCTGAGGAAACCACCATGAACACACGCCACTCCCTTGTCCGCCTACTGGCCGCCGCTGGTGCCAGCGCCGTGGTCTGCGCCCTTGCCTTCGCTCCGAGTTCCGTCTTTGCCCAAGCGAAGAAAAAGAAAAACCCCACGAGCAAAATCTATTGCGCTGACGTCGAGGGACAGGCGCAGATCGACACGGGCGACAAGATCGAAGATCTCTCCAAAAAATCGGTTCATAATGCCGAGGGCACCGTCATCG
>JANOAF010000348.1:0-21603 GCA_031411015.1 Opitutaceae bacterium | reverse complement strand
ATGAGCCGCTCCAGCGCGCCTACGGTGCCGGCCAGTGGGGCGGCCTCGGCAAGCAATCGCCTTCGCTCAACCTCGGTCTCAACGCCGACTACAAACTGAGCCCCGACACCACGCTGTCCTTCAAGAGCACCTACAGCCGCGTGAAGCGCCGCAGCGGTTCCTCGCCGTCGTATTTCCGCTGGAAACTCACCACGACCGCGGCCGCCGCCAATTTCGTCCCCGGCTCCACCTACGAAAATCTCGAGGCGCGCAACGGCACCGTCGATCTTGAGTCCGTGCTTTACATCCGCGAGAGCGAGAGCACGACCCTCTCCAGCGGCATCGAGCAGCGGCTCTTCGGCGGCAGCGGCAAGCTCAGCGTCGATTTCAACTACTCGAAGAACCGCACGATGTATCCCCAGCTCAACCAGCTCTTTGCCCGCCTCACCGGCGTGAGCTGGCGGCTCGACCGCCGCGGCCACGGCGACTGGGACCCGGCCGTCATTCAGACCGGCGGTCCCGACTGGACCAACCCCGTCAACTACGCCGTCCGCCCCGACTCGCAGCTCATCACCTACTCCGCGCCCGCGCAGCGCTGGGGCGGTCGCGCGGATTTGGAAAACACGTTCGCCACCACGATTCCGCTCAACGTGAAGGTCGGCGTGAAGCAGGCGGGCTTTTATCAGAAGGCGAATCGCGACCTGAACTACTACACCTACGCCGGTCCCGCGACTACGCCCGCCACCAGCGGCATCACGCCGTGGGTCGGCAATCCGATGCGCATGTCCGGCGGCCGCTATGGCCCGTTCCCGTTTCTCCAACTTCCGCAGACCGGCCGCACCGGCGATGTCTGGGCCAACTCCGCCAACTGGACGCAGTCCGCTGCCGACGTCTGGAACACGCTCTACCAATCGCGGCTCAACGACGCCGAATTCGACGAGACCATCAACGCCGCCTACGTGCAGGGCAGCCTGAAGTTCCACCGCCTTCGCGTCCTCACCGGCCTCCGCTTCGAGGAGACTGAGACCAGCGGCACCAACTTCCTCCGCGTTTCGAACGCCACTAACTCCAATCTTGCCACCGCCACGCCCGAGGTAAACGCCGCCCGCGCCCTCAATAACTTCCGCGGCAAAGTCACCGCCGGCACGAAATACAACAATACGTTTCCCGGCCTCCACTTCGTTTACGACGTCGCGGAAAACGTGCAGGCCCGCGCCAGCTACTCGAAATCCATCACGCGTCCGGTCCCCACGAGCCTCCTGCCCACGCTCGTGCCCAACGAAACCAACCAGACAATCTCCGGCGGCAATCCCGCGCTGAAGCCCTACACGTCCGACAACTTTGATGTGTCCGTCGCGAAATACTTCACCGGCATCGGCCAGCTCTCCGCCGGCGTTTTCCTGAAACAGATCACGAATTATTTCCGCACGTTCCAATCCACCATCCCCGCTGGCACCGACAACGGCTTCGGCGGTGACTACGCCGGCTGGACGCTCACGCAGAACCGCAACATCGGCTCCGCCCGCATCCGCGGCATCGAGCTCAACCACCAGCAGCAATACACGTTTCTCCCCGGCGCGCTGCGCGGTCTCGGCTCCTTCGCCAACTTCACCTACCTCGACACCAAGGGCGACTTCGGCTCCGCCGCCACTTCCACGCGCCTCCCTAATCTCACGCCGCGCAGCGCGAATGCCGGTCTCACGTGGCGCGGCTACGGCCTCGATCTGCGCGTGATGATGAACTACCGCAGCGAATTTTTCCGCAGCTCCACCTCCGGCACTTTCGGCTCCGGCGCCGGCGTCCTTCCCGGCACGATGCTCTACGATGTCTTCCAACACGCGCGCACGCTCTGGGATTTCAAGGCGCAGTATAACCTCAACCGCACGACGAGTCTCTTCTTCGACATCTACAATCTGACAAACGACTGGACGAACAACGACTACGTCCACGCCTTCGGCCGCGAAATCCCCTCCTACGCCGCCGGCGCCGGCACGAGCTTCAAGCTCGGCGTGACGACGCGGTTGTAAGCGCCACGCCCAACCGACCCCGCAGGCCACGGGCGTGCGCATGCGCCCCGCAACAGCCCTGCCATTCAAGCCTCAGGGGCATGGGGATTGGGGCGTGTTTTCAAAGGCAGGCCAGCGCGCTTGCGCGCGCCCGATCCGCGCTCGCAAGCGACCTGATCTACGAATACCAGATCGTGTCGGACATGGATTTGAAGACACGCCCTATCCCGAAATCCCCTCAATCACCCTCGCGCCTTCGACGCCGGTGAGTTTCGCGTCGAGGCCTTGAAACTTCACGCTGAAGGCGTCGTGCCGGATGCCGAGCTGGTGCAGCATCGTCGCGTGGAGGTCGTGGACGGTGCAGATGTTTTCCGTCGCCGCGTAGCCGAGGTCATCGGTCGCGCCGTGGACGATACCACGCTGAATGCCACCGCCGGCGAGCCACAGTGACATCGACTTGTTGTGGTGGTCGCGGCCGACCGTGCCCTTCGTGCTCTGCGACATCGGCGTGCGGCCAAACTCCCCCGTCCACACCACGAGCGTGTCGTCGAGCATCCCGCGCTGCTTGAGATCGGTGATGAGCGCGGCCGCCGCTTGATCGGTTTCCTTCGCGCGCAGCGGCAGCTCCTCGACGAGCTGGCTGTGGTGATCCCAGTCGCGATGATAGAGCTGGATGAAACGCACGCCGCGCTCCGCCAGCCGCCGCGCGAGCAGGCAGTTCGAGGCGAAAGAGCCGTCGCCCGGCGTGCAGCCGTAGAGCGCGAGCGTGCGTGCATCCTCGCCGCGCAGGTCGGTCAGCTCCGGCACGCTCGCCTGCATCTGAAACGCCAACTCGTATTGCGCGATGCGCGTGGCGATTTCGGGATCGTGCACGAAGGAATCGTGCTGGCGGTTGAGCGCGTTAATCGCGGTGACATCGGCGCCCTGTTGCGCGCGCGTCACGCGGCCGGGGTTTGAGAGGTAGTGCACCGCATCGCCCCGCCCCTGCAGTTGCACGCCCTGAAACCGGCTCGGCAAAAACGCGCTGCTCCACTGCCGCGCCGCAATCGGTTGCGGCGAGCGACCTGGACCGGTCGACACCATCACGACGAAGCCCGGAAGATTCTCCGCCTCGCTGCCGAGCCCGTAGTTCACCCACGCGCCCATGCTCGGCCGCCCCGCGATTTGCGCGCCCGTGTTCATGAACATGTGCGCCGGGTCGTGGTTGATCGCATCGGTCGTCATCGAGCGAATCAGACAGATGTCGTCGATCACCCCGCCGAGATGCGGAAACAGCGTGCTGATCTCCGTTTGGTTTTTCCCGAACCTCGCGAAGGGAAACTGCGGCGCGAAGCACACGAGTTTCTGGCCCTGCAATTGTGCGAGCTGCTGCCCGCGCGTGAAACTCTCCGGCATCGGCTCGCCGTGCATCGCCGCGAGTTTCGGCTTCGGATCGAAGGTCTCGAACTGCGACGGCCCGCCCGCCATCGTCAGCCAGATGACGCGTTTCGCCTTTTGTGGAAGCGGGAGCGGATAAATCACGCCGCGCGCCGAGGCCGCGCGAAGCGACGACGTTTTCCCAAGCAGCGTCGCGAGTGCTACCGCGCCCACACCTTGCGAAACGCGGCCGATGAACGCGCGACGAGTTTGAAAGGGTGAAGGGTGAAAGCTCATGGGGAATCGCAACCTGACCGGAATGTCTCACACCGCGGTCGTCGGTGCAATGAAAGGAAACGATCTCAAACCCGGAGGGAAGGAAACCACTGATGAGTTTCGCCAACGGGCGAAACTTTGAAGCCCCCTTCGCGTCATCGGCTTCGGTGTCGGATTTGGGGTCTGCTTATCGCAGACCGGAAAATTCGCGATGAGCGAATCCAACATTTGGAGCGGAGGCGATGAGCCGCAGTGCTGCTCAAAGAATTCCTCCATTGAGGAATTCCATCAGCGGTTAACCCGGTTTGGAACTCAGCCCGAAACAGCGGTGCCCCGCGGTCAAACAACGCCACCTTATTCTCGCGTGATGAATTCGTGGAGGTTGAGCAAAACCCGCGCGACGTGCGTCCATGCCGCGAGTTCGGTGTGGTCGAGGCCGGCGGGCACCGGCGTATCGCCTGTGGCGAGCAACGCATCTGCGGCGGCTGGATCGGTGCGATAGGTGACGAGGTGTTCGTCGAGCAATGCCGTGGCGGTGCGAATTTCCTCGGGCCGCGGGGCGCGCTGTAACGCGCGCTGCCAGGCCCATATCAACCGGGCCTCGGTCGCGCTCCCACCCTCCCCAAGGATCTTTCCCGCGAGGCCACGCGCGGCCTCGACGTAGCTCGGGTCGTTGAGCAGGACGAGCGCCTGTTGCGGGAGGTTGGAGCGGTTGCGCTCGGCGACGCATTCCTCGCGGCTCGGCGCATCGAAGGCTAGGAGACTCGGGTGAAGAAACGAGCGCTGCCACCAGACATAGAGCCCGCGCCGATACTGTGCCTCGCCGCGGTCGACCACGTAGTCGCGCGGCGGAAAATTCAGATTCTCCCAGTAGCGCTCCGGCTGGTAGGGCAGCGCGCTCGCTCCACCGATGCGCGGCGAGAGCAGACCGGCGGTGGCCAGCGCGTAGTCGCGCACCAGCTCGGCCTCGACGCGGAAGCGACTCTGCCGCGCGTGCTCACGGTTTTCCGGATCGGCGGCAAGTTGCGCATTCGACAGGCTCAGGGCAGGCGCAGGCGTCGCAGTCGAAACCTGCCGATAAGTCGCACTCGTGACGATGACGCGCACCAAGTGCTTCACGTCCCAACCGCTGTCCACGAACTCGCACGCGAGCCAATCGAGCAGCGTTGCATTCGGCGGCGGTTCCCCCTGCGCGCCGAGGTCACTGAGCACACGACTCAGGCCGGTGCCGAAGAATTGTTTCCACAGTCGGTTCGCAAACACGCGCGCCGTGAGCGGATTCTCCCGCGCCACAAGCCACCGAGCGAGATCGAGCCGGGTGAGTTCGCGTCCGTTGAAATCCCCGTGTGGCAAATAACCGGGCAGCGCCGGCCGCACGATTTCGCCCGTCTCGTCCATCCAGTTGCCCCGCGGAAGAATTCGGACGACACGCTTCTGCGTCGTCGTTTCGGTCACGAGACAATGCGGCAGCGCTGCAGCGAACTCGTTGCGGGCGCGCTCCGCCGTCGTGAGCGCGGCGAGCTCTGGGCGCCCGACGGTCGCAACGTTCGCGCGAAAATGCGTGCGCAGCGCCGTGCGCTCGGCCGCCGTGCGTTTCGCCGCATCCTTCGCGAGCGCGGTCGCTACGCCGCGGGGCAAGCCCAACCCCGTCGTGGTCCGGGCACCCGCTTCCCATTCGATTTGCGCTGCGTTCAGCTGCGGCGCGAGTGCCTCGACCGCCTTCCGCGCCGAACCGAGCGCCACGTCCAACCCGGCAAGCCGCGCCTCTTGCTCTGCCGTCGCCACGACCATTCCCTCTTCCCGCCGGCCTACGACCGGTTCCTTCACGTCGGCGAAAAATGCCCCGAGCGCATAAAAATCCCGCGTCGCGATCGGATCGAATTTATGGTCGTGACACTGCGCGCACCCTGTCGTCTGCCCGAGCCACGCCGTCCCGATCGCCCGCACGCGGTCCGCCATCATCCGCGCCTCGTAATCCTTCGGCTGCGCGCCGCCCTCTTCCGTCGACAGCAGCAACCGGTTGAACGCCGAGCCCACGCGGGTCTCCGCGTTCGCCTCCGGTAACAAGTCACCCGCAATCTGCTCCAGCGTGAAACGATCGAAGCGCTTGTTGGCGTTGAAGCTTTTGATGACCCAGTCGCGATAAGGCCAAACGTTGCGCGGGTTGTCACTGTGATAACCAATCGTGTCGGCAAACCGCACGACATCGAGCCAGCCCAGCGCCATGCGCTCGCCGTAGTGCGGACTCGCCAGCACGCGCTCGACGAGCCGCGCGTAGGCGTCGGGCGCGCGATCCGCCTCGAACGCCGCGACCTCGCCCGGCGTCGGCGGCAGGCCGACGAGATCGGAATACAACCGCCGGACCAGCGTGCGCCGATCGGCCTCGGGCGAGGGTTGCATTCCGATTTCGACGAGTCGCCGGCCCACGAGCACATCGACGCCATTTGCGCCGACAGGAATCTCCGCCTTCACCGGCGGCTCGTAAGCCCAGTGCCGTTGGTAAACCGCGCCCTGCGCAATCCAAAGCTCGAGGATCGCCTTGTCCCGCGCGGAAAGTTTTTTGTGCGAATCCGGCGGCGGCATGACCTCGTCGTCATCCTTCGATTTGATGCGCAGGACGAGTTCGCTCTCCGCCGGCTGGCCCGGAACAAATGCGTTCTTCGCAATCGCCGCCTCGCGCACATCGAGCCGCAGCTTGGCCTTCCGGTGCGACGCATCCGGACCGTGACACGAAAAACAGTTGTCCGACAGAATCGGCCGGACATCGCGATTGAACTCAATCTGCGCCGGGATTGGCGGCGGCGGTTGTGCCACTGCCAGCGCAGGCCACAGCATCACCGGCAAACCAAGTCGTTTGGCCACCCGCGTCAGAAACGGGAGAAGGGTCCGGGCATTCCGCGGTCCACGGGGCATCAGCCGAGGTTTCGCGCTGCCTGCGGAGTGTCAAAGTCCGATTCGGACGAGCCCGGCTGGGGGCGGAGCCCGCGAACGCGTCCGGTTCGCGCGGGAGACGCCGCTCGTCCAGTCAGGGTGGAAGCTGGGTGTGAGGTCCACTGCTTTAGCGTCCACGCGCACCTTGCGGCTCTCGCCCGGCACCCACACGAGGCGTGAAGACTCATTTTTAAAAATTCCCGATTTCCGGGCAACAAAGGGCGAAACGAAGTTACAATCTACCGCGATGAAACGTCGCACGCTCGCCATTTTTCCCCTGCTCCTCGCGGTCGGATTCGCCGTCTTTCAATATTTTGGCGCCGACAAGGTGACGAACCCCGAGACTGGCCGAAGTGTTCGCGTCGCGATGTCGCCCGCCCAGGAGCAGGCGCTCGGGCTGCAAAGCTACCGGGAGGTGCTGGCGCAGAACGCGGTGGTGGCGAGTGGTCCCGAAGTTGATCTCGTGGGAAAGGTCGCCCGGCGGCTCGCCCAAGCGGTGGGCACGGCCGGTGAAGGCTTCGACTGGCAGGTTTCGTTGATTCGCAGCCCTCAGGTCAATGCGTTCTGCCTACCCGGTGGAAAAATCGCCGTCTACACGGGCATCCTGCCCGTGGCCCGGGACGAGGCAGGGCTCGCGGCTGTGATGGGTCACGAAATGGCGCACGCCGTGGCGCGGCACGGATCGCAGCGGCTGCTGCGGACGACGCTCGCGCAAACCGTCATGACCGGCGCGCAATTTTCATTTTCCGACATGGATCGGAGTCAGCGCCATATGATCCTCGCGGCGCTCGGAGCCGGGGCACAATTTGGCGTCCTGCTGCCTTTCAGTCGGCACCACGAGACGGAGGCGGACGAGATGGGTGTCCTCTACATGGCGCGCGCCGGTTACAATCCGGAGGCCGCCATTTCGTTTTGGGAGCGGATGCAGCAGGCGAGTGGTGGGGCCCAACCGCCCGAGTTCGCTTCGACCCATCCGTCAGGCGAGTCGCGCATCGCCCATCTGCGCGAAATTATGCCGCGGGCGCAGGCGGAATACGCCAAGGCGTCCGCCGGACGCTGAGCCACACCGCGGCTCGAGGTCGGGCTCGCGCCTCTACACTACAGGCGCGAAAGGACCCCGGCATGGTGGGATCAGGCGCTGCATCCGGCGCGCATCCCCCTCGTCGAGCGGCACGCGCCAGGGACGAAAACAATCCGCTTTTAAGCGAGGATCGCGTTCACCACTTTTGCCGGGACGACGCCAGTGAGCTTCTGATCGAGGCCTTGGAACTTGAAGCTCAGTCGCTCGTGATCGATGCCGAGCAGGTGCAGGATCGTCGCGTGAAGATCGCGCACGTGCACGGGATCTTTCACGATGTTGTAGGACATCTCGTCGGTCTCGCCGTGGACCACGCCGCCCTTCACGCCACCGCCGGCCATCCAGATCGTGAAGCAACGCGGATGATGGTCGCGGCCGTAGTTCGTCTCGGTGAGCGTGCCTTGGCAGTAAACCGTGCGGCCAACCTCACCGCCCCAAATCACGAGCGTGTCGTCGAGCATTCCACGCTGTTTCAAATCCTGCACCAGGCCGTAGCAGGCGCGGTCGACGTCCTTGCACTGCGAAGCGAGATCGCGCGGGAGACTGCCGTGGGTGTCCCAGCCGCGGTGAAAAATCTGCACAAAGCGCACGCCGCGCTCGACGAGCCGCCGTGCCATCAACGCCGAGCTGGCGAACGAGCCGCGGGTGCGCGCCTCCTCGCCGTAGAGTTCGTAGGTCGCAGCCGATTCCTGCGTGAGATCGGCGAGCTCCGGCACGCTCGTCTGCATGCGGAACGCCATCTCGTATTGCTGCGTGCGCGTCTGGATTTCCGGGTCGCCGATTTGCTCGTAGCTGCGGCGGTTCAATTCGCCGAGACCGTCGAGCATGGTGCGACGGAGTTCGCGCGGGATGCCCGGCGCGTCGTTGAGGTAGAGGACCGGGTCGCCCTGCGGCCGGAATGACACGCCGGCGTATTTCCCCGGAAGAAAACCGCTGCCCCAGAGGCGCGCGGAGATCGCCTGCACGTTGGAAAACGGGCTCGTGTGTTTCGCGTGCAGCACGACGAACGACGGCAAATCCTGGTTGAGCGTGCCGAGGCCATAGGAGAGCCATGAGCCCATCGACGCTTTGCCGTTCTGCATCGAGCCGGTGTAGATGAGTTGATTGGCCGGCTCGTGGTTAATGGCGTCGGTCTTCATCGAGCGGATGAAGCAGAGATCGTCGGCCATCTTCGCGATGTTCGGCAGCAGCTCGCTGATCCACATTCCGCTGGGGCCGTGTTGCGCGAACTTGAACGTCGTCGGTGCCAGCGGGAACTGCGCCTGCTTTGCCGTCATGCCCGTGAGGCGCTCGCCCTGCCCGGCCAGCCAATCCTTGAGGTCTTCCTTGAAGCGCGGCTGCAACGCCGGCTTGTGGTCAAAAAGATCCAACTGGGAAGGCGCACCGATGAGCGAAATATAGATCGCGCGCTTGGCTTTCGGCGCGATTTTCCACGGCTCGGTCATCGCGGTTTTCAGCGTCGCGGCGGCAGACGCGGATGGGGCGGCGGGTGCGCTTGCGCCGAGGGCGCGGTCGCCCAGAAGCGCCGCCAGCGCAGCGACCCCGAGGCCCGTGCCGGTCTTGCGGAAAAACTGCCGGCGCGTGACTGCCGCGTTGTAGGCGTCGAAGGTGTTCTGCCAGTCGGGAGGAAGGGAGTGCATGGGTAATAGCGGTCCGAGAGCGCCGATCAGATGAAGACATTCTCAATGCGGGTGGCCGCAAAGAGGCGCAAAAATTGAGGGCGATTAAGGCGCTCAAGGCGCCTTTGGGCGCACGCATGGCGTGCGTCAACCGGACGAAAAATTCTGTGCCTTCTTGCGGCCATTGATTGGATCCGAACGAGCGGCGGTTACTTCGTGAGCGATTCGTCGAGGTTCATCACCTGGCTCGCCACGAGCGTCCAAGCGGCGAGTTCGGGCGCGGGCAGCGTGACGTCCACGGGCGATTCGCCCACGGCAAGAAACGTTTTCGCGGCGGCCGGATCGCGTTGGTAGGTGGCGAGCGCGAGGTCCAGCGTGCGGCGGACGACGGCACGCTCGGGCTTCGTGAATGTCCGACCCAGCAGGCGCAACGACACGGCGTCGAGCCGCGCCTCAAAGGCCGGCGCCGCGTGCAGCACGCGCGCGGCGAGCTGGCGCGAAGCTTCGACGAAGAGCGGATCATTGAGGGTGACGAGGGCTTGAAGCGGGGTGTTCGTGCGGTCGCGACGCACACACGAGACTTCTCGGCTCGGGGCGTTGAGGATGTCCATCGCCGGGGCCGGCGCCGTGCGTTTCCAGAGCGTGTAGAGCGAGCGGCGATAAAGATTCTCACCCGAGTCCGTGCGATAGTAGCGCGTGGTCGACTCCTTCATCGCCACGTCCTCCCAGATTCCCTCGGGCTGGTAAGGCCGCACGGGGCGACCACCGAGCTTCGCGACGAGCAAGCCCGAGGCCGCAAGCGCTTGATCGCGGAGCTGCTCCGCATCGAGGCGGTAACGCGGGCCACGCGCGAGCAGGCGGTTGGCCGGATCGCGTTCGAGGAGCGCCGGCGTGACAACCGCCGATTGGCGATAGGTCGCGCTCGTCACCATGAGTTTCACGAGCCGACGGTAATCCCAACCGCCCTCGCGAAACTCCACGGCGAGCCAGTCGAGTAACTCGGGATGCGAAGGGCGGCTGCCCGTGACCCCAAAGTCCCCCGCCGATTCCACGAGGCCGGTGCCGAAGATATTTTGCCACACGCGATTCACCGTGACGCGCGCCGCGAGCGGATTCTTCGCGTCGACGAGCCAACGCGCCAACGTGAGCCGGTTGCGCGGTGCGTCGGCGGGCAAAGGCGGGAGCACCGCGGGCGTCGTGGCGGAAACTTTCTCGCCCAGCTGCGAATATTCGCCCCGCGTCAGCACATGCGCGAAAGGCTCGGTGTCTTTCTTCTCTTCCATCACGAGCGAAATCCCGCCGCGCGCTCGCATCTGGTCGTCGTCAGTGAGCAAACGCTCCAGCTCAGTCGCGAGCCTGACTGCCGGTTCGTCCACCGCCGCGAGGTAATGAGCGCGCAGGTATTTCTTCTGGGCCGGCGTGCGTTTTTCCGGGACGGCGACCAAGGCGGCATGCATGTCGACCACTTCCGCCAGCGGTTTCAAATCAGCGGCCACAAAACCGCGGCCGTAGCGGCGCACGTCCTGCACCCACACGTCGCCGTCTTTCAACCCTGCGGCCGCCCCACCCGCGGTCGCCTGCCGAGAGCCAAGGCGCAGCGGCGACGTCGGGATAATGTCTTTCGGCAGGTGCGCCGACACCGTGGAATTGGCGACCGACTTACCGTCGAGAAACACTTCGATGGTGCGGCTGCGCATCGAAGCTGCATCGAAACTCAGGAGCACATGATGCCACTTACCGGGTTCAAGGGCGGCCCCGGCCACGCCGCGGGCGTTGACGGTTCCCTTCCCGTCGGTGACGAGCAGCCCGACCTTGCCGTTTTCGAGGAAGAGTTCCCAGCCGGCCTGCTTCGCGTCCTCGTCGAGACAGGAAAGCAGTGTGCCGCTCGGTTTGTTTTCGACGCGCACGAGCAGCCCGAAACTCTCCGCGCCCTCGCGCAGAAACGGCACGCTCGGCCCGACCACGAGATCGAGATCGTTGAGGCGCGGCGCGGGGCCATAGATGCCCTCGATTCGCGCGGGCTCCGTCGTCGTGCTTGCGCCGGGAATCCCGATGGGCCCGGTCGCTTCGTTGAGCGCCAGCCGCATCTTCACCTTCCGATCGCCGGGCGGTGAGACGAGGGATTGGACGGAGGCCAACCACCCGGTGAAGTCCTCGTCCACTGCTTTGGCGCGAGCGTCGACCGCCGCGCGGGCCTGCGCGATTTCAGTTTGCAACGCACTCCAGTGCGCACGGTCGGCGGCCGCGGGGACGAACAGACTCGGCGGCGTGTCCGACACGTTGCCGTCCATCGCCGGCATCGTGTTGTTGCGGAAAAACGCCGTCAGCGAATAAAAATCCTTCTGGCTGATCGGATCGAATTTGTGGTCGTGGCACGCCGCGCAGCCGGTCGTAAGCCCGAGCCATACCGTGGACATCGTCTCCACCCGGTCCTTCGCGTAAATCGCCTCATACTCCGCGGCGATCGCGCCGCCCTCGCTGGTGGTGGCGAGGCAGCGATTGAAACCGGACGCCACTTTCTGGTCGAGCGTCGCATCGGGCAAAAGATCACCCGCCATCTGCTCCACCGTAAATTGATCGAATGGCAGGTTCTGCCGAAACGCGTTCACGACCCAATCGCGGTAGGGCCAAATCGAGCGGTAGTTATCGATATGGATGCCGTGCGTATCGGCGTAGCGAATCGCGTCGAGCCATTGCCGCGCGAATTGCTCCGCGCACGCATCGCTCGCGAGCAGCCGATCAACCGCGCGATCGTAGGCGGCCGGCGACGGGTCGCGCGCAAAGGCCGCGAGTTCCTCCGGCGTCGGCGGCAGCCCCGTGAGATCGAAGGTCACACGACGCAGCAGCCGCGCGGCTGATTCCTCGCGGTTGGGCTGGAGTTTATTCTCGGTGAGTTTCGCCGCGATGAAATGATCGATGGGCGTGCGCGCCCACTTTTTCATCGCCGCGTTGCTGGCCGGCACCGTGGGGCGCACCGGCGCGATGAGCGACCAATGCGGTTGATACTCGGCGCCCTCCGCGACCCAGCGTTTGAGCAGGACGATTTCGGCCGACGTAAGCATCTTGTGCGAATCCGGCGGCGGCATCCGCTCCTCAAGATCGGACGTCATGATGCGCTCGACGAGCGCGCTGGCCTCCGGCTTGCCCGGCGTGATGGCCGGAAGATCATCGCGCTGCGCCGTCGCGAACTCCGCGCGGTCGAGCCGGAGCTTGGCCTTGCGCCCGGCCGAGTCGGGTCCGTGGCACGAGAAACAATTCTCCGCGAGGATCGGCTGGATTTGGTCGTTGTAGCTGACTTTCGCCGGTGCCGCCGGAGCTGCGAAAATATCAGACGGCGCAACTGCGAGCGCAGCCACGACACCCAACAGCGAATTCCAAGCGAGAGACGGCGAGAGATTTTTTTTCGGAGGGCGAACCATGGGGTTAAGACGAAAGAGTAAGGGCCGTTTTCTCGCTATGTCTACATCTCCCACCCGTTATCTAGCCCGTCCGTCTGCCCGTCGTTGCACTTGCCCACGTTCGGCCGTTCCGCGAATCTCCCCGCGATGCCCGCCGTCCCACCGTTAACCGTCCCTGCGTCCGTCGCCGATCCGTTCCCCGGCTACATTCCGACGGCGGGCCGGTTTGACGAGTGTCGCGCGGCCGACGGATCCGTCCGACCGCACTGGGCGGAGTTTTTCCGCCTGCTCGGCGCCAACGCTCCCGCCACGCTCCGCTCGGCGCACGCCGCCTGCCAACGGTCCATCATTGAGCAGGACGTGAGCATGAATGTTTATGCCGGCGCGCGTTCCGACGCCCAGCCGTGGCCGCTCGACGTCGTGCCGCTCCTGATTGCCGCCGACGATTGGAGCCAGCTCACCACCGGCCTCCGCCAGCGCGCGCATCTCCTCAACGAAATCCTCCGCGATCTCTACGGCCCGCAGAAACTCCTCCGCAGCGCCTCAATCCCCGCGACGCTCGCGATGGCGAATCCGCAGTTTCTCCGGCCGTGCGTCGGCCTTGGCCGCCCGGGTGATGTGATGCTCCACACCTACGCCGTCGATCTCGCGCGCTCCCCCGATGGCCAGTGGTGGGTCCTCCGCGACCGCCTCGACGCTCCGTCCGGCCTCGGCTACTCGCTGCAGAATCGCATTCTCACCCGCCAGGCGTTGCCCCAGGTGTTTCACAGCGCCCCGGTCGAGCGCCTCTACGAATTCCTCCGCGGGTTTCGCGTCTCCGTCGAACAACTCGCTCCCGTGGCCCGCGGCGAAGAGCCGCGCGTGGTTTTCCTTTCGCCCGGTCCCGCCAACGAAGCCTATTTCGAACACGCCTACCTCGCCCGCTATCTCGGCTATCCACTCGTCGAGGGCGCCGATCTCACGACGCGTGACCGCCAGGTTTTTTTGCGCACCGTCGGCGGCCTGCGCCGGGTCGACACCATCATCCGCCGCGTCGACTCCGCATTTTGCGATCCGCTCGAGCTTCACGGCCACTCGCTGCTCGGCGTTCCCGGCCTCGTTCACAGCGCGCACAGCCAGCGCGTCGCCCTCGCCAACCAGCTCGGCTGCGGCGCGCTGGAGACGACCGCATTCCTCGCGTTTCTCGAGCCGCTCTGCCGCGAAGTCCTCGGCCAAAAAATCGCCCTCCCCAGCGTCGCGACTTGGTGGTGCGGCCACGACGCCGCCCGCGACTACGTCCTCGAAAATCTCGATACGCTCGTCGTCAAACCCACGTTCCGCGAAGGCCCCGTCTCCGCTACGCGCTTCAGCTCTTTTCTGACGGATGCCGAGCGGGCCGCTCTGGCTGACGATATCCGCGCGCGACCGTGGGCCTTCTGCGGTCAGGAGCGGGTCCACCTGGGCTCCACGCCCGCTTGGATCAAAGGCGCCCTCCGCCCCGCACCGTATATCTTTCGCGCTTACGTCACTTGGGAAGACGGCGACTACCGCGTCATGCCCGGTGGCCTCACCCGCTTTCATCCCGCCGGCGACGACGCCATCGTCACCCTCCAACACGGTGGCGTCACCAAGGACACGTGGGTCCTTCATCCCGGCACCCCCACGCCACCGCCGCCCGTCACCGCGCTCGTCGACATTGTTCACCGCCCCAACGACACGCCGAGCCGTCTCGCCGACAATCTCTACTGGCTCGGTCGTTACCTCGAACGCACCACTGCCCTCACCCGGCTCCGGGAAAAAATCGGCCCCGTCCTCCGCGACGAAATCGCCGCCCTTGATCCCACCGTGGCCGAGTCCGCCGTGCGCCTGCTCCTCGAGACGCAGGGCGCTACGGTCCCGCGCAAGGCCACGCTCGAACAACTCGAAGCCCTCCTCCACAAAGCGAACGACGATCCGTCGCTCCCCGCCAGTCTGTCGAGCAACCTCGCGAGCCTCATCCGCAATCTGGAGCAGGCCAAGGTCCGTTTCCCGCCCGAGGCCTGGCGCAGCCTGCGCCATCTCCGGGCCGCGCTCGCCGCCGACGAGCCGCCCGTGCCCGGTGATCTCGCCCCGCATCTCACCGCCCTCGAAACCATCGCCAACGAAACGCTCGCCCATGATATCGCGTGGCGTTTTCTCACGCTCGGTCGCCACCTTGAGCGCGGGCAGAAACTGATCTACCTCACGCGCCACCTGCTCGGCCGCGGCGCGCCCACCGAGTTTCGCCTGCAAACGCTCCTGCATTTCGCCGACTCGCTTTTCAGCTACCGCACAACCTACCACGGAGCATTCCAGCCCTCCTCCGTCCTCACGTGGCTCTACGCCGCTGCGGAAAATCCCCGCGGCCTCCGCTGGATCGCCGACCGCCTCAACGAGCACCTCCTCGCCCTGCCCGAGGATCTCACTGCCCGCGATGGCGCGACGATCGGCGCCACTGCCCTCCGGCTCTTGAGCCATCTGCGGAGCCTCGACGCCCAGGTGCTCGCCGCCGAGCCCGCGCCCACGGCCGCGTTTCTCAACGAAGCCTCCGCCACGCTCGCCGAATTCAGCGACCTCCTCACGCAGGTTTACTTCATTCACACGGAAGCTCCGAAGTAACGTGACGCCCACCATGTCCCTCTACCGCGTCACGCATCACACTCGCTACCGCCACCGTTCCTCGGCCACCGCCGCGTGGCAGTCCCTACATCTCCAGCCGCGCCAGGAAAGTGTCCAGCGCTGCGAAGCGTTCGAACTCGAGATCCGTCCCCAGCCGGGCGACCTCACCACGCGCCCCGATATTTTCGGCAACAAGCACCACTTGTTCACCCTGCGCGAGCCCCACACCGATCTCGCGATCACGAGCCGTAGTCTCGTCCGCCGCACGGAGCCCACGCTCCCAGCTGCCGGCACCACGCCTCGCCTCTCCGTCGCCCGCACCGAGGTCACCGACGTCATCGCCAGCGGCTCCTATTTTTCCCTCGAACAATTTCTACACGCGTCGCCGCACGTCCCGCTCGTGCCCGGTGCCCTCGCCCTCGCGGAGGGCCTCGACGCCGGCGATCCCCCCGCGTTCGAATGGCTCGCCGCCCTCGGGACGCGTTTCGGGAAACTGTTCACCTTCGACCCGAAAGCCACCACGGTCTCGACCCCGCTCGCCACCGTCCTCGAACATCGCCGCGGCGTCTGTCAGGATTTCGCCCATCTCTTCATCAGCTGCGTGCGCCAACACGGTCTCCCTGCCGCCTACGTGAGCGGATACCTGCTCACGACGCCTCCGCCCGGCAAACCCCGCCTCCGCGGCGCCGACGCCTCTCACGCCTGGGTCTCCGTCTACATCCCAGGCTCCGACTGGATCGACTACGATCCGACGAACAATTGCTTCGTGAACACCGGCCATATCGTCGTGGCACGCGGCCGCGATTTTTCCGACGTCAGCCCCGTGAAGGGCCTGTTCACCGGTGGCGGTGCCCACACCCTCGCGACCGCAATCAACGTGGAAATCGAAATCGAAGACGAAACTACGACGACGGACTGAGCCGGCTTGCAATTCGCCGCAGACCCGCGGCCGCGCGGCGTCGATCACCCCTAACTCCGATGACCTTCAGGAAAATTATTTTGTGGCTGCACCGCTGGGTCGGTCTAGTCGCAGGCGGCGTCATTCTCGTGCTCGCCGGCACGGGGGCGCTGATGGTCTGGGAGCACGAGCTCGACGCCGCGCTGAATCCGCAGCTCCTCCGCGCCACGCCCAACACCCGCCGCGTGTCGCTCGACACGCTGGTCGCGCGCTTTCGCGAGCAGCATCCGCGTGAAGGCCGCGCCATCGGCGGCATTAAATTACCCGACCATCCGGGCGACACGCTGCGGATGCTCGCGGGCGGCGGGCGTATGTTCTCCTTCGATCCGACCACAGGCGAACAACTCGGCAGCCGACCGGCGCGCGAGGGTTTCATGCGGCGGGTGACGGAGCTCCACCTCAAGCTGATGCTCGGCTCGACCGGCGCGTGGATGGTCGGCCTCGCCACGGCGCTGACGCTCGGACTCGCCGTGAGCGGACTGTGGCTGTGGTGGCCGCTGCGCATCGTGTGGTTCAACGGGCGGCTGGCGTTTCGCCGTTTCAATTTTGAGCTGCACAGTATCGCGGGCCTCTACTCGTCGGTGTTTCTGCTCATCGTCGCGTTCACGGGCGTGACGATGAGCTTTGCGTCCACGTTCGATCCGTGGATTCGCCAAGTAACCGGCAACGCCCCGCCGCCGCGCCCGCCGTGGGTGGAACCGCAGCCCGACGCTCCGCGCATTGCGCTCGACGATGTCGTGCGGCTCGCCGAGGCCGCGCTCCCGGGGGCAACGGTGGTGTCGTTCAGCCCGCCCTTCAATCCGCGCGGGACGTTTCGCGTGCAGTTGCGTTTCCCCGAGGACCACACGCCGGGTGGGCGGAGCATCGTCCACGTTCATCCGTTTACCGGCGAGGCGCTGCAAGTCCACGGCACGCGCGGGATCGGCGCGGGCAACTGGTATATCCACTTCTCGCACTCGCTGCACACGGGCGAACTGTGGGGGCTGCCCACGCAACTGCTCGCGCTCTTCGTCTGCCTCGCGCTCCTCGCCCAGATCATCAGCGGCGTCATTCTCTGGTGGAAACCGCGCGCGGTGCCGCCGCCCGATAACATCCGCGCCTAGCGGGCCGCCGCCTCGTCGAGCGCGCGGATGGGCCAGAGTTTCGTCGGCACGTGCTGCTCCTTCATGATCGCCGCGAGCTTCGCGACGATCTCGGGATGCTGGGCGGCGACGTTCGTCGTTTCCGCCGGATCGGTTTTTAGATTGTAGAGTTCAATCGCGGTGCTGGCGGCCAGGGCCTGCTTCTTCTTTCCACTGACCGCCGGATTCAAGTTGTTGCGAAATGCCTTCCAGTCGCCGACGCGCACGCATTGCTGGCCGCCGTAGGCCTGCGACTCGCGGTAGAGAAAGGGCCGCTCCGGCTGCGCGCGGCCGAGAAGGGTCGGCGCGAAGCTGATGCCGTCGATGCCGGCGGGGGTTTCCGATTTCGCACCGATGAGTTCGAGCAGCGTCGGCATCCAATCTTCGAAACCGGTGACGCGCGCGTTCGTGGCACCGGGCGCGATTTTTCCCGTCCAGCGCACGAGGCAGGGCACCCGGAAACCGCCTTCATAATAGCCGCCCTTGAAACCGCGCAGGCCACCGGCGCTGTTGAAAAATTCCGCATCGGTGCCGCCGAGCCGGTCGTAGAGCGGGCCGTTGTCGCTCGTGAAGACGACGATGGTTTTTTCGCGCAGGCCAAACTCGTCGACCATCGCCAGCAGCTTCCCGATCTCGCGATCGAGGCGGGTGACCATGGCGGCGTAGGCGGCGCGGGGCGTGCGGTGCGGAAGGTAGCCGCGGTCGCCGGTGTAGGGCTCCTCGGGAAACGCGTCCTTGTATTCCGCGAGCGAATCTTCGGGCACTTGCAGCGCGAGGTGCGGCACGGTGGTCGGGTAATAGAGGAAAAACGGCCGGTCCTTGTTCTCGCGGAGAAATTTCCTTGCGGCTTCGTTGATGAGGTCAGGCGCGTAGTCAGTGCCGGTGAAGCTCGCGTAGCTCGCGGGATTTTTCGGGTCGGTGCCGGCGGGAAGTTTCTGGTGCGCACTGAAGCCGATGTTGCGCAACGGCACGGGCTCGCGGTTTCGCCAGAGCGACGTCGGATAAAAATTATGCGCGACGGCCTGATCGTTGTAGCCGAAAAAAAGATCCATGCCCTGATCATTCGGATCGCCGCTGCTGCCGACGCCGCCGAGGCCCCACTTTCCGAAGCCGCCGGTAGCATAGCCGAGTTTTTTCAACGTGAGCGGAAGCTTGAGCTCGCCGGCGGGCACCGGCTCCTGGCCCTCGGTGGAACTGCCGACGCCCATACCGCCGCGGTTGTTGCGGATGTAAGCGTGACCGGGATGCTTGCTCGTCATCAGCGTGCAACGCGACGGAGCGCAAACGTTGTGCCCCGAGTAATGCTGCGTGAACTTCATGCCGTCGCGCGCGAGTTGGTCGAGGTTCGGCGTGCGGATTTTTTTCTGCCCAAACGCCCCGATGTCGCCGTAGCCGAGATCGTCGGCGAGGAGGAAAATGATGTTGGGTTTCGGTGCGGGCGCGGCCGCGGTGTGCGACACCGATACGGCCGAGATGACCAACGCAAAAACGAGACCAGGAAAAACAGTGGAGCGCATCGTCGGGTGGGGAGTCTCGAAACATCCGCGCGCCGCCGTATGACGCGACCAAAAAATGCCGCGGCGCGCTTGCCAATGCGCGCACGGGCGCGTTTCACTTTCGACCCTCCCCGGCTCGGCGCTGCAAAGTTTCGTGACGGGAAAATCATTCGCGCTCGTGTCACCGCCGTTTGACGCCGCGCGTTCCCCCACCCAACGGCAAAACCCAAATCCCTCCGCCCATGTCCCACGTCCCCATGATTCCGTGCAACGTCTCCGGCCCACTCGGTGTGCTGCACCTCCCGCGTCTCTGGCTCAAGGTCTCGCTCGAAGCCCGCGGTAAACTCGCCGCCGGCTACCCCGGCATCGGCAAGGGCTACGACACAATGGTCGTGAGCGCGCTGAACCTGAATGCCGACGCCGTGAAAAAATTCGTCGGCGACAAGCGCCCCACCTACGCGCAATTCGAAGCGTGGGTAAAGGCCCAGCCCGGCGTGAAGCTCGACCGCAACACCATCCACCGGCTCAACACGGCGATCCTCAACTACCACCACGCCGAGCCGCTCTCACAGGAAATTCGTGCCGGGGCCGGTTACCAAGAGGATGGCTCCGTCACAAGTTCCGCCTGCGAACTCAACGCCCTGGACGACTGGCAGGCGTTTCACGCCGCGGAGTTGAAGTAAGCGTTTTGGCCGGACCGGTGCAATCGGCCGCGAACCTCTCCGCGTTGTCGAAACGAATTCGGAATTTCGTAGGTCAGCCCGCTTGCGGGCGCTTCTCGGAGCGCGCGCATGCGCGCTGGCCGACACCGGACCCCATCCTTCCGGCCTTTTGAATCACACTGAAACACCAACCTGAATCTCGTCCAAAAAAACTATGAGTTCCGAACGCATCGCCTTTGTCGGAGTCGGTCGCATGGGAGCCAACATGGCTCGCCGGCTTAAAGACTGCGGTTACGCGGTTACCGCCGTCTATGATGTTCACGCCGCCAGCGCGGACGCCCTCGCCGCCGAGATTGGCGCGAAGAGCGCACGCTCGCTCGCGGAAGTTACCGCCGCGGCGGACGTAATTTTCACCGTCGTCACGGACGACGCCGCGCAGCTCGGCGTGTTTGCCGAAAAAGGCGACTCGCTCCTCGTCGGCGCGAAGGGCCGGACCTTCGTCAACTGTGCCACGATCACGCCGGCCACGCATGTCGAGGTCGAGCGCCGCGCAAAAGCGGTTGGTGCCGTCACGCTTGAGGGCTGTATGGCCTCGTCGATTCCGCAAGCGCGCGCCGGCACGCTTTATCTCATGTGCGGCGGCGACGCCGCGACGTTCGCGCGGGTGAAGCCCATCCTCGAAAAACTCAGCGCCGCGCTCCGCCACATCGGACCGACCGGTCAGGCTGCCCAGGTGAAAGCGCTCGTGAATATGGTCATGAACATCAACACCTGCGCTCTCGCCGAAGGCCTCGGCCTCGGTTCGGCACTCGGGCTCAACCTCGACACGTTGCGCGAGGTGTTTCTCCAGACCGGTGCGAATTCTCAAGTGCTCAAGACCGACGGCGAAGACATGCAGAACCGCGCGCACGATTGCTACTTCTCAGGCGCGCACGCCGCGAAGGATTCCACCATCGCGTGGACGCTCGGCACGCAAACCGGCCTCAACCTCCCGCTCGCCGCCGCGACAAAATTACAATTCGACCGAATGGTCGCCCTCAACCTCGGCCACCTCGACAAAAGCGGCGTGGCGGAACTGACGTTTAAGGGAAGGCACGCGTAGGCCTTTCAGCATGGCTTCGTCCACCACAGTAGCCTACTTCGCCGCCGCGACTTTCTTCAGCTTTGTAAACCGTCCCACGAAATTCCAGTCCTGCACGAAGAGGTTGCCGTCTTTGTCGAAGGTCAGGCCGTGGGGGGCGATGAAGATGCCGTCCTGCCAGAATTGCGGCGCGAGGTTGAACTTGGCCCACTGGGCCTGATCGGGGTTGTCGCCGAGGGTGGAGACGATCTTGCCGGCCTTGTCGATGATGGCGACGCGGCCTTGGAGTTCGGCGACGGCGACGACGTCACCGCGGAACGACAGCGCGCACGGGCGGCGGAGGTCGGTCGTGACGACGCCGAGCCATTTGCCGTCGAGATCCAGGTGCACGAGCCGCTTGTTCTCGCGGTCGGCGACGAGCAGGCGCGCGGGGCTGAAGCGGGTGTCGAGCGCGATGCCGTGGCAGGTCTTGAACTGGTTGTCGCCCTCACCGCGCGTGCCGATCGTCTTCACGTATTTCTGGTCGGCACCGAAAACATGGATGACGCTCGCGCCGTAACCATCGGCGAGGTAAATGCGACCGTCGGGACCGACGGCGATGCCGGTCGGGGAGAAATTCGCCGGCTTCTTTTTCGTGTCGGCGGGCTGATCGTAGAAACCGCTCTGCATGGGTTTCTCAATCGTCCACTCGAGTTTGCCGTCGAGGGTGAGCTTCACGGCCTTGCCCGGCGCCTTGTTGACCGCGCCGTAGATGAACTCCTTCCCACCTTCGGCGCGAATCATGATGCCGTGGAGATTGGCGTGCTCCGGCGCGATCGTGCGGAGCAGTTTCCCATCGGGCGCGAAGACGAAAATGCCGTCGGGACCGTCCGAGCTCATGTAGATGTTGCCCGCCTTGTCGACGGCCGCGCCGCCGTGCGTCGAGGTAAACGTTTTCCCCTCGGGCAGCTTGCCCCAGGTCGGCAGCACCTCGAAACGCCACGCGCCCTGCCCGAGCGGACCGGCCGGCAGCGCCATGGATTTTGC
>JANOAF010000347.1:0-2062 GCA_031411015.1 Opitutaceae bacterium | reverse complement strand
CTCGTCCGTATGCGCATGGATTGGATTCGCCCGATGGAAGGCGTGGCCACCGTGGACTTCACCTTCAAGCCCGACGGCGACAAGACCGTCGTCACATGGGCCATGTATGGCAAAAACGGTTTCATGGGCAAGCTCGTCAGCATCTTCATGGATTGCGACAAGATGTGCGGCCCGCAATTTGAGAAAGGACTTGCTGACCTCGGCGCCGTGGTCGCCCTGAAGCGGTGATCCCGCGATTGAACACAACAACCCAACCGAACAACAACATGAACACACCACCCAACAACTACCCTCCAATGAGCCCCTACCTCACGGTGCGGGACGCGAGCAAGGCGATCGAGTTTTATCAGAGTGCCTTCGGGGCGACGGAACTCTACCGGCTCACAGACCCTGCATCGGGCAAGATTGGTCACGTGGAAATCATGCTCAACGGCAGTCACTTCATGCTCGCCGACGAGAATCTCGCCTGGGGCAACAAGTCGCCGCAGACACTCGATGGCACTGCTGTAAAACTCTGTCTGATGGTGGAGAACACCGACACGGCCACCGCCCGCGCGAGTGCTGCCGGTGCGACCGTGGAGATGCCGCCGACCGACATGTTCTACGGTTTCCGTTGCGCTGCGGTCCGCGATCCGTTCGGCCACAAGTGGATGATCCAGCATGAAATCGAAAAGGTAGCCCCTGATGAAATGCAACGCCGTTGGGCCGCCATGATGAAGGATGAAACGAGGGACTGTCCCTCGGACAAATAACGCCATGAGCACCAACGCCAACTACCTCGTCATCTCCCGAGGTCAATGGGACAAAGACGCGTCGAAGGAGGACATAGAGGCCGCTATCGCGAAATTCTACGATTGGTATTCGCGCAATCTGGAGACGGGCCGCTTCAAACCGGGCTCGCGGCTGAGCACCGAGGCCGCGATGGTTTCCAAGTCCGGCATCGCCACCGACGGGCCGTTCGGCGAAGCCAAGGAAGTCATTGGTGGCTACTGGCTCATCGTGGCGCACAATCTTCAGGATGCCGCCGAACTCGCTGCCCAAAATCCCTGCGTGCAATACGGTCTGCGCTTTGAGATTCGCCCGCTCGAAGCGGAGCGCGCCTCCGCCTACGACATCACCAACGAAACTCCGTCTCAGTGAATCCATGCTATGACTGCTAACCCCAACCGAGCATCGAAAGTCACCACGCCTTCCTCCAACGCTGGCGTCATCTCCGAATACGCCAGAAAGCAGACCCCGGAATTGGCCGCGGTTTGCGACGCCCTGCGTAGCGAGATTGACGCCGCGCTGCCGCAAGCCGCCTCCAAAGTCTGGCATGGAGCGCCGGTGTGGTTCATCGACGACTATCCGGTCGTGGGCTACTCCACCAAGGCCGGCATGGCCGCGCTGCTGTTCTGGAATGGCCAGGCACTGGGCGAACCGGCGCTCAAGGCCATGGGCAAGCACTTAGCCGCCGAGGCGTTGTTCACGCACGTTTCGGAACTTGACCGCGCCGCGCTTCGGCGATGGCTAAGCAAAGCCGGGAAGAATGTTTTTAAGGACTACGCTTCTCTCCGCAAGGGGAGCAACGCGAAAGCCTCCAAGCACCCATGACCATCCAACAACACGACCATGAGCCAATACGTAGACGGATTCGTCCTCACCATCAAACAACGCAAGCTCGCCGCCTACCAGAAGCTCGCCCGCAAGGCGGGCAAAATCTGGCGCGACCTCGGAGCGTTGGAGTATCGCGAGACCGCCCTCGATGACCCCGGCGCCGCGCCGATGATTCCCTTTCCCAAGCTCGCGAAAGCGAGGAGGGGCGAAGTGGTCATCTTCGCGTGGGCCGTGTTCAAGTCCCGTAAACATCGCGACACCGTAATCAAGAAGATCATGGCCGACCCGCGCGTCGCCGCGATGTGCGAAGAGTCCAAGGGCATCGTGGACTGCAAACGCATGGCTTACGGCGGCTTCAAGACGCTCGTTGAGCTCTAACCCTTAATTTCAGCCCACACCATGAATCCACAAACGCCCACCAACGAACATCTGCTGCTCATTCGCGGCACGCATTGGAACAGCGCCC
>JANOAF010000346.1:0-3117 GCA_031411015.1 Opitutaceae bacterium | reverse complement strand
GACTCGCTGGCTTCGTTCTTCGCCCCGCTGACGGCGATCCGCCAATTCGGGGTGGGATTGCCCACCAGCGTGAGTTCGTAGCCCTTCGCGCGGCTGTCCGAGATCACGTCGTAGCGGTCGAGAATCTCGGCTGTGGCGCGCACGGCGGGATCAGGGCCGGCGCACGATCGCGAGCCAGTCGTCGGTGGTGGGCGCGGTGAGGCTGACTTTGGTTCCGCCGGTGACGGCGTTCGCGGCTTGCAGGGCTCCGCCGGTGCGTGGGTTGAACCAGGCGACGGTGAAGGTGCCGGCGGCAGCGCTGAGATCGAGTTCGGTGGGGCCGCCTGTGGGCAGATACACGAGGTAGAGTTGGCCGGATTGCGCGAAGCAGTAGCGGGAGTTGTCGTGCGCGGGGTTGCCGACGAGTTCATCCGCGTTGGCCATTTTATCCACGGGAATTTTTTCGCGAGTGAAAAACTCGATTGCGTTGGCGCAGTAGGTCCACGTCTGGTCGCGGCTGCGGAAATCCTCGAGCACGAGATCATTTTCAGCGAAGCGGTAGCCAAAGAGATATTCCACGCCCGCGCCGCCCGCCATGAGTGTGCCCCAGAGGGTGGCCTTGCGAATGTCGTGCAGATCGTAGCCGGCGACTTTGCCCTGCGTGGTGGTTTTGCCATCGAAGCCACGATAACCGGGGTCGGGGGGCACGCCGCCCCAGGCCGGACCTTGCTCGTCGTTGGCCGCGATCCAGGGCCGGCCGGCGGCGGCCGAGGCGCGGACCCAGTGCAGGATTCTTTGGTGCGCGTGATCCCATTCGTTTTGCAGCGAGGCACCGCTCAGGGCGGATTTTGCGCCCAACAGCTCCTGATAAACTCGATCCTGCTCCTCCGGGAAGGTGTGGATGACGAGATTGTGGTGATACGGATCGGTGGCGGCAATGTAGGCGGCCATGGCGCGCTGCTCGTCGGCGGTTTGGGTGTTCTCCTCGCCGAGATTCCAGTTGAGTGCGAGGTGGTGGCCGAAGCGGGCGATGAGTTCGCGGTAGTAGAGTTTGCGCTCCGGACCGGTGGCCCCGCCGTCGAGGGCTTCGGGGACCGGGCCGGGCGTGCGCTTGGCCTGGCCGACGCGCTGGTCGTCGTTTTCTGTTTCCTGAAGTTTGAAATGCAGGTGCAGGCCGAGCTGGGTGCCGTGAGCGAAGACGATTTCCCACTGGTCGAGCTTGGAGCAGTCGTAGTGGAATTTGTCGTCGCGCGCGGTGAAGGGCCAGACGTTGTCGCCATCGCCGGCGGCGTTATAGGTCAGGAAGGAGAACGAGTTCAGGCCTTTGGCGGCGAGGTAGTTCAACGCCCCGATGAGGCCTTTCCCTTTGCCGTTTTGCCAGGCGGGGTCGCCCTGACGCCAATCGCCCACGTGGGGGTGCCACGTTTTGATAGGCACGCCTTTTTTCAACGAGACGGTGCCGTCGAAGTCGGCGTAGGCGAGCAGGGTCTCGGGCGAATCGGGCCCGGCCTTGAGGAAGGGCCGACCGGTGCCGGCGAACCGGAGATAATGGCCGCCCGTGTAGGTGAGGCGACCGTGAGCGCGGAAATCGCGGCCCGTCTTGTCGGTCGCAGCGACGGTGAACGAGCCGGTCACGCCGTCGAAGGGCGCGAGGGTCGAGCCGCCGCCGGCCGTGGCGACACCCGGGCCGGTCGCGAAACTGATGCGGTAATTCCAGCGACCCGTTTTGTCGGGCGAGAGGTGAGCGCGCCAGACCGTGCCGCTACTGGCCGAGGTGTTGGCCGCCTGGCCGTCGGCGGCGAAGTAGCCGGGCACGCGGTAAGAAGGCGTGCCGGACTCATGGGTGAAGGTGACGTCGAAGCGGCGATCGGTGAAGGGATTCGGCGCGGTGTCCGTCTCGGTGGCGAAGGGGCCGGCGAGGTCGAGGGTGACATTGTGCCATTGTTTGAGTTCGCCGGACAGCGTCACCGTTGCGGGGCCATCGGGCTGGCGGGCGGTGGGCGAGTTTGCGGCGGCGGGCGTAGCGGCGGATTCCGCGCTGGTGAGCGATAAGCCCAGTGCGCAGACGAGGAGCAAGGTTGAGCGAAGGTTCATGGGTATAAAAAATGAGGCGGACGCTTTCGGTGGTGGCCCCGTCGTGCTAGGAGGAGTTGGCGCGACGTGACTCGGGGGACCGCGCTGCGGCTTAGAACGTGATCGTAGTCGTAAGGGTGAGCTTGCGCGGATCGGGGTTCAGGAAGCTCGTCAGGACCTGTTGGCGGGCGTTGCCGGCGAACAGCTGATTGGTCGCGAGCGTGGTATACGCGGAGTTACCATTGCCGGTCGCACCGCTGCGGCCCCAGATCGGCTCGAGATCATCCAACAGGTTGGTGACGTTGAGCTGGAACCGCGTCTGATACTTCCCGATACGACGGGTGTAGCTGGCTCCGACCACGAGGGAGTTTTTCCAAGCCGGCGGCGTCCACAGGTAGTCGAAGGCCGCCTGCGTGTTTTGCAGCACCGTCGGATTTGGGGCGCTGTCCGGGATGCCGAATTTGAGCCGGGCGTCGCGGCTGCCGTTCTTGCCGTGGCCGCGATACTGGCCCCCGGCGCTCAAGCGCAGGCCCTTCAGCGTGCCTTACCGGAAGCTGTAGGCCCCGGTGAGATTAATCCGGTGACGCACCAGATTATTTTCCAGCGTGCCCGTCGTCAGTCCGTTGAGGCTGTTGTCGATGTTCAGCAGCGCGGCTTGAATGAGCGTCGGATCAAGGATGGTTTTGCCATTAATCACGGCGCCTTGGGCGGCTTTCGCGCCCGCTTCCCACTCCGCCCGGTTGGCGGCGACGTAGGCCTTGCGGTCTTCGCTCTCCTTCACGAGGTAAGTGATCGGATGCGAATAGTTGATCGAGAGCGTGATGTTGCGCGTCGGGTTGGCGGTCAGCTCGGCCTCCCACCCTTCCAATTTCCGGGAACTCGGATCGGAATACGCGAACCCGGAGGCGGTCGTCGTCGTCAATTTGGGATCCTTGTAGCCGAGGTTGGTCCAAATGTTCGTAATATCGCCGGCGCTGCCAAAGGCGGAGGGATTGTCGATTTGGGTGGTCCGGTAATTCGAGAGGGTCAGGTAGGCCTTGCCGCCGGGGATCGAGTAACGCAGCC
>JANOAF010000345.1:0-5645 GCA_031411015.1 Opitutaceae bacterium | reverse complement strand
TGCGACGACCTCGATCACCCGCTCGCGAACACCGAGTATGGCTTCCCCTTTGCGAGCGTGCTCCAAGTCCCGCAGGCGAAAATGATCGAGCAGATTGGCGAATCGCTCGTGGTCTCCGCGTTTACCACGGACCGCGAGTGGTGCGCCGACCTCATGACGAGCACGAACATCGAACGCCTGAACCTTGGGCCGTATTCCACGATGCGCGTGCAATGGGAGCAGCCGCATGAGGGCAACCTCTTCGAATTCCTCTACCGCCGCCGCGCCCTCCAAGGCGATTTGGTCGCGGTGTGATTGGCGATGCACGTGGCCGAATTCGTTCGTTCCGAAGTAGGGCGGGTCTGTGACCCGCCCTTGCCCTCGAACACCCCACGCGCCCCAAGGGCGGGTCACCGACCCGTCCTACTTTCGAACCGCCGCGCCCATGCCTGAATCCTTCTCCTCGCGCCCGTCACCCAAGCTCGTCTTCGGCCCCGGCGCGTTGAAGGAATTGCCCGCTTGCGTGCGCGACGCCGGCGGCACGTCGGTCCTGCTCGTCACCGATCGCGGCCTCATCCGCGCCGGCCACGCCGCGCGCGCCACCGCGTTCCTCGATACCGCCGGCATCCCTGTCGCCCTCTACGATCACGCGCACGAAAATCCCACTGAGTCCGACGTCGCGACGTGCCGTGATTTTGCCGGCGGGAAAAAATTTGACTGCTTCGTCGCCCTCGGCGGTGGCAGCAGTCTCGACACCGCGAAAGCCGCCAATTTTCTCCTCACCAACGGTGGGGCGATGCGTGACTACCACGGCTACGGTAAGGTCGCCAAGCCGCTCCTTCCGCTCATCGCGATTCCCACGACTGCCGGCACCGGTAGCGAATGCCAGTCCTACGCCCTCGTGAGTCGCGACGATACCCACGAGAAAATGGCCTGCGGCGATCCCAAGGCCCTCGCGCGCGCCGCCATCCTCGATCCCGAACTCACCGCGTCGCAGCCGAAATCGGTCGCCATTCTCACCGGCCTCGACGCCCTCGCGCACGCTCTCGAGTCCGCCGTGACCACGAAGCGCAACGCGATTTCCTCCGTCTATTCCGAGTCTGCGTTCCGCCATCTCGCCGCCGCCATCGGCAACGTGATCGCCGGCCGCGCCTCGCTCGACGACCGCGGCCACATGATGCTCGGCGCCGCCCTCGCCGGCCTCGCGATCGAAAACTCCATGCTCGGTGCTACGCACGCCGCCGCGAACCCGCTCACCGCCCGCCACAACGTCGTCCACGGCCACGCCATCGCCGTGATGTTGCCGCACGTGCTGCGTTTCAACGCCTCCGATTCTGCCGCGGCCGCGATCTACGCGCACTTCGCGGAGCTATTGCCGCCTGCGGCGCGCCCGCTCGATGCTTGGGTGGCCGAGCTCGTCGCGGCGAGCGCACTGCCGCCGCTTGATGCGCGTGCGCTGGATTTCACCGCGTTGGCCGACGACGCCACCCGCCAATGGACCGGCAAGTTCAACCCGCGGTCGTTGCAAGCCGCGGACTTTGTCGCACTCTATCGCGATGCCTTCGGAATCTGAAGCTTTGAGGTGGAGCGCGTTGACCCCAACGCGCTTTCGGGAGCCGTGTCGCAGGCCACGCGCGTTGAGGTCAACGCGCTCCTTCCTCGCGCTCGCTACGCTCGCCCTCACCGCCTGCGGCGACCGCCCCGCCTCAGACTCCGCGAAAAAATCTACCACCGCCGCGCCGGCTCCCGAAGTATCCTGGCCCATGACCCGCGGCGGCCCCGCCCTGAGCGGCAGCGTCGCCGTTAAACTGCCCCTGAATCCTGTCACCGCGTGGACCTTCGCTGCGAACGGTTCGATCCAAGCCGAGGCCACCATCGCCCATGGCCGCGTCTACGTCGGCACGATCAAGGGCACGCTCCACGCCCTCGCGGCCGCCACGGGTAAGGAACTCTGGAAGTTCGAAACCAAGGACGCGATCATGGCTGCTCCGGCTTTCGCTGGTGGAAAAGTGTTTTTATCCTCGAACGACGGCCGCCTCTACGCGCTCGCGGCCGACACCGGTGCCGAGGCCTGGAAATTTTTGAGCGAGGACAAGATCAGTGCTGGTGCCGTCACCATCCGCTCACCCGACGGCACCGCCGATTGGGTGCTGCTCAACGGCTACGACGGCACCACGCACGTGCTCCACGCTGCCGACGGCAAGGTCGTGTGGACCTACAAGGCCGACGAGCCCATCAACGGCTCACCCGCTGTCGTCGACGGACGTTTCCTCGTGTTCGGCGGCTGCGATGCGCAGCTCCACGTCATCAATCTCAAAGACGGCACGCTCGTCCATAAAATCCCCACCAGCGCGCAAATCCCCGCCTCGATTGGCACCTTCGGCACGATGGCGTTCTGCGGCAACTACGCGAACCAGGCCGTCGGCTTCGATGTCGTCGGCGGCAAAGTTGCGTGGACCTACGAGGACCGGCAGCTTCCCTTCATGAGCGCGCCCGCGGTCAACGAGCGCCTTGTGCTCCTCGGTTCGCGCGACAAACAACTCCACGCGATCGACCGCCTGAGCGGGCAGGGCGTTTGGACATTCAAGACCGGTGGGCGCGTCGAGGGCTCGCCGATTGTGTTTACCGATGGCGTGCTCTTTGGCTCGACCGACGGACGTCTCTACGCGGCGAGTTTGGACAAGGGCGACGAACTCTGGCGCCTCGATCTCGGCGAAGCGCTCGTCGCGTCGCCAGCCTTTGGTTCCGGGCTCATCATCGTCGGCGGTGATAAGGGCACGGTCTTTGCGTTGCGCGGGAAATGAGCTATTCTGGACGGTGCGTCTTTCGTCCGCGAAATCCGTCAAGCGTGTCAATCATGCCACTCGCCACGGACGCCAAGGCGCAGAGTTTGTTATCCCCCAACCAAACCGTTGCGTCCTCCGTGTCCTTTGCGTGAGGCTCCTCATCGTTTTCCGTCACCTGCACCATGAACACCGCTAGTCCCGCCCCCACGTCACCGAAGACCTCCACGCTCGCGGGAAACTATTTCATCTCCAATTACCCGCCGTTCTCCTTTTGGTCCGAGGAGCAGAACGTCGAGGTCGAGGCGGCCCTCGATTCCGCGCCTGTGCCCGGCGCCAAGCTTGGGCTCTATCACCACATCCCGTTTTGCCGGAAGCGCTGCCATTTTTGCTACTTCCGCGTCTACACCGACAAGAACGCCAAGGAAATCCAGACCTACCTCGACGCCACCGTCGCCGAGCTGAAGTCGATCGCTGCGCGCCCGCTCTACCGCGGCCGCAAGCCCCACTTCGTTTATTTCGGCGGCGGCACGCCTTCGTATCTGTCCGCGAAACAGCTCCACGAGCTCACCGATCAGCTGAAGGCGATCCTCCCGTGGGACGAGGCCGAGGAGGTCGCGTTCGAGGGCGAGCCCGGCACCCTCAACGCCGCGAAGCTCGCCGCAATTAAACAGGTGGGCGTCACGCGGCTGAGCCTCGGCATCGAGCACTTCGACGACCATGTGCTCGAAATCAACGGCCGCGCGCATCGCTCCGGCGAAGTCTATGCCGCCTACGAACGCGCCCGCGCCGAGAACTTTGCCCAAATCAACATCGACCTCATCGCCGGCATGGTGGAGGAGACCGAGGCCCTCTGGCAGCGCAACATCGAGGAGACGATCAAGCTGCGCCCCGACAGCGTGACCATCTACCAGATGGAGATCCCCTACAATACGACCATCTACAAGGAAATGAAGGCCGAGGGAAAACTCGTCGCGCCGGTCGCCGACTGGATGACGAAGCGCCGCTGGGTCAAGGAGGCGTTCGCCGCGCTCGAGGCCGTCGGCTACACCGTCGGCAGCGGCTACACCGCGGTGCTCAACCCGCAGCGCACCAAATTCCTCTATCGCGACGAACTCTGGAGCGGCGCCGATCTCATCGGGCTCGGCGTGGCGTCGTTCTCCCACGCCGCCGGCGTCCACTACCAGAATGTCACCGAGATCGAGCCCTACCTCGCCGCAATCAACGCCGGCCAGCGCCCCACCAAGCGCGCCTTCCGCACGAATCAGGAGGAGCGGATGATCCGCGAATTCATCCTCCAGATGAAGCTCGGCCGCGTCGTGCTCGGCTATTTCAAGGAAAAATTCGGCGTCGATCTCGCCCAGCGTTTCGCCGCGCAGCTCGGCCACCTCGCCGCCGAGGGTTTCCTTACCGTCGACGCCACGCACGTCCGCCTCTCCCGCGACGGCCTGCTCTGCGTCGACACGCTGCTGCACGAATTTTTCCTCACGCAGCATCGCACCTCGAAGATCGTCTGAGATCGCCTTCGCTCGATCGTGGGAACGGCCGACCAATTCATCGCGCAGGGTGTGCCGGAGGCGCTCTGGAAATTCATGCGCGAGTCGTGCCACCTGGCGTTCGATACTTTCCGCCCGCTGCCCGGCCCGCGATTGCCGGACCCCGCACGGCGTCTGCTCGACCACGCGCGCGACATGACCTCGACGCTGGCGGAATTCCACGGCTCGCCGCTGCGCGTCGATGTCCTGCAAACGCGCCGCGCGGGTGAACTCTACCTCCGCGAAGTTTTCCTGCGCACGACGGACACCGCTCGCGTCGTCGAATACGGCGTGATCGCGGTGGCGCTCGCACAATTCTCCCCCGAGCAACGCGCCGCGATCGAAGCGGGCGAGGCTCCGCTCGGTGCACTGTTGCATCGGTTTCAGATTCCGTTTGTCAGTGCGCCAATTGGGTTTTTCGCCGCCGCCGCCCCGGAGATTGCTGCGACGCCGCTCGCGGCGCATGCGGGTGGTGAGTGTTATGGCCGGCTGAATTGTCTTTCGCAGCCCACGGGCGAGCCGCTCGCATGGATTTTGGAAATTCTTCCTTCCGCGTGAAAATCGTTTTCCTCACCGCTGGCACCGGCAGCTACTACTGCGGCGCGTGCATGAGGGACAACACCCTCGCGCGCGAACTCCACCGCGCCGGCCACGACGTCACGATCGCGCCGATGTATCTGCCGCTGATCCTCGACGAGACGATGCTCGCCAACGCGAAGGATGTCCCGGTGTTCTTTGGCGGAATTAACGTTTTCCTTCAGCAAAAAATCCCGCTTTTCCGCAAGACCCCCGCGGCCGTCGACCGCCTGCTGAATTCCACCGGCCTGCTCAAGTGGGCGGCGCGACGCAGCCACATGACCTCCGCGCGCACGCACGGCGAGATGATGCTGCAGATGCTCGACGTGGATGCGGGCCCGCTCCGGAAGGAACTCGACAAACTGCTGGAGTGGCTCGCGGTCGTGGCGCGGCCCGACCTGATCTGCCTTTCCAACG
Organism: Opitutaceae bacterium; assembly: GCA_031411015.1. GTDB lineage: Bacteria > Verrucomicrobiota > Verrucomicrobiia > Opitutales > Opitutaceae > ER46. The sequence goes on along the minus strand of JANOAF010000345.1, from coordinate 355 downwards.
CGCTCCTCGCCGGTTTCGGCGCGGAGTTGAAGCGCCGTCTCGGCGCACCCATCGCGACTTTCTTTCAGGGCGAGGACACGTTTCTCGACGGCCTGCCCGAGCCGTATCGCAGTAGATCCTGGGCCGCGCTCAAACGTCGTCTAGCTGACTCCGATCTCTTGCTGGCGCCGAGCCGCTTCTACGCCGACCACATGGGCCAGCGCCTCGCGCTTACGCCCGGCGCCATCGAGGTGGTGCCGAATGGCATCGACCTCGCCGGTTATGGGAGTGGGTCGGGCGTCTCGCCCCGGGATTGTGCGGGAAACGCGCGCGACGCCCCTGCCCCCCCCGGGATTGGCTAACACCCGCGCCAGTG
>JANOAF010000344.1:0-2638 GCA_031411015.1 Opitutaceae bacterium | reverse complement strand
GTGTTGTCGAGTTCGCCCGCCGCTTCGAGAAGCGCGAGGGCGCGGCCGAGTTGCGTGTCGAACCATTCGATCTCGAGCGCGTAGTCGAGGAAGTCGCTGCGCACGATCTCGTCGTCGGGGAGAAACGCCGGGAGCTTCGCGTCGGCGAGGCGTTTGCCGGCGCGTCGTGCGGAGCCGTCCTCATATGGGCGGTGCGGCTCGTTGGTGCCGATCCAGAAACAGAACGGCTGGCCGGCGGTGCGCGCGGCGAGAAAGAGTTCGAGGTTCTTCACGTAGTCGGTCTGGCCGATGCCGGTGGTCGGCGGCGTGAGCTTCGCGGTGTTGAACACCGGGCCGGCGGGATTGCGGGTGCGTCCGCCCGCCTCGAATACGCCGGGGTCCCAGCCTTTGCCCGTGTAGCCGACTCTGTAGCCCGCGGCCTCGAGGAGATCGGGATAGACGGCGAATTTTTTATCGAGTGCACTGAGGAGATTGCCGCCTTCCTCCAGCCGGCAGAAAGCCTGGCCGGTGAGAATCGCGCCGCGCGATGGCGTGCACGACGGGGAGGAGCAAAACGACCGCGAGAAATAAACGCCCTCGCGCGCGACGCGGTCGAAGTGCGGCGTCTTCACGACCGGATCGCCGGCGAAGCTCGTGTGTGCCCAGCTTTGATCGTCGCTGATGACGAAGAGGATGTTGGGTCGCGCGGGCGGGGTGGGCGGCGTTGCGCCGCGGAGGCAAGGCACCAGCGAGGCGACGGCGAAGAGGGCGACGCAGGCTGAGGCACGAACCCAAGTTGAGAGGGGCATGGGCGCGCGAGGAATCAGGCACCGCCAAATCCCGGCAAGCTCGTGGCTTTGCTGGAGGCGAACTTCTGCACGTCGAGGCCTTGTTGGCGCGCGAGCGCGACGTAGAGGTTGGGCAGCGGGGCGTTGTTCTCGCGGTCGTAAGCGAGATACTGGCCATGCCTGAAGCCGCCGCCCGCGACGATGATCGGCATGTTGGTGGTGTCGTGGCTCGAGGCGTTGCCCATGTTCGAGCCATAGAGGACGGACGTGTGGTCGAGGAGCGTGCCGCCGCCTTCCTTCGTGCCCTTGAGCTTCGCGATGAAAGCGGCGAAGAGCCGCATCTGCTCCAGCTCGATCTTGTGGAGCTGGTCGAGCTTCGCGGGATCCTTGCCGTGGTGCGAAAGGTTGTGCCAGCCCTCGTTGACGCCGGGGACGATGGGCACGCTCTGCTGGCCTTGGATACGGAACGTGATCACGCGCGTGGAATCGTTCTCCAACGCGAGCTGCATGAGGTCGAACATGAGCCGCGTCTGGCCGGCAAAGTCGGCCGTGCCGGGAATATCGACTGGCACCTTGGCGTTCACCGAGGGTTTCGGCTTCGTGGCCCACTCTTGGGACTTGTGCAGACGCTGCTCCACCTCGCGCACCGTCGTGAAATATTCGTCGAGCCGCTCGCCGTCGCGTTTGCCGACCTGGCGCTGGAGACGACGGGCTTCGTCGCCCATGAGGTCCATGATGCTGCGACCTTCGCCGAGGCGGCGGGTCTGCTCTGCGACTTCGTCGGGCGTGCCGTTGATGAATAGACGGCGGAAGACCTCGGAGGGCTTGAAATCGCTGGGCAACATCACCCCGCTGCGGGCGACGGAGAGACTCTCCTGCGTGGGCGAGGTGGAGAGCGCGAGATGCGAAAAGCGAGTCTCGGGCGGCATCTGCTCGATGAGCCACTGGTCGAGGGAAACGCTGTTGCGGAAGCTGTTCGCGCGCGGGTGAGGGGCGGCGGTGAGGAAGCAAGCTTCGCTGGAGTGACCGCCGTCCACCTCCGGATGCGACACGCCGGAGAAGAGCGTGAAGTCGTCGCGCAATGTTTTCAGCGGTTCGAGATAGGGCGTGATTTCGTAGGCGCGGCCGGGTGTTTTGGGAAAGATGGATTCGGCTTCGATACCGAGGGTCGTGCAGATGCAAATCAGGCGGCGGGGCGCGCCGCCGGGCGTGGCCATCGCGGCCGCCGCACCGGTGACGGCGGCGCTGGCGCGGCTAGGAAGAAGCGACTCGAGCCACGGCAGCGCGAGCGTGGCGCCGGCGGCGCGGAGGAACGTGCGGCGTGAAAGGGCTTGCCGCGCGACGGGTGAGAGCGGCGTGGGGGCGACGGGTGCGGGGCGGGTGCGGCGGGGAGCGTGCTCGTGGGAGTGGTCGGCGTGCATAAAGGAAAGGGAGGTTTTTAACCGCGGATTTCGCGGATGGCGCGGCTGGCTGGAGGTGAATTGGGATTTATCCGCGTAATCGGTGTAATCCGCAGTCAAGACTCTGGAGGGGAGGGAAGACTATTTGTTCAGGAAAATTTCGCTCTGCACGATGGCGTGGATGAGGGACCTAAAACCATATTTGTTTTTCTCGGCGTCGCGAACGATGACGTCCACGGCGTCGCGGTCGGCAAACTCGATGGCGTGGCCGGTGCCGTAGGTCAGGAGTTTTTCAGCAAGGCCGCGCACGATGGGCTCGGGACGTTTCAGGAGGTGGCGCTTGAATTCATCGACATCGCGGAACGATTCGCCGGTCGGCAGAGTGTCCGCAGCGTCGATGCGCGCGCCTTGGGCGTAGCGTTTCTCCGGTTTCGGCTGTTTGGTCTTCTTGGCCTGGGCGTCGGCCGGTGG